>JAOQAJ010000183.1 GCA_025963675.1 Segetibacter sp.
TGTTTTGTCGTGAGAAAGCTGCTGAATTAGTAACGAACGTTAGCAACCTGAAACATTTGACCAAAATAAACCAGGTGTCATTCACTATTGAAGAACTTGTTACAAATAAAGTTGCCGCAGATGCCTCTGGGGCTCGAAATATTATTAATCCTTGGACGACAGCAGGATATGTAAGAAAAATTGGATTAGTGGCACGAAAGAACGCCAAAGCAGTTAATGAATACGCATTTCAAGACATTAGATTAGCAAGCATGGCTTGTCCTACATTAGACCTTGATACGTTTTTTCAAAATAAGGTAAGACAATGTTTAGTTGAAAGCTGTAAAACCTTTTTTTATAGGGATTTTGACAGAAAATCCTATCCATGTCCAAACTGCAATACGCAAGTTTACTAGACAAGACATAAGATTAGGCCAGTTATAATTGTAGAGTAAGCGAGGTCTGAACATGATCCTTGATCCGGCAATGCCGGAACAAGGATCATAAAACTGGTACAACCGTTGACGAGAATCGCTTGAAAGGCAATCAGTAACCTGGTAGTTTTTGGCTAGCGTATCTGTACAAACTCCTTCACTTAATCACTCCCTGCTTACCGTTCTCTGCCACCTTTGATAATAGGTCTCTTATTCCCTCAATCAGTGAAGCGTCTGTTTTTTGTTCAATTTTCGCCTTTTCTAAATTCATTAGGCTTTCTTCTTTTGCAAGTTTAAAATTTCTTTCTGTTCCCGAAAGCTCTTTTAAAACTTCATCCACTTTACTTTCTCTCTTTAAAAGAGCTGCAATTATTAAAGAAGATGTCTTAGCACTAAGGTTGGTAAGCTCGTTTTGAAAGTATTTCCGTCTTCTAGGTTTGATTTATATAGTCGAAGGAAGAAGAAAGCAAATAATTGAATGAAACCAGCAAAGAAAAGGCGAGGAACATAATATACCACGAAGTCATTAAGTGTAAGAAAAGTTCGTGTGGTAAAAATGGTAACAGACAAAATTGCA
Organism: Segetibacter sp.; assembly: GCA_025963675.1. GTDB lineage: Bacteria > Bacteroidota > Bacteroidia > Chitinophagales > Chitinophagaceae > Segetibacter. The sequence continues at coordinate 991 of JAOQAJ010000183.1, forward strand.
ATACCCGTGAGTGTAGCACAAATGCCAATGATAAGATTTATAACAGAATTTTTTTTAATAGTACCAATATAGGATTCTACGTGTGTAATAATACTTAATGTGTGTAGCTTAATAGCTTTAAAGTTTGATTCTTGTTGAATTTCATCCTTGTATTTCTCGTCCAACTGCTGTATGAGTCTCTGCTCCAAATCTGTTAATAGCTGCGCTGTTTTAGCCGTATCACCGCCTGCGGTCTTTAATGTTGCTTCAAAATTTTTAAAAGTCCTAGCTCTTTTTCTTTTTGCTATTTCTATTCTTTCTGCTCTTTTATCAATCACCTTGTCTTTTGTAAGAAATTGAAAGATGCCTGCCACTAGCGTACCTAGTACTCCAACTACTGCAATAAAAATTTCAACTTGGGATTTTTTTTCGGGGCACTATTGTAATAAACTGAGAAAATAGCTATTCCACCAACTATACTCACCGCTATTACCGACCAAAAAGCACTTTTTTCTTTATTGAAATATTCCTTTCCTGAACTCATAAGTTATAAATCTTAAGTTAAGATAAAGAAATATAGCAACATTGGAGATTTGTATGGGATTAGGGTATACCTAGAAATGAACACCTTTTTTTCAAAAATAAGACTGTTTTTGGTGTATTAAAGTCCTGCGGCTCCTCCTGTAAGGGGATAGGCAGGTTGGAAGTAAAGGCATCAGAAGGCAGGGGATCTGCGTTTCCATTAAAACTATAATCAGGGTGACTTTCAAACTCCTCTACCCCTTTTTTTGGAACGACATATTTCCAGAAAGCGACCCTGTTAGCGAATCTTATTTTATAGTTGAGCCAGACATTTTTCCCATTTACATCTTTTTGATCTTTCACTTTGCCGGCTGCATCAAAAAAGGCAAAGTCATCGCCGGCGGGGAAGTGATTATACAATTCGATTACGCCGAATAAATTATTGTAGACAGCTTCGTTGCTGATATAGATAAAGAAATTTGCTGCATTCAATTCTACCCTGTATTTACCATCGGCTAACCTGGATAAATCGATGGATATTTTATCAACAGCGGTCTCATACCTTGACATATTGTGTACCACCTGTTGATCGAACAGACCGTTAACAATATTTAGTTTATAAACCGATATAGTTACTGTCGCAGCATTTGGAAAAACTGAAAAGCTGTGCTGTTTTGTTACATATTGCAGGAGATCAGATTTAGAAGCGTATTGATTTTTATTTCGACTTATCCAAAAAGCGGGATCGGGTGGCGTTTTACCATTAGAAGTTTTAAGAGCCTCATAGATAACATCAGCTTCTTTTACAAAATCACCAGCCTGATAGTTTGACAAAGCATCAAAAGGAAGCAGAGGATTTGTTAAGTATAGAAAATCGGTGCCGGGCGCGATGGCCGCTTTATTCTGATAAACATTGGTAAAGTAAAAACGGTGGGTTGCCAAATCGTCCAATTCAAGATTGGACACAATCATAAACGTCGGTTCATTTAAAGCCATATAAAAAGAAAATTTCTCCGTCGGCTTCGGTTCAACAAATGGCTTACTGCTTTCGTCGGTTTTAATTAATACTATTAGCTTGTTACCTACCGTCTTGAACAAAGCTTTATGATTTGATAACAACCGTGCTGTTTCTTCCGTTGGGATAAAAGTAAAATCAGGGCATTCCTCATTCTTATAGAAGTCATGCAGCACCTCTGCCATGAATAATATTTTGAATGATGTCGTCATGACACCGGCAGTTTTAAAACTTCATTCAATTGAATTTCCTTTATAAAGCCGCTTTCACTTATGGTAGCATCTTCGTCGATTGTTAACTGTCTTACTTTATACATCACCGATGGCAAATATTTTCCTCCAAGTATGCTCCATAAATGATTTGACTGCTCGAAGCTTAGGTTGTGTAAATCAACTATGAGTTTCTTAATTTTTGAGTTCAGGCCGGGGTGGGTTATAGGGGTAAATACATTTTCGTATTGAAAGAATTGCATGATGTAAGAAAGAAAGCTTAAGCACTCGTCGTACTTTTTTCGATTTACCGAAAAAAGAATAAAAAGGTTGAGGCAAATGGGCGGGCTTTTGTAGACTGTTTTTGTACTCGTTTTTATGTAGTTTTCCTGCTGTTTTAAAATTCGATCTTCCTCTATATTTATCAAACTTAAAACAGCTCTATTTTTAACATCGGGATCTGGCGCTGTACTTTCTGAAGCAAGTGAAATGTTTCCAACAACCAGACGCGGCTGATTCACATCAGCTCCTGGTAATTTGACATTTAAATATTTATTCAACTCCTCCGCGAGGAATTGCAGACTCTCGTTGATCACCGCGAAAAGATTAAAGGTGAATACTACAGGAAGAAAGGAGAGTACGTAGTAATATCAGCAGGAAACGAATTTCTCTTTAAATATTGAATTTGTACTAACCAACATACAATTGTATAAAAACAAATCGGCAAATGCAATATGGCAGAGAAAAAAGTTTATTTCAAAAACGCGGTTAAGCAGTAAGAATTTCGAAAAGGCGAAAGGCGAAAAGATATATAGCAATACCAGAAGGTTTGCTTAGATCAAGGATAAATT
>JAOQAJ010000226.1 GCA_025963675.1 Segetibacter sp.
GAGAAATTCCACATGAAATAGCGGAAGTACATCCAGTAAGTTTGGTATGAAACAAAGAACTTAATGTTATCTCCAAAGTCAGGATCTCTTTCATAAGTCCCATCCTGCTGTTTTCCTATTCCTAAAAATTGAGCGTAATAATCGCCATGCCCCTGGTCGTTGCTTGCATCCCAAACGCGCGGAAAAAGCATCATCTTATCGGGCTCATACACGTAATGGCCGTCTTTACCATTTTCGATGTAATGGCCATTTGCCTTAATATATTTCGTTGAAGTTTCTTTGTAGTCTACTGGTTGGGCTGTAAACTTCTGCCCGTACAACAACGGGAAATCGCCATATTGCTCACGTCCCAGGTAACCAACCAAACTCATCGGATTGTCTACGTTGTACATGTCAACTGCTGGATCTGCATTACTACGAATCATAGTTGTGATGTAGGTGCTATAACCTATCAGCATAAATGCAACGGACCACAGACCCAAACGCAAAAAGCCCCAGTTGTTTTTCCTGGCTACTTTCAAGCCATACCAGATAGCAACAGCGAGCAATAAAAAGAAAATAATAAATCCACTGAAAAAAGGCAATCCAATACTATTGACCATGAATATATCAAAGTAGCCAGCGCCGTTGATAGTGTATTGTATGACCGCCTTTTGAGCAAAACCGGTGATCAAACAACCAATAAGAAAAGCCCACAAAACACCCTTGGTCGTAACCTTGTAACGCTTATAATAGTACACCATTACAATGGCTGGTATAGTCAACAGGTTTAATAAGTGAACACCGATGGAAAGACCCATCAAAAAGAATATGAAGATGATCCAGCGGTCTGCGTTGATACCTGTTTGCGCCTCATGGTCAACAGCGTTTTCCCATTTTAATATCGCCCAGAAAACAATAGCAGTGAAGAAAGAACTTAAGGCATACACCTCGCCTTCTACAGCTGAATACCAAAATGAGTCACTAAATGTATAGGCAAGTGCACCAACAGCACCCGCACCCATGATGGCAAAGATCTCGTTGTTAGATAAAACCTCTCCGGCCTTTTGAACAGCCTTTCGTGCAAAATGAGTAATCGTCCAAAATAAGAACAGAATAGTAAAACCGCTGGCAAGCGCACTCATCACGTTAACAGCCTTTGCCGCCGTATTTGGATTATCACCAAACAGGATTATAAAAAATCTTCCAAGCAAAACGAATAAAGGAGCTCCCGGCGGGTGAGGAATTTGTAATTTAAAAGCACTGCTGACAAACTCTCCGCAATCCCACAAACTTCCACCTGCTTCTGCAGTAAGAATATAAGTCGAACAAGCAATAATGCAAACAACCCATCCAACAATGTTGTTGATCCTGTTGAAATTCATTGGTTTTTTTAATTTTTTAATAAGAATTCGAATAACTGATTTTTGCCTGGCAAAACCAACAGTTATTCAGCTGTGTTTTGGTTTTTAAAAAAGACTGGCAAACCTACCGTAAAAAGTGGAAAACCTAAAATTGAAAGTTTAAGGCGATTATTTTTAACCAGTATTTGGCAAAAGGTGGTAAAAAGTTGATTAGCGATATGAGTTATAAACGGAGCGTCGCAACAATGTTGAATAGTGTTCAAAAAGCTACGTACAAAAAAAGCCGGAACAGAATCTCCTGGCTTTTTTTATTTAGAAAGCACGCTTTCAATTACCTGTACGATTCAGTTGTTCGAGACTCTGCTTTCGACAAATCCGATGGATGTAAAACGGAGAAAGTTGAACCCGCGTTAAATGGACTGATAAAGGTAAAAGCGTAGTCAGTTATTGAAGGTAGTCATTGTCTTATGACTACTCTCTAACTCGCCTGTCAGTTTAAGTTATGCCACCTACTTAGATCACGTATGCCGCATATCTTACTTTAATGATTGTTATACTTACTTAACCCAGTTAATCTACAAGCGTCTTCAATTGGATGTATTTATCAATGCTTTTCGGATTATGGCCTTTTTCTTTCATTGCCCTGATAATGCCGGCGTTGTTACTGTGACTTTTGCAACAATCATTTCATCTATTGAAAGGCTTTCAAAACCAGGTTCTTTATAACTCTTTAGCATTGCAGGTGTAACCCCATGTGATTTAAGAGTCACAAATTCTTCACAGGGGTGGCAAGCGCAACTTTTACGATTGAATACTGATTAGTACGAATTAGTACGTGATGTATGCCGGACTTATAAGGACCTAACAATCAATAAAAGAAGAGCAAGGTGATAGTAGGCTAAGTGTACGTTAACGAACAGTTGTGTTCTTATTTGAGACACGGTGAATACCGATAAATATGGTTATTGCAATTGGCCAAATGGCACGATAATTTCTCGTTTACCCTAAACCATATTTATAACCAATAAACAGCAGGAGGTTTTATGTCAACGATAACAAAAGAATTTAGCCGGTTAAATGTATTGGGCGACGGAAATACAGATCTTGTTTTTGAAGAATTTGATGATGAAAAGGGTGATCTTACCATCACGGGAACCGGCAATATGGTGATCACTAACACAGGTGGGTCAAGTGCGTCAGAAGGTGGTATGGGAAGCGGCAGCGATGATGATACAGAAAAGGGAAGTTTATCAAAACCCGGAGAGAAAAGTGGACAGGCAAGTTCTAATGATGATGAGGACTTAACGTTGGATCCAATAAAAAAGAGCGTAAAAGAAGCTGAAAAAGCGAGAGATAAAGAATAGCTAATAATAGAGTTTGAAGAGACAAATGGCTCTCTTAAGTAATGCTGAATATAAAAAAACAGTACAAGAGTGCGACGCAACACTGCTTAATAGTAGTAACGGTGATTGGCCAAAAAAAACTTAAGCTACATTTTTTAACAGCTTTCCTTTTGCATAAGCTATTAAAATAAAAAAGCTGCCAGGGAAAACCTGCCGGCTTTTTTATTTTAATATCCTCCGGCCCTACTCCCCTGCTTTATTCTCACCTTTCTTCAGTAATGGAAGTTGACTTTTATCTAACTTTTGCATTCCCAATACCGGCATGTCTGAAACGAAACTTTTTCCGGGAACAAGACAAGGCATATTATCAGGCTGCATCGAATAAATTTCATCGCCCCGGCCGTTTTGGCCAAGGTAGGTACCCGTAATGGGTATATGATAAACTCCGTTTTTTGTCTGGCGGGGAATACTGTAGCTTAAATTAGGAACGGCTTTTAATTTACTTAATGTATCCTGCAAAAGCAATTTCAGCTTC
>JAOQAJ010000272.1 GCA_025963675.1 Segetibacter sp.
CTGCAAGCCAATTCACTTGCCGGATATCTTTCATTAATACCTGCGTTCATAGTGTCGAAAACGACCAGACTTTAGAAACTATTTAATTGGTTGAAATTTGTGTAATTAGAATTGTGGTACAAGCTGAAGTATCTCCGATTGATCATCGTTGCGTCGCATTTCGTTCATCGGCAGAATATAAATTAAACATCCTACACGCTATACTTATGTCTTAGATTAAGGATGTAGTTCAAAAGCTGGATTGAAGCCGGAATTTAAGGGACTGTAGTTCGAATAACAATTGTAGCTGAAATATGCAGCAGGTGTTTTACAAATTCCAGACGCGGTCTGGCTTTTCATTTGCCTCCGTAGTTGTCCTGCGGAACACTACGGAGAGCAGGGGTCCCTATCTACATGAAACGAGCGGCTATAAAGCCCTTTATCATCCGCAGCCATGGTACCTCTTCGCTGGTGTACTTTAACGTGCCTACCTGTTTCTTAAAGATCTAAAAGTTCTGTCTAACTTTTCCACTTGCACCTTCGGTAATCAATTGTAATTCAGTTTTAAAGGCTTATTCTCGTCTAAATTCACGTCCACTCGGACCTCTAAACGGTCTAAAAAGAAATGGCTTAGACGAGTACCCATTTCTTCACTTTCCACATCTTCTGTTATCTTTATATTCAAGTCTACCTGCATGAAGGTCGCCTCTAAGACATCTCCGGCAGAAAGCGGGATTAATGCAACCGGAGGCTTATTTTCGTTTTCAGGCTCTATTACAATGTTTCTGCAAATGCCGAAAACTTACTATAATTATTTTCCTCCAGAGTATGTTCAAGTTCTCCCAGATAAGAAGCCTCTTCAATATTCATAATGCCGGATTTCGTTTTTATAATTTCATTCAACAATTTCTCCTGTTCTGAATTCTTTTCCGGCTTATTAAACAGTAAATAGTAGCTGCCCTTATGGTTCGCCTTAATATGATCCTTTCCAAATTTTTCGAGGCTGTTAAAAATTACTTCTAACTCATAAGCATGTTTACCTATTACATCAATACTTGCAGTGAAATCAATAGGCTGGGCGGCCAATAAGTTTCCATTCTTACTGATCACCGCAATATCCTGTGGCAATAAAATTCCATGAACCTTGTCAGGCTGAAGTACATACTCAACATCTGCTCTTTCGGCAAAAATCTTTTTCTTCAACTGCTTTTTGACAGTGGAATAAAACTTCTCTTTTTTGTTGGCTGTTGCTTCATTCTCTTCCCAGGTCCCAACAAACTGCTGGTACAACTGCCTGAATGTTTTTTTATCAAGGTTTGCTGCAAAAGCTTTAGGCATATCAAACTGTAATAGGCCTTGGCTGTACTTATTCAGGTATTCGATGTATTCTTTGTTAAATTTAGACGGAGAGTGAAACAAGGAATTACTCTTAAATTCTTTATTGGCATCATTCACCTTGTTGCTTATCAGTTCAAAGCTGTATTCAGCATGTTTGCTAACGTCGGGTAAAGATAATTTGGCTGCAAGCTTTAGTTTATGCTCTGATGACTGAAAGAAAATCTCTTTCTCACTTATCCCAAGTAAGCCAACAGCAATCTTTTCTCCCGAAACAGAATTCGTTTGGAGGTATATTACAGATATGAGGCTTTTCATGGTTTCCCCCTTTTTGTTTTAATTAAGTTTAATGAAACGATCTGTTGTAAAGAAACGAGCCGGTGCTCTGATTGAAGAAATCCAATTATCCTGGCTCTTAAAAGCGTTGAAATCTGCCATTGTTCCGGTATCTGACTAAAAACTTCATCTATGAGATCATTTATTGGTAGTTGCTTTAGTAAAGATATAAAGCCTTTAATGATTTGCAATTGTTCTTTTTGCGCAATAAACTTCACGACAGATTTAAAGTATTGACTTTGAATAAGCTTCCGGCGGGGGTTAACATCGGTTTTCTCATTAAAGATGTTCATACCCTTTAATCCGCCAAACGCAAATGCATGATCAATGGCGATGTATTGTAACCTTCCTTCATTCATTGCAGTGAGCAGATTATAATTATCGCAGTGGCGGTCGTAATTATCAACCCAAAGGTCAAAAATGGCGATTCTTATAAGATCCTCAGGATTCAAAAACCTGTTAAACTCAGTTCTTTTTTTAACCATCTCAATCTCTTTAATGAGATCTGCCCTCGCAATTTCCTTTGATCCCAATGCAATGACCTCTGGTTTGGTATATCGTTTATTGGCTTTTAATTGCCCTTTTGCATAGGAACCGTCAGCTATTGTAACTAAAGCAAGGGCCGGTGTTGGTACCTGCAGTCTTTGTAACAATGCAGTACAAACCATTTCAAACACAAGGCAGTTGATCTCATCTTTATCAAATGATTTACCCGAACGATATTTTACATAATAGACAGAGCCATCAGAACATATAAACTTCATAGGACTGTGACCATCGGTTTCGAGCTCCTGAATTAATATCCTTGTCTCGACATGATTCATTATTAGGCTACAAAGCTTTCATTTAGTTCATTAATAATCATATCCTTTTCTTCTTCGAATAGCTGCCACATTTTTCCGAGACCGCCTTGCTTGTTGAAAGCGTCGAGTTCTAAATCATCCCTATCTACGTGAAACGAGTTGGCTATGTAATCCTTTATCATCCGCAGCCATTATACTTGTTCCGTGGTGTACCAGGTTGGTCCGGCCTGTTTCTTTAAGCTCCAGTCCAGAAAATTTCTGTCTACACCAACCAGCTTTCTATTGACGAAGAGAATGTAATCGGCGGGGCCAACGTCAATTTAAACTCATGAACGGCGACACCAACACCGGCAGTAATATAAGTTCGCTTTTTTGATTGTACCTGCCAACCTTCCCCAATGCAGCGGGATTGTCTATTTTGTCGCCGACAAGCTGTTCAGGTTTTGGTTAGCAATCAATGGTTAAACTCAAACACTAATATAAGGAGATTAATAAATATTATCTAACCGATTATTATTTAAAGTGGCATTCGAGCTTTACCGGTAATCTTTTAGCTTTTGTTCTTTATCTACATCATAGTTCTTTTATCACCCTTGAACCGGTAAGCCCTAAAAAGAACCACCCGTACCACATGCAGTCTCTGCAATGGTGCGGGTGGTTTGAGACGAAGAAGGTTTAGAGCAGAAAAAATGTACGAAGGTGTTTACTAATAAATCGAATGCTAATTCATTTGCCCCGGATCAAAGTTCTTTTTAAAATCATTCGCCAGCTTTATAGTAAATACAACATAAGCGATCCATGTTAAGAAAGCCAGGAACACGCCCATCCCACCACCGGGAATATATAAAAGAAATATGGTCAAAACGATCGGAATAATCCATGAGGGTTTAAACATTCTTCTGATGGCACCGGTATCAAAAAAAGAATTTTCTGTGGTCTTATTATGTACGGCAATATGTTCACCCCTCTGCTTACCTTTCTTAATTGCCCAAAAAACACTTAACTCATTACCCTCTCTACATGCGAGATCGAAATTTTGTAATTGAAAAGAATGTTCCTTGCCCGAATTGTCGACTAAGAAAATTTGGTCATGCACAGTAGTTGTGGACCTAATATTTACCGGGGCTGAGTATCCGGAGCCATTATAGCCACCACCGCTGCCCGATACGCGTGTTTCCATATTTTTATTTGATGACGCTACTTTTCCTGTTACCGAATAGATAGTATATTCCTTACCCATTGCATTAATCGTCTTCATAACCAGAACTTTTAAAAAAATAGAATTTTTGTTGCTTCTCAAACTTACGCTTGCAGGTTCCTTTAGTCAATCTTCATTTATTAAATGCAGGACTTCATTTATTGTTTGCAAACAAAACAGTTCTATAATCTCTTAGAAAAAGTATATGACGAAAAGTATTTTCATCAGTCGATTGAAGAATCGCGAGCTATAGCCTTTTCTGCTGATTAAAAGCTTCACGATGCCTCTGATATGAGGAATTAATACACTTGCTTATGTTTATTTCCACAGACTCTTGCATGAAGCAAATTTTTATTTTGGTTGTCTCAACATCTTCGTGATGATGAAGGAATGCAGATGGTATACTATAGTAAAACCAGGCGAGAAATAAATGTAGGAATGAAGAGAAACTTCGGGAAGTGTACCCTCACTTACCACGCTAACTTGTGCATAAAAATAAACGGTGAAAAAATTGGGGCATATCAACCGGATGCTTTTGGGGATTTAAAGCAGCCCATCCTCAAACTGAAGCCAACCTCTTTAAAAAATCTTCTTTCCTACGTGTTGATACTTCAATTTCAGACTGGTCGATCATAGATACATAGCCCCCTTTGCCTTTGTTGTAACTTTTAACGTAGGCGAGGTTTATAAGATGAGAATTATGTATCCTGTAAAAATTATATTCTGTAAGTAATTCCTCAAACTCTTTAAGTGTTTTTGCTACGGTAAGTTTTTGTTTCTCCTTCAGGTAAATGGTTGTGTAGTTTATCTCCGCCTGGCAACGTATAATCTCACTAACAGACAGGAAGCTGAACCCGTTAATTGTTGGTATACTTATTCTTTTCGAAGCTCCCCGTATATCCTTAAGATTGTGTAGAAGCACTTCAAATTTTCCTGACATTTCCTTTTTTGAAACTTTATCATCTAACTTTTTAAGTGCTTGTTGTAAATCATCAATATCTACAGGCTTTAGCAGGTAGTCAATTGCACTAAACCTGAAAGCCTTTACTGCATACTTGTCATAGGCTGTGGTGAAAATCACTTCAAAATTTATGTGCTCTATCATGGTCAACAAATCGAACCCGGTTTTATCATGTATTTGTACATCCAGGAAAACTACATCCGGTTGAAACTTATGGATGGCCTGCAGCCCATCTTCAATAGTTGTATAGCTGTTGATAAGACTTACTGTAGACGACGCAGTTTGGGCAATCAGGTTGCTTAACCTGTCGATGCAGTGTTGCTCGTCGTCGATTATAATGGCTTTAAGCATACTAAAGACTTATCTCAAAAGGCAACTTTACTTCAACCCTCATTCCCTCTGCAAGATCACTCAACTCAATTGCTGCTTTCGAACTTTTTATTTTATTTAGAATGTCAATTCGGGCTTTGGTTATTTTCATTCCTAAAGATTTATTCGCAGCATACTCCTTTGAAGAGTTCGATTGACTCCTGCCTAAGCCGTCATCTTCGACTATGCAATTGAGCATTTGGTCCTGTCTTTTTATTTCAATAAGGATTTTGCCCATGCCCGGCTTTTTTGATATCCCATGCCATATGCTGTTCTCCACAAACGGCTGAAGCATTAATGGCGGAACCATTGTATTCTCCAGATTGATACTTTCATCTACCTTAATTTCATAAGTAAACTTATTGTTTAATCGCAAAGCTTCTAATTGCATATACAATTCAAGACCTTTCAAATCATCGGAGAGACTCACTTCCTTTCGCTCGGAATTTTCGAGGATGAGACGCATAACTTTCGCAAACTTGGTTAAGTAGTTATCTGCTGCAACCAGGTTATTCTTTGAAATATAATCACTGATAGAGTTGAGCGAGTTGAAAATAAAATGAGGATTCATTTGGGATCTTAGCGCCTTCATTTCAGTTTCTGCTACTTCAGCTTTAAATACCGCTTCGTTCTTTTGATTCTCATCATCACGTCTTCTTTTATAAAAAATGAAACTGGAAAATGCAGCGACTATGAGGATGGCTGATCCTGCCATTAATGAGTTCTTTACAATTCGTTGTTCATTGATGGTGGCTGCAGCTAATGCTTCTCTTTTATCATGTTCAGCTTTTACCAGTGCTTCTTTCTTTTCAAAGTCAAACTGCATTTCTAATCTTGTAAGTTGTTGCTTTCGTTCATCATTAAGAATGCTGTCCTTTACGACAGCTAACTGTTTGGTAGCGATGAGGGCATTACGATAATCCTTTTGTGCTTCATACGTTTTACTTAACAATTCCAATGATTCGCTTTGCCTGTCTAAAGCATTATCCTCCCTCGATAATTGTAGCGCCTGCTTATGATAAGCAAGTGCTGTATTAAAACGTTTAGCCAATGCTATCTCGTGCTGCAGTAAAAAACCATCCGGGGCTTTTGAATAAATATCGCCGATAGCATTAAGCGCAATAGCCATGCTGTTTTTATCTCCTGCTTCCTTATATATATCGTGGGCTTTTTGCAGGTTATCTAAAGCCTGTTGATACATTCCCGTATGACTGTAAATAATCGCGATGTTTGTGAGGTCACTTCCTATTCTTACGTCATTGCCTATTTCCGTATTGATAGCTAAAGCTCTTTTAAAGTAATCTAATGCCCTGATTGAATCATGCATTTCGTCGTAAACCACTCCAATGTTTCCTAAAACATTTGCCATGCCTTGCTGATCACCCGATGGCTCAAAGATGTTCAACGCCTTTTGATGATATTCCAATGATTTTTCAAAGTTGGCTAAGTCTTTATAAATGATTCCTATGTTAGTAAGTGTGTTAGCACGGGCAGAACTTTGCTTATCGCCTAACTTATCATAAATCTGTAAAGCCTTCAGAAAATAATCCAGCGACCTGGGATAGTCAGCTAAATACATGTAGTTAACACCAATGCTATTCAACGAGTTCGACATTCTTTGCTTCTCGTTCAATTCCGTAAGAATAACGAGGGATTTTTTGTGATACTCCAAAGCTTTGTAATAATTGCCGCTTTGTGATTGTATGATCCCCATGTTGTGCAGCACTTTTGCAATACCAATTTGGTTATGCATTTGTTCATGCATCTGCAGCGAAGTATTGTACATCTCCAATGCTAACGAATAATTACCCTGCGCGTTGTAGTTAACTCCTTTATTGGTATACGAACCCGCGAGTTTCATGTTATTATGCAGCTTTTTAGCCAGCGAGATAGCTTCATCAGCAGTCTGCAAACCCTTACCAGGATCAACACTGCTATATGCATAAGCAACTTCATTAAGCAGGTTGAGTTTTATGGTATCTTCCTGTGGATGGCTTTTTAAAACCTGGAACAGAGAATCTATTACCTTTTTCTGTGCATGACAATCATTAACTGTTAAGCCAAAAGCAATTAGTACTATTATTTTGGTCATAAGGTTACAGTTGAAGAACTGTGAAAGATCGAAATACAATATAATATTTTTTAAATCAAAGAATAAATGAATTCCGGCATTAAATAAATGGAGGTTGACTACCGCAACCTCCAGGAGTAAGTTTGAGGACTGAATATTTAACCACTTAAAGCTTACGGTATGAGGAGCACTTCAGGGCTAAAACAACAAACTTCCTCTACTGATATTAAGAAACCCACACAGGAATACCGGGCTAAGAAACACGTAGTAATTCCCTTTTGCTTTTCGCTCGTTATTATTTTGTTCTTCTTTACTTTTTGCGATTTTAAAGTTGTTGGAGACTTGCGACAATCAGATTATCCTGCGAGTGAGGCAACACATAAATCTGTAACAGGTTTCAAATTTATTACTGGAACATCATTACCGATGAATGGAGTAAATCGTGAGTTTGTTGCAGGTCTTTTAGGAATAGAAAATGAGCAGGCACAAAATCCTGGAAACATCTCCTTCAACATCTGGGCGTTACTGGCACTGGCAGCAGCCATTGGTGGAATAGTAATATACGGGCTCTGGAAAAACGAGAGCAAGCAAAGCTACTACAGCATGCTGTTAGCTGCAACAGGGGCCGTTGCACTATCACTATTGATGTCATCAGTTGGTAAATACGAGGGAAAAATAGACTTAGGATTGGTTAGCCTTCAAACAAAGATGGTATTTCAGCTTCCTTATTGGTTGGCCTTACTGTCTTTTGCAACTGCCGGCTTCATAAGTTTTCTCCGGCTAACACTTAAAAGAACTGCAGATACCAGGCTTGTTTCTCACACGCCAACACCTATCTATGTAAGCATTATTACGCAGGATGCAGACACTACAAATACATCCTAACCGGTTTATCTTAAATAATTTTTTAAGATAGTCCTTCATTATAATCGAAAATCTTCGCTTAATAGTTATTCATCTTCCGGATTGGTAAGTTAAAACAGGTATTCATATAAAATATTTAGTCATGAAAAAAGTAAAATTATCCTTTTTGTTTGCATCTGTGGCTGCGGCATTAATTGTTCAAAACGCAGAGGCTAAAATCTGGCGCGTAAACAATAAGTCTAACTACAATGGGACCGCACTGTTCGGCAACAACCTTGGTGGTACAGCATCTTACCCCGTTTTTAAAGAGCTGAATAATGCAGTAACGTGGGGTGCAACGGTAAGTGGAGATACAATCCATCTTGAAGGGTCAACTACGACTTATGCTCAGGCGGTAATTACAAAAAAGCTAGCGATTATTGGTCCCGGATACTTTTTAACCGAAAACCCAAAAACATCCAATAATGTTTTGGATGCAAAGATTGCCCAGGTATTATTCAATACAGGATCTTCTGGTTCTCAACTACTAGGTGTAAATACTGTTAGCGCAGGTAACACCGGTGACAGAATATACGTAAACGTAAATGACATCCTTATAAAAAGGTGCAGGATAGAAAGTGATCTCGAGTTGGCATCCGCAATAGATGGAGTAATGATCATTCAAAACTTTTTTCCAACTGCTGTCGGTACTAACGCTATCAGAACCACGGGAAATTCATTCTATGTCTATCCAAGCAATGTTGTTTTTAACAACAACATTTGCCAAAGAACATTGATTTGGGGCGGACCTATTTTACAATGCAACAACAATGTTTTTGATGGCCCTGCAAATGCGCTTAATCTTCAATTCTCTACCAGCGAGTTCAAAAACAACATTTTAAAACCTGTAAATGCTACGGTAAATATCAACGGAGGTAGCAATGTTAATGTTACCTATAATACCGGCTCAGCTGCAAATCAATTTGGAACTGCCAACAATAATGTGGTTGTAGCAGATATGACCACATTGTTTATGACCACCGGCACCAGTGATAGCAAATATCAATTGAAGCCTGGTTCTGCTGCCGGATCAGATGGTGCAGACAGAGGTGCTTTTGGTGGGGCAACAGCAAGTAGCAGTTACACCCTTTCAGGATTAGCTCCAATCCCGGTTATTTATACAATCACCACATCAGGTGTCGCAGGCGCTTCAGGACTGCCCGTAACTATTGAGGCAAGAACTATAAAATGACTTACAATGAAAACCTTTATAGCCATACTTTTCTTTGCTTATGCTCCGCTTTTTGTAAATGCACAAAATGTGGTTCAGGCAGAATATTTTTTGGATACAGATGCCGGCTTCGGTCAAAATCGGCTGCTAAGTTTTACTCCGGCTGCTGATGGTAGTTTTGCTTTTACCGCAGACCTTTCAGGTGTACCTGCAGGCTTTCATAAATTGTATATACGAACTAAAGACAGCGATGGAAAATGGAGCCATACCAGCAGAAGGAATATTGAAGTGTTAGCATCTGAGACCGGCAATAAAATAGCAAGTGGGGAGTATTATTTCGATGTTGATCCTGGCTTTGGTGCAGCTAATATTATTACAGTTTCACCAGAAGATGCTATCATACTTCAAAGCTTTACTGCCGCTGTTTCAAACCTCGAAGTAGGATACCACAAGCTATATGGCCGCTTTAAAGATGCTTACGGAAATTGGAGTCTTACTTTCAGTCGTTATGTTGAAGTGGTGAAAGGAATAGATAATGCTGTAATGCTTGTTGAATATTTTTTTGAAACAGATAACGGCTTTAGAAATAATCCTTCCATAACTTTTGCAAATCCTTTACCTGATGGCTCTTTTTCTTTCAATATTCCTGCAAATCAAATTATCCAGGGCGCAGATAGCTTATTTGTTCGTGTAAAAGACAGTACCAATGCTAACTGGTCTATAACTGCTTATAGAATTGGTCAAGTAACTCTTCCACTTACGTTACTAAATTTTAGTGCTACCCTTCTTAATAAAACAGCACAATTAAATTGGCAAACAACGAATGAAATTAACACGAACTATTTCACAATTGAAAGAAGTATAGACGGAATAAACTTTACTGCGGTAAGTAAGGTAAATGCAAAAGGTAACAGGAGTACCTTAACCAGCTATAATTATGATGACGACCTATCAGGGGTTAATAGTAATAAAATATATTATCGTCTTAAACAGGAAGACAAAGATGGCAGTATAAGTTACAGCAAAGTTGTAATGGTACGCATTGATGGTAGCAACATAAATCTTACGATAATACCTAATCCTGCTAAAAGCTACTTCACTATTAATGCAATTAGCAATGCAATTCTATCAAACGCAACTTTGATAATTACAGACTTTGCAGGACAAACAGTGATGCAAAAAATGTTGTCTCCTAATTATCTGCCAGTAATAAATATATCAAACCTGGCTAATGGCTTATATACAATAACCATAATTACCCGCGATAAAACTTATACCACAAAACTTTTGAAAAACTGATAATCGCCCACCAGAAGTTCGCATTCTTGCTCACTTCACACTTTCAGTTTCAATCAATTTAATTCATTTATATGCCCCTCGTAAAGCTATTAACTGTTTGTGTCGCTTTGAGCCTAACCATCTATTGCCCGGCACAAAGCAAGTCATCCAAGTCAAGTACTGCCGACCTGCAAAAATCAATTAAAGAGTTAGGTGATTTGTTTAAGAAAAAGAAGAATTCCGGGAGTGTAAACACGAACGAAGGAATTCCATCTACTCCGCAACAAACAACTGATAAAAGTAAGATAGCAACTACCACCTCAAGCGGTGCAGGTACAGCCGGCAATGTTCTTCCCGGTGCAAAAACCCTTGATGTTGACGTTATGTACCCTTTCGATAACGGAGCCGCAGTTGTTGCCAAAGGCTCTTCATTTGCGCTCATAAATGCCAAGGGAGAAACCATTATTCCTTTTAACACTTATGGCTCTCTTGGCAGTAACGTAGCTATCAATCAATATTCAATGTTATTAAACGGGCTTATCAGGTATAGAACCCTGGACCAGCGTGAATGGGGTTATCTAAACGCGGAAGGAAAGATTTTAGCGAGAGGAGTATCAATTGGTCTTACAGAAAATAAACGGCTTCTGCAGATCAATAACAATAACGGAACAACTTCTTATGGAACGACCGATGGTAAAATCTATACGCATCCCGGTACTTTGGATGAAATAAATGAAGGCATTGGCATAGTTAGAAAAACAGTGGATAATGGAAACCGGGCTGTGTTCTCGTATAAGAAGCTTACAGGCGAAGCAATAACTTCAGCAATTTTCGATGAAGCATATTCCTTCTCCGACGGTATGGCTCTAGTTGGCAAAAAAGATAACTACGGCCTAATGAAGTATGGGTACATTAATTCTTCCGGTAAGCTGGCTATTCCTTTCTCGTATTCTGTTAAACCCGCAAACTTCATGAGCGGTTTTGCTAAAGTAGAGCCTAAAGATAAAAGCGCGTTCGAGTATGCATTCATTAACAAGCGTGGTGAAGTCGTGTTCCAACAAACATTAGCGGATATTAATAAATATGGAGTTTTTGATCGCTTTACTAATTACGGTCTCGCAATCAATTTTAAATCGGTGATGGATACTACTTTTAAGATCAGGAGTAAGAAAGATTTTTTTGCTTCATTCGGCATTACACAAGATGCCTGGTTTAACCAGGAGGCAAACTATATGGAAAATGAAAAAAACCCTAAACTATTTTTTAGCATCAGAGGACTTAACAGTAAGAGCACGTCTTATCCACTTTATGGTTTCATCAATCTTGAACAAAAGAAAGTTGTGATGCCTGCGTTTGATTTGTACAATCAAAGCTTTATCTATTTCGATCCTGTATCACATCTTGCTTATGCAAAAACTCCGTTGGGCAGAGATGAGAAAAATGTACCACTATTCCGGGAGGGTTATATAAACGAGGACGGTTTGTTTGTTTTTGTGAAAGGAGCAGGTTCAAAGTGGTAATCAATAAAATTGCAAACAAGCTATCCTGCTTATGCAGGATTACGGGCTTTGTAGGCGTGAATAGTACGCTTACTCTACGTCAAATATTTATACATTCTACAGAATCAATTATTGAAGAATGAGAAAGCTAATTCTTTGTCTCTTTTTTAGCTGCTGCACGATATATGCATCCGCACAACCTGGAAAAACAGACTTATACGATCTTATTAAGAAGTTACTGTACGATAGCACTGGTTATGAGAATGTAGGAGACTGGGCAGTTGAGAAACCCGGCAAATTTCCCGTTGTATGGAAAGCTGATAAAATTGAAATGAGTCCTGACACCAGTATCAACTTCTACCGGTTAGGCACCGCAGATCTTGCCATCAGGGGGAAAAGCTTTATGCAGTCTGGTCAGCCCATTAAATGGAACATTATGCTTAAAGGTGCACGTAGTGGATATTCATCTTTTAGTATCATTAGTTCAGCAAGTAAAGACTTACAACCCAGGTACACCATTGATAGTATATTTAGGCCAAAACTCTTTAAAGCAAAACTGCTGAAAAGCTGTGATGCAAAAGATCTTTCGGGTTTTTATTATTACGAATTAAAGGTTCCAAAGAAAGACCTGGCATATATAAAACTTAGCTGGCTCTCTATGAATGGTAGCACGGCAATAAGAATAGACTGCTTCGATAGCTGGAGCAAATACGCGGTGAAACTAAATTGCCCTAATTAATTAAGTGCTACTGAGGTCAAACACTGTTGCATTCTTTGTGCAACACCACTTTCTATAAGCGCGCAAGTGCTACCGTGTGTACTCATCTTTTTTCTCAAAACAATAGAACACGGATGACACGGATCAAACTGATAAAAACCGATTTTAAAATTGTTTCCCTGGTAATGTTATCCGTGTCGCAAAAAAAGTTGTGTGCACCGTAGCACAAGTGAGTGACACAACGATGTCTAATAGGAACTCTGCAGCCGGTAACAAAAAATACTCATGCTCAACCCCAAACCGCTAAAGGGGCTTAAAACAACACTAAATCAACCTGCTGATTTTTTTTGTTGCAGTACAAGTGATTATTTTACAACCAAGCATTGAAACAGCACCTAAAATGAGCAATTTGATTACCGTTTTCGTGGGATGCCTGGTGGCATCTCAACTATTATTCTCCACCCCGATGTTTTCGCAGACACGGGCTTATATCGACGGAAGGCCAGCCGCACATTTGCGTCTTCCTTGCACCGACGAGGGTATAGTGATGAGATATGGCGATGGTATCGATAGCTCTGATGTGTATGGCGCGCGGGAAGCTGTCGTTAATAAAGTGGGAGACACCTATTATCTTTTTTATGACGGTGCAGGAAAAAATGGTTGGATTGCGTGCCTCGCCGAAAGTAAGGATCTAAGGCGATGGACTAAGAAGGGGCCGATACTTACATTGGGTGAGCCTGGAAGGGGTGATGCAAAAAGCGCATCGTCGCCGTGGGTGATAAAAGCGGGCAACAGGTGGCACATGTTTTACGTTGGTGCGGCAAACACTACCCCTTCTCCTTATAGAATACCTGCTTTCCCTTACCTGACAATGAAGGCTACGGCTCCGTCGATAACAGGACCGTGGAAAAAACAATATGATGTCGTGCCTTTTCCAGCACGGGAAAATAGTTATTATACTGTTACATCAAGCCCTGGATTTATTGTGAAGCAAGGGAATGAATACCTGCAGTTTTTCAGCGCAGCTACACAGGACAGTGGAGTAACTCGGCGTACACTTGGCCTGGCCCGCACAAAAGACTTAAACGCGTCATGGAACATACCCGATAAACCACTATTTCCATTAACAGAGCAAATTGAGAATTCTTCCGTTTTCTACGATAAGCAAACAAAAACATGGTACTTGTTTACGAACCATATTGGCATAGAAAAACACAAATGGGAATACACCGACGCGATCTGGGTGTATTGGTCTAAGGATATCAACAGGTGGAATAAAGACGATAAAGCAGCTGTACTCGACAGTACCAATTGCACCTGGGGCAAAGGTGCCATTGGTATGCCGACGGTTATACAATATGGAAACCGGCTGGCATTGTTATACGATGCAACCGAAGGGGCAAGCATAGATCATATGAGGCGACATATAGGACTGGCATGGATGGACTTGCCATTAAAGATCAAAAAGTAAATGGAGGAACTGCAGTGCTAATAACAGCAGGAACAAATGAAATGCTCCATTTCAAAGTGCGATACGCTATTTGCTGCGTTCATGCCGGAATGTAATTCGAAGATGAAGAGAAAACCGGCTTGCTCAAACGTTGTCACAAAGAGTTGAACTGGCGGCCGCAGAAAGTCACAGGTACAGTTGCATCAGCTTTTTTTAGACCTACGGCGTTTTTAAGACCCTTTGTGAGAACAAAGGCCTTTTATGGTACAAGCGGAAGTAACACCGACTAGTGGTCGTGGAATTTATCCTGACAAACGAAACGACATTGCGTTCAAAGCGCTTCCGTTTAGCTTTCTTATCCACACTACAATTAAGTTTATAAAAGCATTTGATGTAACCAGTGTAAAGAACACTGACCAGTTCAAAAACAACTTGGAATGTAAGGAACATCAGAGAGCTCATATGAACGCGTGATTACAGTTGCATCAACTCTTCTATGGTATCTTTTAGTGCCCCCGAAGCCTCATCAAACAGCACGTCTTTTGTTTTTTTAGAAGCCTTGTTATCATTCGACTTTTTAATGGTCGCCCTGATGGGATCGAGTGATTCGAAAAAACTGACTACCTGCTTTTCATACCGGTCATCCGCCTCCATTCTTTTTAGTAAATCTTCATACGCGTCCAGTATGCTATACATTTCCTTTACATTATCTGCAGTGTGCCGGCGGGGAATCCGGTTAAACAACTCCTTGATTTTTTCCGTGAATTCATTCATCTGATAGTGTTAAATATTGCAAATGTACCAACAATGCGACTGGAGGAAACGGTAGCATGCAATACCGCCATTGCGAAAAGGAGACTCAGCGACGAAGCTATCTGCTCTTATTTACTTTTTTGCTACAGGCTGAAGCAACTCCGATCAATCATCGTTGCGTCGCATTTCGTTCATCGGCAGAATATAAATTAAACGTCGGCATTAGGATTAATTGATTAATGGATTAAAGGATTTGGGATTTCTCAAATGT
>JAOQAJ010000331.1 GCA_025963675.1 Segetibacter sp.
TATACTTTCAACAAAAAGCTCATGATCTTCTAAGGTTTTTTCCTACAAAACAAGTGGCATCGTTGGTATGGACCCGTCTTGGAGGCATTTATTTGCGATCAGGTTATTTAGACAAGGCATTACAATATTTTAAGGAATCCATTAGAATTACTTTTTTTAACAATGATATATTAAACAGGGGCAGAACGCAATACCTGATCGCTGAGCTCTTTGATACAGAAAATAAGCAGGACTCCAGTATTAAATATGCACTACTTGCTTTTGCCGGCGGTGAAAAAATATCTCAAAAAACCATCGTCTTTAATGCAAGCAGTTTATTGGCAAGACTGTACAAAGCAAAAAACATTGTTGACAGTGCTTATCACTATCAGCAAGTTGCAATGGACACAAAAGAGTTAATGTATGGCCAGGAAAAATTTAAACAGCTCCAACTATTAACGTTCAGCCAACAACTACACGAGCAGCAGCTTCGCGAAAAACAGGTTCAACTGCAACGGATTATCTTAATATCTGCATTAGCAGTTTTTTTGATAATTGCTATAGTGTTATGGCGCAATATTCGTTTTCAAAAACGTACTAATCAAATGCTTAACTCGAAAAATGAGCAAATCGAAATACAACGTAATACTTTGGAAAAAACACTTGTGGCTTTAAAAGGCACTCAGGCCCAACTTATCCAATCAGAAAAAATGGCTTCTCTTGGAGAACTGACAGCAGGCATAGCACACGAAATTCAAAACCCATTAAACTTCGTCAATAACTTTTCAGAGGTCAATAAAGAATTGGTCGATGAGTTACAGGATGAATTGAAACTTGGTAACACCGAAGAAGCTTTTTCTATCTGCAAGGAAATAAAAGAAAATGAACAGAAAATAAACCAGCACGGCAAACGCGCCGATGCCATAGTAAAGGGCATGCTGCAACATTCAACAGCAAGCACAGGCATAAAAGAACCCACAAACATTAATGCTTTAGCTGACGAATATTTACGGTTAAGCTATCATGGATTACGAGCTAAAGACAAAGACTTTAATGCAAACTTTACTACAGACTTTGATGAAAGCATTGGGAATGTAGAGGTGGTGGCAGCAGACATAGGGCGGGTATTATTGAACTTATACAACAATGCCTTCTACTCTGTAAATGAAAAGAAGAAAGCCCCAGCCCTAAAGGGAGAAAAGTATGAGCCAATAGTTTGGATAACTACAAAACGCATTAGCACCCCCTCAGGGGCAGGGCGGCTTGAGATTTCTATAAAAGACAATGGCACCGGCATCCCTCAAAAAGCATTAGATAAAATTTATCAACCATTCTTTACTACTAAACCAACAGGGCAGGGAACGGGGTTAGGTTTATCATTAAGTTATGATATTATAAAAGTGCATGGCGGGGAGTTAAGGGTGGAAACGAAAGAAGGTGAAGGTGCAGAATTTACTATTCAGTTGCCTGTGGTCTAAATACCTGGAACGTAGGATTTTTAGAAAGTATTTTCAATCCCATTTATCACAAAATGGGTTGAGATAATAAAGGCAAATGGAGGTAAGTTGAAGGCGGTGACGAAGGAAGATGAGTATCCTGAGTTACTATAACACTATAGTTGAACCGGTGAATGTAACTCACGAGTTAGTAACCATATTAAAAATGCTTACATGAAAGTTGTTTCGAGCTTACTGGTATTTGTATTGATGTTTACATGTGCGTCATCGCAACTAAATGTTGATAGCTTAAAAAAGGAACTTGCTATTGCAAAAGAGGATACGAACAAGGCTAAAATTCTTTTACGGCTATGTTCCTACTATCAGTGGAGAATCCCCGATAGTTCTATATTGTATGCAATGCAGGGAATACCTCTGGCCGAAAAATTAAATTTTGAAAAAGCACAATTAGGCATGTACGGTTGCATGGGCGAAGCTTTGTCCGGAAAGGGAAACTTTTCTTTGTCTTTGGAAACGAAACTCAAATCATTGAAACTGGCGGAAAAAACCGGCGATGAGAGAACTATTGCCTGGGCGTACGCTGGCATTGGCACTGTTTACTTCTATTCGCATGATTACAAAAATGCATTGACTTATTTTATAAAGACTAAAAATTTTCCAAAAGCTTTTCATCAGTCTGAAAAGAACTTTACAGGATTTATCGGAGAAACTTATTTTCATCTGACCCAATTAGATTCCGCATTCAAGTACATCAAAAGAGCATATGAATTAGATCAACTCGATCCTCAATGGTCTGTCCCATATTATTATATGGCAAAAATCTATGCTAAAAGAAACGACTATGCTAAAGCAATTGATTTTTACAGAACAGGTCTAAACCTTCGGGTACCATCACTTGACCTAATAAACGGTAATAAGGGAATTGCTGAAATTTTTAAGAACATTCGCTTATTTGATTCTGCTGTTTACTATGCCCGGAAAGCGTTGGTAATAGCTCAGGGGCAATCGTTTGAGAACGAAGTAATTGAAGCAAGCTCGATACTTAAAGATGTATACAAAGAGATGAATTTTACTGATAGCGCTTTCAAATACCAGGAGCTTATGCTTGCTGCAAAGGATAGTGTATATGGGCAGGAAAAAGTAAAACAGATGCAGAACCTCTCCTTTAACGAACAATTGCGGCAGCAGGAGCTATTAGCGCAACAACAGCAATATCAAAATAAAGTAAAAACATATGTACTAATTGCAACAGTTATAGTTTTCGTGATAATAGCTCTCATACTTTGGCGTAATAACAGGTATAAGCAAAGAGCTTTTGACCTACTTCGAAAGCAAAAGCAGCAAACCGAGCAAGAAGGTAGAAAAGCAGAAAAAGCATTAGAGGTATTGCAGGCAACACAATCGCAACTGATACAATCAGAAAAAATGGCTTCTCTTGGAGAACTTACTGCAGGCATCGCACACGAGATTCAAAATCCATTAAACTTCGTAAATAATTTTGCTGAAATAAATACAGAATTAATAGAAGAGTTGAAATCCGAACTTCAGGCTGATAATAAAAAAGAAGCATTGGCAATAGCAGACAACATCAAAGAAAATCAACAAAAAATAAATGACCACGGCAAAAGAGCTGATGCAATTGTAAAGGGAATGCTGCAACACTCGAGAGCTAACACAGGTAAAAAAGAACCAACAGATATTAATGCTTTGGCTGAGGAATACTTACGATTAAGCTATCATGGCTTAAGAGCTAAAGACATTGCATTTGATGCAAATTTTACGACCGACTTTGATGAAACAATCGATAAGATCGAAGTTACTCCACAAGACATAGGTAGAGTATTGCTTAACTTATACAACAACGCCTTCTACTCTGTGAGCGAAAAAAAAGCGCAACTAAATGGAATATTCCAGCCATTAGTGTCAGTAACAACAAAACGCACGAATGGTAAGATCGAGATTTCTGTAAAAGACAATGGCACCGGCATCCCTCAAAAAGCATTAGATAAGATTTATCAACCCTTCTTTACAACAAAACCCACAGGGCAGGGAACAGGGTTAGGTTTATCAATGAGTTATGATATCATAAAAGTGCATAGTGGAGAGTTGAAGGTGAAGACGATAGAAGGTGAAGGCGCAGAATTTACCATTCAGTTGCCTTTATCGGGAATTTGAAAAAAGGGTTTTGAATTTTGCTTGGTACACAATTGGATGATGGAATTTTTGATGTTGAAGTGTGCGACGCAAGAAAAGCCAAATAGAAAAGTGTAGCCGGCTTCATAAACCAACTACACTTTTTCCCGCTGTTTAGGAGAACGGTCGTTCCTTATAAATTGAGCTTATAATTTCCCCTGTATTGTCTTTTCACAAATTGATTCGCAGGTTCAAAATTGGTAATCCGTTGTTTCTCTCCATCCCATAGCAACAACTTTCGGCCAGGATAGCTAATCTCACCTTTAGCGTTTTTTTCCTGGTAATTGTAGCTCTTGACTGCAAGATTTCCCATCAGAACTGTTTCAGTCAGAGGGCCGCTTTTATCAAATGACGAACTGGTATAAGCGCCGTAGCCTTTCTTGCAGGCATTTACCCATTGTGTTTGGTGACCATCCGTGCCTCGTTCTACAAATGGATATTTTGATGCAGGTAATGTAGTTTCCTTCATTCGTTTGCTAGGCAATAAAGTAGGATTTCGGCCAAACAAACCTGCCATTAATTTACCTTTGGTTCCTTCGAAAATAATTCCGCCATCCCATTCTCCCATTTGCTCGTCGGGCAATAATTCATCCGGCCTTCTTGGTTTAATTCCACCATCATACCAAACCAGTTCAACGGGCCCCATTTCTTTGCGTGCAGGAAATTTAATGTAAGTAACTGATGAAGGCGGATAACTATCTGTATACACCTCTTCTTTAAAGAATCCACTGAACACAGAACCGACGCTACAGGAAACAGCAACAGGATAACCAAGGTTTAATGCACGATATGGCACATCTATAAAATGACAACCCATATCGCCTAAAGAACCAGTGCCAAAGTCACTCCATCCACGCCAGATAGCAGGCAGATAAATAGGGTTAAAATCGCGATTAGGAGCAGTGCCCAGCCAGAGGTCCCAATCCAACTCTTTAGGAATATCAAACTTACCTGTAGGCGTAGGGATGCCCTGAGGCCAGGTAGGTCGATTCGTCCATACATGTACTGTGTGTACATCGCCAATTAGTCCCTGTTGTATCCATGTTTCAACTTTACGTGTATCATCTCCGCTACTTCCCTGGTTGCCCATTTGTGTAACCACTTTATACTTTGCAGCAGCCTTTGTCAAAATTCTTGCTTCATAAATATCATGAGTTAGTGGCTTTTCGCAATACACATGCTTCCCTAATTGCATTGCAGCAAGCGCGATCGGTGCATGCATGTGGTCGGGTGTAGTTATGATGACCGCGTCGATATTTTTATGCTCCTTATCAAGAAGAGTGCGGTAGTCTCTGTAGTAAGGCGCATTAGGCCATTTAGCCCTCGCCTGCACAGCCATGCGGTCATCTACATCGCAAAGGGCGGCAATATTTTCGGCGCCGTTGTTCCACGCAAAGGGCAGGTTTACTTCTGCCTTTCCACCTGCACCGATTCCGGCAATGTTTAGTTTATCACTAGGTGCGATGTACCCGCGTCCCAAGACATGCCGGGGAACAATGTAAAAGCCCGCAGCAGAAAGTGCGGTATTCCTGATAAAATGACGACGGCTGTTATCTTTATTCATAATGTAAGCAATGGTTATAAGAAATTGAAGTGCTATAAATGTAAACATTTTCTCTTACCGCTGTATTTCAAAACAGAAAATTGCTGGAGTTGGAAAATATCCATTAGAACCTGTTGTAACGTTAACAAGCCAAAAATTGTAAATTTATTCCCAGGATTCATTGTTCTGTTTTGCATTGATGTTTGGTTGCATGGCTAAATCACATTTGCTGGTAAAAAGATCGAAGTATATGTGAGTCAATTCTTTCGAGTAAAAAAATAATCAATAATCTTGCTTATAAATCTTCTTTACATTATTTTCAACCCATTATGTCAGGCAATCTGATTCTATTATTTTTCCTAATAAGATATTTACGTAAGTCTCTTTCCGATTCTGATGAATTAAAAAAATGGGATAAAATATTCAAACAGTCATTATATGTTATTCCAGTACTAATCATAATTGATCTTGCTTTATCACAACCAACAATTTTAAAATGGCTGGGGCATCTCATTCTTCTTGCTGTAGTCGGGGTGACGTATTTGCGGTGGGAATTTCGTTCTTATAAAAATATAGTTATTGCCATTTTGCCATTTGCGCTTGCTTCTTTTATTAAGGATTTTGTTGGTTTGTTTCACAACAGCTTCTTCAATACATTGCGGGTTTCAATGGCCATCATTCTTCCTTGCACGATTGTTTGGATGGTAGCGATGTTGATCATATTTAATAAGCAAAAAAAGGCACTTGAAAAGGAAAGGCAAAAGAGACGATTAGAAGAAGAGGAAAACCGGGTGATGGCTGCGCGTAAAGCTGAACTTGAAGCAATTGTCTCAGAAAGAACATCGAAGTTGTTAGAACAGAAGGAAGAACTGGAGCATGCACTGGCTGATCTTCATGAAACCCAGGGTCAGTTGATACAAAAAGAAAAAATGGCTTCATTGGGAGAGCTTACCGCGGGAATAGCGCATGAGATTCAAAACCCACTAAACTTTGTAAATAACTTCGCTGAAGTAAATAAAGAGTTGCTTGAAGAGCTCGAGGTAGAGATAGGAAATGGAAACTTAAGTGAAGCCAGGGCTATTGCAATGGATCTTAAGGAAAATGAAATAAAGATTCATCACCACGGTAAGCGTGCTGATGCAATTGTAAAAGGGATGCTGCAGCATTCGCGGGCAAACTCGGGAAATAAAGAGTTAACCGATATAAACGAACTGGCAGATGAATACCTGCGGCTAAGCTACCATGGGCTTCGGGCAAAGGACAAAGATTTTAATGCAAACTTTACCACAGAATTTGATGGGAACATTGGCGAGATAGAAGTTGTACCTCAGGATGTCGGCCGGGTATTGTTAAACCTTTTTAATAATGCCTTTTATGCTGTTGCTGAGAAGAAGAAACAACACCCCGAAGGTTATCTGCCTGTTGTTTCAGTTACTACAAAAGCTACAACATCACTAACAGGTACGAGAGAAGTGGTTATCAGTGTTAGAGATAACGGTTTGGGAATTCCACCAAAAGTACTTGATAAAATCTATCAACCCTTCTTTACAACAAAGCCATCAGGACAAGGAACCGGCCTTGGTCTGTCGCTAAGTTATGAAATCATAAAAGCACATGGCGGCGAATTGAAGGTTGAAACTAAGGAAGGTGAGTTTGCAGAATTTATTATAAAACTACCCGGTAAGACCAGTTGATAAGATATAAAATAAAACGTATATTGATACATGAAAATTTTAGTTGTAGACGATGAGAGGGACATGCAGACTTTATTTCAGCAACGTTTCCGAAAGGAGATAAGAGAACAACTGGCAGACTTTGCTTTTGCCAATTCGGGTGAAGAGGCATTGCGATACCTTGAACAGCATCACCACGAGGCCGTCCTCATTCTTTCAGATATCAATATGCCGGGCATGAGCGGTCTAGACCTTTTGCAGCACATTAAACAGAAATATGCAACGCCACCACCAGTGGTAATGATGATAACAGCGTATGGAGATAGCGAAAATTATAATAGGGCAATGCGATTAGGAGCAGATGATTTTTTAACCAAGCCAATCGATTTTCATCTTTTAAAAGAAAAACTTAAAATACAAGTGAATGGCTAAAATTTTAGTGGCGGATGATGAAGTGGATTTGGAAATGCTTATCAAACAAAAATTTCGCCGACAAATCAGGGAGAGCAAGTATGAATTCATTTTTGCTTTAAATGGTAGTGAGGCTTTAATTAAGTTACAAGAGAACCCTGACGTCGAGGTGGTGCTTAGCGATATAAATATGCCCGTTCTTGACGGGTTGACTTTACTAAGCAGACTAAACGAGGTAAGCCCGCTGATAAAAACGGTGATGGTATCGGCCTATGGTGATATGGAAAATATTCGGACAGCAATGAATCGCGGGGCTTTTGATTTTGTATGTAAGCCGGTAAATTTCCAGGATCTTGAACTCACCATCGAAAAAACTATTCTTCATGTAGCCCATGTACGTGAAACACTCAATGCAATTAAAGAAAACAACATACTTCGAATGTATGTAGATGAGAATGTTCTAAAATTTATGAGTGGAACGGAATATGAAAAAAGTTTATTGCAGAATGAAACGGTTGAAGCAACTATTGCATTTATCGATATCTGCAGTTTCACTTCTATGACAGAAAAGGAGCCGCCTAATGAAGTTGTTACCCTTCTCAATAACTACTTCGATGTGATGGTAAAAGAAATTATTGGCCAAAAAGGATACATCGATAAGTTTATTGGCGATGCTATCATGGCGGTTTTTAAAGGTAATTATCATTTGGACCGCGCTATTGAAGCTTGCCTTGCAGTACGAAAACAAATCGAAAGTTTAGAACCTCAGCCAGGAAAGACGTTTATTCCAAAAGTCTCAATAGGCGTCAATTCCGGTGAGGTCATTTCGGGTAATATAGGCTCCGCTAATCTTAGACGCCTCGATTATACGGTAATTGGGGATGTTGTAAATACCGCTCAGCGCCTTCAATCTATAGCGCAAGCGGGACAAATTGTAATTAATCAACGCTCATACGAAAAAATAAAAGAGTCATTCAACTGCGAGAAAATAGGAGAGGTGAGTTTAAAAAACAAAGCGAAGCAGGAAGTCGTGTACCAGGTAATGAATTAATTATACTTATTTTTTTGTTAGTCAAATCTTGAATCTTTTTTCAACATCGTTGTGTCACTCACTTCGGCCTAATCTCTTTTTTGTACTTTTTATCCAGCGGTTGATGCTGATTATCCAGCCTTTTCTCGTTTTTCGAAAAATCCATTATTTCCTTTAAACCGTATTAATCTCTAAATCCCGGCTCTAAGACTGATAATAGATTGTTCAATCTTTTCGTTTATGTAAAAGAAAAATCCACTTATACTTATTTTGACTTTTATTAATTATTTATGAAAAAAGTTCTATTACTTGTTGTTGTAATAATTATTGCACACTTCCGTGTATCAGCGCAAACTGATACCTCTTATTTATATTTTAATAAAAGTTGGAAAAGCTGCAACAAAGACACCGCTTTTTTTTACGCGGCTGTATATAAGAACGATAACTTATGGAATAGGAGAGATTATTGGGTTGAAGGCAGGAAGTTGCAAATGGAAGGATCATATCTCAAAAAAGATTTCAAAACCTCGCATGGGTTATTCAAGTGGTATAATGAGAATGGAACACTGACCAGGACGACCCTGTATGAAAAAGGTAATACCGACAACATAACTGTGTATTACGCGGACGGTAAGAAAAGAGCTACAGCTTTTTATAAAAACAACGTTCAGACAAATGCAGCAGGATGGGATGAAAGTGGGAACGAAATTGCGGATTTTATTTTTGAGAGAGAAGCAAAATTTCCTGGCGGTCTTGTTGGATGGCGAACCTATCTTGAACAGAACTTAAACAGCAGTGTAGCTGCTGATGCAAACGCCCCTGTTGGTGTCTATACCGTAAAGGTTCAGTTTCTTGTAAATAAAGAGGGTGTCATTGAAAACGTGCACGCCATTTCAGTTCCCGAAAAATGTGTTCAATGTGGGGTGGAAGCAATCAGGGTTATAAGCAAGGGCCCAAACTGGGAACCAGCGATACAGTATAATAAGGCGGTTATTTACCAGGCGCTTCAGTATGTTAGTTTCCAGGTAGCAGAAGAGAAAAGGTGAATCGGAGTACTAATTAGATGTATTAAATAGTGGCAATAAAAGATGCTCAGTAGTTTGCGGTACAAGTGAGTGACACAACAATGTTCCATTATTTTTCAAAAGCTCACTACAAAGAATATTTTACAGAATCACTCCTAAACTAAAAAAGCCCCTCGAATTGTCGAAGGGCTTTTTCTTTATAATGCTGCTTTTGTTTTAGCAATTGAATTTCTACTCCAGGGGGTTCGTTCTCTTCTTTGAACGCTGTTATGCCTTGGTGTAGCCGTCGACCTGTTGATGTTATTGGGATGTGCAGTGATCATCTTGCCTTTACTACTGTGAAAAGGCTGCTCTTCTATGATAGGAATATTCTTCGCTATCAGCTTATTAATGTCTTTTAGATAAGCCCTTTCTTCAGCATCTACAAATGATAATGCAATTCCACTTGCACCAGCACGACCTGTACGGCCAATACGGTGAACATAGTTTTCAGCTACGTTCGGCAGGTCGAAATTAATCACGTGGGTAAGTGCATCTATGTCAATTCCTCTTGAGGCAATATCTGTTGCAACCAGCACTCGCAATTCACCTGTTTTAAACATCGACAAAGCACGTTGCCTTGATGTTTGTGATTTTTCGCCATGAATTGCATCGGCATAAATATCAGCACGATTAAGAAACTTGGCAACTTTATCAGCGCCATGTTTTGTCCTCGTAAATACCAATACGTTTTTAATGTTGTTGTCCTGCAAAATGTGCAGCAATAGAGAAGGCTTGTGTTCTTTTTCTACAAGGTAAACTGCCTGTTCTACTTTTTCCGCGGTAGAAGAAACAGGAGTTACCTCTACTTTCACAGGGTTATCTAAAATGGTATCTGCAAGTGACGCAATTTCTCTTGGCATAGTCGCCGAGAAAAACAATGTTTGTCTCTTTGCAGGCAACTTTGCAATTACCTTTTTTACATCATGAATAAAGCCCATATCAAGCATACGATCTGCTTCATCTAAAACAAACATATCAATGTTCTGCAGGTTGATGTGTCTTTGATCCATCAGGTCAAGTAAACGACCTGGGGTGGCAATCAGAATATCGATACCATATCTTAACGCATTTACTTGCGGTACCTGAGAAACACCACCAAAAACAACCAAATGACTTAGTCCTGTGTATTCCCCATAAGCCATAAAGCTTTCGCCAATTTGTATAGCCAGTTCACGGGTTGGTGTAAGAACGAGCGCTTTTATTTGCTTAGGTCCTCTTTGTGCAGCTTTTTGCTGATGTAATATTTGTAGAATAGGAATAGCAAAGGCAGCGGTTTTACCGGTACCTGTTTGTGCACAACCCAAAAGGTCTCTACGTTCTAAAACAACGGGAATAGATTTTTCCTGGATAGGTGTAGGATTTGTATATCCTTCGCTTTTGAGCGCCTTTAAAATGGGCTCAATTAAATTTAAATTTTCGAATAACAATTGAAAAAGATTTATAAAAAAGAAATTACAACCTTCCAAATTGTATGTGAAGATTGATTGAATATTCTGCTCATTGTAAATGACCAGATGAATGCTTTAAAGAGAAGGAAGATTATCGGGTCTGCTAGTCAGAGAGTATATGAATGATGC
>JAOQAJ010000336.1 GCA_025963675.1 Segetibacter sp.
TACCTTTAGAAAGAAACGAAAAATTGCAAAAGTATATTGATGAATTAATGCCAATAGGACATCAACAGTCCAATTTGCCAAATGCATTAGCGTGCACTGCCAATAACTTGATAAGAACCTCGTGTGAGTTGGGTAATCTATTGGCAATTACGAATTGATTTCAAGGTAATACAGGAATTTACATTAGAATATACATTTCGAAAACGATTGTTTCCATTATGAAAATAACAGTTCTCCAAATCTGTTTACTGCAGCTATTGATTATAACTGCTATTACCAACAGTTCACGCGCGAACTTTACTCTTTAAACCTTCATTTCATCTTTAGATGATTACAATATCAATAGCACTATACATCAAATAACATGACAAACAACATTACAATCAACGGCAACCTGCTTGAAACTTACGCTGATATCTATACCCCTGAAGCTCTTGAAGCTCTTTCTGCACTTGCTCACTTTAATAAAGAAGTTAAAGAGGCGATGGCTGCAAGGATAAAAAGGAGGGAAGAACGGCAGCAGCAAAAAAAGAGGATCACTTTTCTTGACCCTGAAAGTTATATTCCACGTACAAATATAAAAGTACAGGATGCCCGTGATGGTAAATTTGAAGGTGCAGTTATTCCCGGCGATCTTCAAAGGCAGTGGATCCAGGGAACCGGTCCTGCTGCAAAACCCAATGCCCCAATTGAAAGCAGTATTCGCAATGTGGCTTATGCGTTGCTTTCAGGTGCTGATGGCTGGATGTTTGATGCCGAAGACGCACTTGGACAGGTACAAACGATGTCACTCGATAACCAGCGAAATCTGAAACTGGCAATCAGTAAAGACCCGATATTTTTGAAGGCTGCGGAGATAGTAGCAGCGGAAATTAACAGGTGGGCGATCAGTTTTTTTGGTGAGAGCATTGTTACTGATTGGAGACGACAGCTTGACTTTACTACTAAGCTTTTTCGTGCCCGTGGCCTTCATCTCGATGACCGTCATATGCTGGATGCTGATCGTGTCGCAATGGCTGCTTCCATTGTTGATATGACTTTATATGTGGTCAACAATTACCAGGAGCTACAAAAGGCCGGTTCATCAATAGTTTTGTATTTGCCAAAAATTCAAACAGCCGGGGAAGCTGCTCTTTGGAACGATATGATCTCTGCTCTTGAAAATCATCTTAATCTGCCTGTTGGAACCATAAAAGTTTACCTGCTGGTAGAACAGCTTGAGGCAACACACCAGCTAATGGAAATACGTGCTGCTCTTGGAAAACATTTTGTTGGTTATAACACCGGCCGTTGGGATTATATTAATAGTGTGGCTGATGCAATGGCCTGGGATAAAACGTTTATCAATCCGGATATTGAAGCAATCACAATGACGTACGGTTACATGCGCAATTACGAAAACCGGGTAAGATGTGCTGTAAATACCCCTGATATAAATGGCAACTTTGCTTTATGGCAAGGAGGCATGGAACCAAACATCCCGGTAGGCTCTGAGGAAGGCGTAGCCGCAAGTATGAAAAAGGCAGTAGCAGGAGCCGAGCGTGAACAACGCGAAGGGGCGAGTGGAAAGTGGGTCGCCCATTGGAAAATGGTAAACATTGTACGACCGGTATGGGAAAAAGTGGGCCAGCCAAACCAATTGGGAAGAGCATTTCCACGACTTACTTATTCTCAGCAGGATGCTGATGGCTTGATACTGGTTGAACCAGCCCCGACCACTATTCGTGGTGCCCGTAACCTGTTAAGTGTTGCCATCCAATATGGAAACGCATTTATGCAGGGAATGCAGGCTGCTGCGCTTAAAGCGGCAGATTTTTTTGGAAACGATGATATTTTGTACTTAATGGAAGATATGGCAACCGGTGAGATCAGGTTGAGTATTTTATGGGAGTGGGTACACAAAGGTGCTAAACTAACCGAAGACGACGCGCATATCGGTATTAAAGCAGGAGACGTTTTTTCTATGGAATTGTTTGAAAAGCTATTGGAAGAAGAATATGAAAAACTTTTAAAGGCAAGTAATAAAGATGTATTCGATGCATCAAAATCAAGCACTTTACCCATCTCGAGAGAAATAACTGTGGCCTATATTAATAGCGAAATAAAGCTTCCGTGGTTTATTGATTTGCTAAATATCAATTTGAACAACTTTGATCTACAAATTGCAATAGATAGGATTGAAATGTATAGGGATGCGTTTCGAAAAAATGCTACCCGAATTACAGAAAATATCGACTTCATGCCATCATCAAAACTATTCAGGCATTGAGTTAGCAAAACTCTTATTTCAAACAGTTTGAGGATATCATTTTAAGAAAAAACACTCGTACAATGGAAAAAGTTGTGAGTTGACTCTTTTAGTAAGTTTAAAGCCATTGGTGAGGTAAGGGCATCTTGCATCTCTTTGGTTAATGTCTTCATGTAATGTTTGTTTTGAGTTTTGAAAATTTATTTTGCCAGTTGAAGGGTAGGTTGTTAAAAAAATTATTGAATTTGAAAGTGCTTTTTATCCTCCGTATAAAAAGCGTTAAAAAATAAGCGTATCATTTCCAGTTCATTTTCGTGATAAATTAGTTTTATGATCTTCACAAGTTGAAAACCAGGCTTCGATTATATTGATAACAGTAATTAGGGACCTAGTAAGCCTGCTGCCCATTGTAGCGCATTTTCTGTTTTGAAATATTTGGCGTTCAGTTCCTGTAATTTTTGCAAGGCTTCCAACGTTTTATTTTCCCTGGTGTTGATAAGAAACAAAGAACTTTCACCAGCCTGAAATCTTATTTCTTCTCCCCGCTGTAAAGCCTGGTAGTTTTTATAGGCTTTTTCCTGAAGGGCAACCTGGCTTTTCAACGTTATTAACTCGTTGAAGTAGCTTTTTACTTTTGTTTCTACCTCTAATTGTTTCTGGCTTTGCTGCAACTGCGTTTCTGTAATTTTTAATTTAGCTATACGGTATTCACCTCTTCCCTGCGACAGGCGCAAGGGAATGCCAAACGATAAACCGTATTGAAAACCATTTTCGAATAATGGTACGGTGGCTGTTTTTAGTACATTATATCCTTTGCCTAACTGGTTGTAACGCAAATTGACGGACGGCAACAGCTCCTGGAATTTTAATTGCTTCTGCACACTTAGCACATCCAGTTTATAATCATAAATAACTAGTTCGGGATGATTTTTTCTTGCTGCTTCTAACAAGTTGTTCAAGTTAGGAACAGTGGCTTCAGCGATCGTTGATAATTGCAGGTTATCGGCTGGAATAATACCGACAGGTAAATTATAAGGTTGTGCAGTAGCCGTCCATAAAAAAACAGAAAGCTCCAGCGTTGTATTTTGAAAGTAGAGCCATGCCTGGCTTTTCAGTAATTCGAAATTCTGAAGTTGAGTCAGGGCTTCTGTGGTATCAATTGCAGGTCTGTCGCCCAGGCGGAAAGCCGTCTTCACCAATTCAACCCTTTTTTGATTCACGGTTACAGCGTCGGTTAATATTTTATATACCTGGTATTGCTGTACCCAACTCCAATAGGTATTCATTGCATCAAGCAGCAGGTTATTAAGGATATTCCTTTTTTCAACAGTTGAAGCGGTGCGAAAAATTTTTGCTGTTTGCAAAGCAGCCCTTCTTTTATCCATTAATAGATTTTTTGCCAGCGGTACACTTATGCCGATGTAACTCGTTTCTCCCTTCGTTTCCACCGGGTCTGTCCGGTTGCCGGATAAGTATTCTAACCCTGCTGATACCTCTACACCGAACCACGTTGGAATAGAAATCTCCGGACGGTTGTAATAATAATAATCAGTGCCACCAAAGGTTTTTTGCGCTGATGCATTTTGGAGATAGGGATCAAACATGCCTCTGGAAATGGTCACCTCTGCCCTTGCTTTTTCAATAAAAATATCAGCTTGTTTTGCCACCGGATGAAATTGTTTTACAATTTCCATCACCTGCTGCGCTGATATTGTTTTTACCGAATCCTGAGCTGTTGCAGACATCCCTGTCAGTGATGCAGCAAAGAAGATGATATATTTTAAAAAATTCATTTTTTCGCTTTTTGCTTTGCTTCATCTTTTTTATAATAATCAGGCGGAAAGCCATTGATGTTCCGCCACAATTCATACCAAACCGGCACATCTTTTAATAGGGTAATGCCTTGTGCACCGGTACCCATTTTTAATTCTTTGGGCCAGGGTTTATCCGTAACATTTTCTTTCACCAAAACCCTGAATTTTCCATTGGCACTCACATTGCTTTCCACCGCCACAATCTCTCCGCCAAAAGTTCCGGACGATGCCTTGGGCCAGCCACTAAAAACGATAGCAGGAAATCCATCAAAAAGAAACCGAACTTTTTGCCCCGTAGCAATCAAGGGCAGGTCAAGCGGTTGCACAAACATTTCGACAGCGTACTGAATTTTATCTGGTACTATTTCAGCAATCATATCGCCATCTTTTACAAATTCACCTATGCCGGCTTTTTGTGCTTTTATAATTTGTCCGCTTTGCGAAGCCATTATATAGTACATGCCATTGCGTATGTTATAGCTTGCATATTGGTTTTCAAGTTTAGCCACATCAGCTTGTCCACTTGCTATTTGTGTGAGTGATTGATATTGGTCGCCCTGTGCTTTGGCTACTTTCTCCAGGTTCTCCTGTTGAATTGCACTCATTTCAATTTTGGTAATGGTTAAGTCCTGCTTGCTGTTAGCCAATTTATTTTCAGCGCTTATTTTTTTTGCTATTGCATTTTGAAACTGCTGGTTCCTTGTCTCTAATTGTGTTAGTGAAACAAGACCGCTGTCATACATAGCCTTCTGCCGGTTGTATTGTTTTGTGCCAATATTGAAATCGTTATTTGCAGCTGCAGCTTCTGCACTATCGGCCTGTACTTTCAATTGCAACTGGCCTAGTTTGTTGTTTAACTGGTTTAGTTTTAGCTGAAGCCCCGAATTAATAGCGCCAATCTGTTGGTCTGCTACACCGACTTTGCTTTTATAATATTCAACAGATAATTGTTTACCGGCAAGTTGTTCTTTTGTTCTTTGTAATAGTTGCGGATCGAGGTATTCTATTTTTACTTCTGTTAACTGAATGAGAGTATCACCTGCTTTTACATAGTCTCCTTCTTTGATGTGCCATTTCATTACCCGTCCGCCAATGACGGTGTTTACCTGTTGTGGACGCTGGTCCTGTAATAAGGTTGTTACTGTTCCTTTTGCCCGGATGTTTTGTGTCCATGGCAGAAACAGGAAGACAACAAACACCATCACACATATAAAAAACCACAGTTTTACGCGGCTGTTTTTATCATGCATATAAATATGGGAGTACGACTTTATTTTATCGTTGTTCATTGTTATTTTTTGGAAGTATCTGATATAGCAATTTGGCCATCTATCATTGTTATAACCTTATCGCATTGTGTTGCGAACTCTTCATCACTACTTACTACTATCACAGTTGTATTTTTTATTTCGGAAAGGAGTTGTATGATTTGTCGGCGGTAGCCGTTTTCAGAATTCATCCAGGGTTCCTCAAGCAGCAATAAACGGGGCTTACCGGCGAGTGCTCGCACCAATAAAAGTTTGTGGATAACGCTACCGGGCAGGCGTTTTCCGGCGGGGTCAAGCATGGTGTCGTAACCATTTTTTAATGTACCAGTAAAATCATTAAGACCGACTTTACCTGCATAATTAATCACGCTTTCCATGCTGATGTCTTCATTGCCCAGCGAAATGTTTTCCCAAAGTGTGCCATGAAAAATATCCTGCTGGTTTAGCAGCACACCTGTTTGTGAACGAATAGAAGCGAGGTCATAATTGCCAATGGGCACATCATCCATGAGGATCGCACCTTTAAAATCAGTATAGGCGCCAGCCATTAACCGCAACAAAGTAGATTTGCCTGAACTGTCATTTCCTGTTATACAAACTTTTTCACCACTTTGTATTTGCAGTGAGATATCGTGTAATACATCTGTTTCATCATTATAACTGAAGCTTACTTCTTTCATTTCCAGTTTAAGTCCTTTATCAGATTTTAAAAGCTGGAAGGAACCGTTTTTTTCAACTGGTTTATCAGTAAGGCTTCCAATTTTTTCAACCGACGTTAGTGTATCATACACACTCTCAAGATTTATGATCAACTTTTCCACCGAATTGATCACCAGTAGGATCACGATCTCAGAAGCAATAAATTGGCCGATATTTAGTTGCTGATTCACCAATAGCAGTGTACCCACAATCAGCATGGCTGCTGTAATAATAGTTTTAAAGAGTACCAGTAAATTATACTGGAATAGCAATATTTTAAAATGGTTGTTGCGGGCATTGAGATAACCAATAACACTTTCATCTGTTTTTCGCAAATGCAGGTCATTACTTTTTGCAAGTTTCATTGATTTGATAACTCTTGCTGTTTCTTCCAGCCATCCCGCAACTTTGTATTTATAACTGCTTTCATCAAGACTCGATTGCAAGCCGTTGCTGCCTGTATAATGCAGGATTAACCAAAGTAAAATAAGAAGGATAGTACCGAAAAGGATAAATGCCGAATGATAGAAGGATAGCAATATCAAACCGAATAATATTTGAATACTTGCGGTTGGTACATCAAGCAAAATCTTAGATAAGCTTTTTTGCAATACCGGAATATCAAAAAAGCGATTGACCAGTTCTGGTAAATAAATATTATCTGTTTTTTTTAGGTCGAGTTTTGGTATGTGCTCGGCAAAGGCAAAAGCATAACGTACAAATAATTTTTGCTGAATTTTTTCAATAACCTTTATTTGGTTTATCTGCATAATGCCTACTGCAAGCACGCCAAGCACTATCAGAGTAATAAGTACAATTAGCGAGGCTCTCATGGTTGCACCAAGTACAAAACCTATGATAGCTTGTACACCGAGCGGTAATGAAAGTTGTATCAATCCATTTAGTACGGC
Source organism: Segetibacter sp. (assembly GCA_025963675.1). Lineage (GTDB taxonomy): Bacteria > Bacteroidota > Bacteroidia > Chitinophagales > Chitinophagaceae > Segetibacter. The sequence goes on from JAOQAJ010000336.1 coordinate 6,941, forward strand.
ATAGATGTAAACAGCAGTTATCTCTTTTCGCTCCAGTTTTACCAGGTTCAGTATTCGGGTAAGTGGAGTTGAAGCTTTTGACATGAAATAGATAATTTAAAAAGCAGTAACAGAATGATACAAATAGGCAGATGAAATGGCGAGATCTTTCTGCCTGCAAAAAGAAGAATTGACAGTGCTTTCATAAGTGTTAGAAGTAAAATTAAAAATTTGATAGTACCGGAATTTCTAATTTTCTGTTAGGTCTTCGTGTAAACTCATTCCTATAAGTCCCTTTTTAATCTTATTATGCAGATTGATTCCTATATGCACAATAGGGGTAGCACTAATGGAAAAATCAGTGTTCGGAAATCGCATTTTCAAGCTTGCTTCGATTTCGCTAAACAACGTGCTCTTTCATACGAACTGAATAACATAAACCTGAGTATGTATTGTGGTATTTGGGGAACTTAAATGATAGGAATCTAAGACATTACCAAAAACATTTAAGGTAAACTTATTTTTTTGAAAGGCTATTTGCCGCTGCAGCTCTTTGCATTTCATCGGCGATCAAAAGTTTTACAATAATCAGTTGAATTTAATTTTCAGCATGTAGAAGAAACTCAAAAAGCCACAGACTGCTTATTCATCTGTCTGCGGCAGTTCAATTAATTATTAATAAGTAAAGTATCGTCATAAAAACTTACTTCACCTGTTGTTATATCATGTGAGCCACCAATGATTTCAATAGTTCCGCTTTCGATCATTTCCTTCAAAATGGGGCTGCGTTCCATAATGGCGTGTACCGTTCGTTTTACATTGATGGTAGCTACTTTTTCTACAAATTCATTGTTGCCTGAATTTCTATTTTGAGTTTCTGTTTTTTCGTCATACACTGCAGGCTGTATTTTAGAAAGCAAAGCAGTAAGGTTGCCCATTTCAACGTGGTCACATGCGCCTTTCACTGCTCCGCACTTTGTATGTCCTAATACCACGATGATTTTTGCACCAGCCACTTTGCAGCCAAATTCCATGCTGCCAAGTATGTCTTCATTTATAATATTTCCCGCGATCCGTATACTGAATACATCGCCCAGTCCCTGGTCAAAAATTAACTCAGCAGAAGTGCGGCTGTCTATACAGCTAAGTATTACAGCAAAGGGATGTTGCCCGTCTGATGTTTCATTTGCCTGTTGTAACAGGTTGCGGTTAGCTTTCAGGTTATTTACAAACCTGTGATTTCCCTGCTTTAATATTTCAAGCGCCATTGCAGGGGTAATCGCATTTTGCATTTCTTTGGTTAATGTTTTCATTTAGTATTTGTTTGAGTGTTTGAAAAGAATTCGGCCTGTTGAAAGGCAATTTGTTAAGAAGAATTATTTATTATGAGACTGACGATGCCATTTTTTCTATTGTTGAACGTAGCGTGACCACTGTCGATGCTTTGGAAATCAAATGACGAGTAACCAAAAAAAGTTTAAACCGCTTCTTTAAAGTTTATTTTTTCAACCGTAATGTTTTTTGTTTTTGCATTTATTTCAAAATCTTTTATCAATTCAAGCACATCAAAAGCAATGGACTTTGAGTTAGTGCAATCAATAATAACTTTTGAACTTCCAGGGATAGCGTCTAACGCTTTTACAATACTGGCTTTATTAAAAAATGAAACTTCCTCGGCTAAAACAAGATGATGAATCTGCTGCCCCTCTGCAGCGGTTATTACATCTTTCATATAATATGAATTGCGATAACTATGGCGAAGTGTATAAAAGATGCCGAAGATTATTCCGACAGTAATGCCCTTTAATAAGTCGGTTGCTAAAATTGCTACGACTGTTGCTGCGAAAGGTACAAACTGTTCCCAGCCCAACTTATACATTTGTTTGAACAGGGATGGTTTGGCTAACTTATAACCTACCATTAAAAGAATTGCTGCCAGGCTTGCTAATGGAATCATATTCAAAACGCCTGCAATTGTTAAAGCGCTTAGCAATAAGAAAACTCCGTGAAGAATTGCTGATAATTTTGTTTTGCCCCCAAAAGAAATATTTGCCGAACTTCTTACTATTACCTGTGTAACCGGCAAACCACCAATCAACCCTGAAATTATATTGCCTAAACCCTGTGCTTTTAGTTCTCTGTTGGTTGGGGTAATTCTTTTGTCGGGGTCCATTTTGTCGGTAGCTTCCACGCAAAGAAGTGTTTCTAAACTTGCTACAATCGCTAATACAATTGCAATCTTCCAAACTTCAATATTTGTAATTGCCGAAAAATCGGGGAACGTAAACTGGCTAAAAAAACCCGATAAATTTTCAGGAACCGGTATTCTCACGACCTGGTCGACAGCCAGGGTAAAGTCCAGTATTCCGTTTTGATAAAAATAATTCATGGTGATGCCCAGCGCAACCACGACCAGAGGACCGTTTATTATTGCGAAAACCTTGTGCTTTTTCGTTAACACGGTATCCCAAAGTATTAGTATCCCCAGTGAAATTGCAGCAATCAACGATGCTCCCGGTGTTACAAAATCTAATGCTCTTGAAATTTCAGAAAAAGTAGTTTGTCCGTCTGCCTGTAAAAATGCATCATCGCCGACGGCGTCTTTATCCCAACCCAATGCGTGGGGAATTTGTTTTAAAATTATCAGCAGCCCGATGCCTGTAAGCATTCCCTTAATGACAGACGACGGAAAGAAGTAGGCAATGAAACCGGCTTTTGCGAAACCTAAAAGAAGTTGAATAATACCGGCTAAAACCAAAGCCATTAAAAAGGCTTCCCAGGAACCGCCCAGCGATGCAATGGAGGTTAAAACGATTACGGCTAAACCAGCTGCCGGTCCACTAACTCCTAGCGGAGAATCACTTGCTACACCTACTACAATGCCCCCAACAATGCCTGCAATAATTCCTGCAAACAACGGAGCTCCCGATGCCAATGCAATACCCAGGCACAATGGTACTGCTACGAAGAACACTACAATACTTGCAGGTAAATCGTTCTTTAAGTTTTTGAATAAGTTTAGTTTGATCATATTGTTTAAACTTGGCCGGTGAAGGTAGGGGTATTATTTTTAATGATAGTAATACTATTATAAATAATTGTGAAATATATTTAAGGTAAGTTTGCATCTTAATGGAGGAACTAAATTTCATTATTGTGTGACAATTAAAAAGAAGAAATGAAATTGCAGCTACAAATAAAAATGAATGAAGCGTTATTTATACGCAACCCTGAGCAGTCAGAGTTAGGGAGAAATATTATTCAACATAGCATTCAATTAATTTACAAGCAAGGGTTTGAAGCTTTTACATTTAAAAAGCTGGCAGAGGATATAGGTACAACAGAAGCGGGCATTTACCGCTACTTTGAAAATAAACACAAGTTGTTGGTTTATCTAACCGCATGGTATTGGGGCTGGCTTGAATTTCAAATTAGTTACCATACTAACAATATTACCGATCCGGTTGTTAAATTAAGACGAGTTATAAAACTATTGGCAACAGCTGTTGAAGATGATGAACTAACAGGTTATATAAATGAAACGTTGTTGCACCAAATTGTTATTTCGGAGGGGTCAAAAGCTTACCTTACAAAACAAGTAGGCGAAGACAATAAACAACAATTTTTTAAACCCTACAAAGATCTTTGTAGGGTAATTGGAAGCATTATTACGGAGTGCAATTCAAAATATAAGTACCCAAAATCGTTGGCATCAACCATAATAGAAATGGCACACTTCCAAAATTTCTTTATGTATAATCTTCCCTCGCTTACCGACTTTGGAAAAGCCAAAAAGGAAACAGAGATTATTTCTTTTTTGAATGATTTGGTTTTTTCCAGTTTAAAGAAAAGCTGATGAGGTTACCGCTAATTCCTCACTGGTATAGTTAAATGGGATTGTATCGTTTGCTTCTTGTTTCTTCCATGTTCATAGTTTTTAATGAAAGCCGTTGCTCGCTTTTAATCTCATTCCACTTTAAATTGTATAAATGTAACAAGCTGAATTTAGGGTAGCAATCTAAAGATAGGGATTGGTTAAGGTTTGCAGTACAAGGGAGTAACCCAGCACGGGCGAGACACTTGCACAACAATGATTAATTAATGGAGGGAGGCCGGTAACAAAAAAGAGCTGGCTTTCGATAAGGATGCTAACAATGAAACTAACTTTATTTCAAAAAAAGGCTTGCACATTATTGGCCGTACCTTTATTGACTGGCAATTAAAGCATATAGGCTTATTCTACTCTCCTATTAACAAAACCTGCTTTCAATCAGTTGTCAAGGTGATTTACATCATCAAGTGAATTAATTATTAGCATTAGCTTACACTGCTAAGCTTGCAAA
>JAOQAJ010000282.1 GCA_025963675.1 Segetibacter sp.
ATTTTCGAATTTTAGCCTATTTAAAAACGAAGAAGGAAAAGTATACCCAAGGGTTAAGTTTTTCATTCTCAAATAAGATCCGTCTTCAATGAAGTAGCTCGATGGTTGCTGACTTCTGCTATCGTTAGAATTGAGAATGGGAAGGACTGCATTTGGATTCGAAGGCGTCCAGGAGTCATTGAGCATGCGTAAACTACGATTACCTGCCTGGTTGTTAAAATCTATCCAACGCTTTACCATGTTCAAAACTTCATTGCCCTGAACTCCCTGGAAAAAAGCTGAAAAATCGAAATCCTTATATCCAAAATTCAAGTTCACACCATATGTAAAGTCCGGATGAGGATTGCCTATAAAAGTACGGTCGTTATCATTAATTGTTCCGTTGCCATCCACATCCCTGTATTTATATGTTCCGACTGCTGCATAACCCGGGTAAGCTGGTCCTTTTGCTACTTCTGCAGCATTCTGGTATATCCCATCTATAATTAAACCATAGAAAGAATATAAAGGCTGCCCTACCACTGATCGCGTCCATGTATAACTACGAATAGCAGGGCCCAATAAAACAGCAGTAGCACTATTGTTTAATTGAAGAACCTTGTTTTTATATGTAGAGAAATTAACGCCAATACCGTAGCTGATGTCACGACCTGCTTTGTTTTTATAATCAATACCTATATCAATACCCTTGTTGCCCATTTTACCTACGTTCACAAAAGGAACAGTTGCAGTTCCCTGGGTTGCAGGCAAGCTTACCTGGTACAACATGTTAGATGTTACACGGTTATACCAGTCAAAGCTCAGCGTTAGTTTACCCTTCAAAATAGTCGCATCTACTCCAACATTGGTTTGTGTAGTTGTTTCCCATTTTGCATCAGGATTTCCAAAAGCCTGCGTATCAAAACCGGCTACTACCGAGCTGTTAGAACCCGTAATGGCATATGAAGATTGATTTAACGTTGAGCGGTAAGTATTAAAACCGTTGTAATTACCGATCTCCTGGTTACCGGTTTGTCCCCAACCTGCACGGATCTTTAAGTCATCGAAAAATGAAAGACCAGCCAGGAAATCTTCTTTCGAAAGGCGCCATCCGGCACTAAATGCCGGAAATGTTCCGTATCGATTATTTGCACCAAAACGTGAAGAACCGTCGCGTCTTACAGTAGCTTCTAATAGATAACGGTCTTTTAATGAATAATTGATCTTCCCGAACAATGAAAAAAGAGCATATTCGTATCCTGCACCGCTATTGTTGATACCTGAAGAACCCGCACTTAAAAACATATACCGGGGATCCTCAGAAAAAAAAGCTGTCCGGGTACCTGTAAAATCTCTGCCGATTCCTTTTATTGCCTCTGTGCCTGCTAATACATTAAAACGGTGGATGCCATTCAAGGTCTTTTTATAGTTCAAGGTATTCGACCAGGTCCATGTTATGTCATAAGCGTTGGCATTTGTAAGGGAATTATTGGTTTCTATTTCGGCTTCTTCCAGATCCAGCAGATTAAAGTCTACCCGGTTGGCATTGATATAATCAATACCCATACTGGATCTTAACGTCAGATCCTTCAGCATATCCAATTCTGCGTAAATATTTCCAAACGTTCTGTAGGTACTTGTTTTATCGTTTCTGTTTCGGTATAGTTGAGCAACCGGGTTGGTTGCTGGTCCTAAACCTGCAGCTCTTGTAGCGGCAAACCGACCCATAATATCGTACACTGGTATTATCGATGGTATGCGATAAGCATTACCTATAGGATTTCCGTCCTGGTTGTTGGTTCCGCTGGCCGTACCATTATTGTTGTAGTAACCCTTGTTCTCTGTAAAACTAACCTCAAGATTTTCGCCTATTCTAAAGCGATCTTTAAAATTAAACTCTGTATTTGACCGCAAAGAGTAGCGATTGAATGATGTGTTCAACAACACCCCATCTTGCTTGAAATAGTTCATGGAGAGCGCATAATGGTTCTTCTGACTACCTCCTGACGCTCCAATATTATATTCCTGGATGGGAGCAGTTCTTAATATCTCTTTCTCCCAATCAGTTCCTTCTATGTTAGCTTTTACAATTTGGTAGAAGCCATCACGATTGTAATTTATTAAGGCAGGATTAACCCTTGGATCACCTTCAGAAAGGCCGTAACTGCTACCGGCAAGAATATAATCCGGAACCACCGGAGTGGCGCCATTACCATATTGCTGGTGAGAAGGGTTACCATTGGTTAAGATGCCTGCATTTCTCAACTGTTGCCAAAGTAACTGACCGTGTTGCAAGGGGTTGATAATTAGACCAAGATCAGTTTTGCCCGTTTGTACTCCGGTACGTATGTTGACAGAAAATTTAGCGGCCCCCGTTTTTCCCTTTTTAGTAGTTATTATTATAACTCCATTCGCAGCTCGTGATCCGTAAATAGAAGCGGCGGAAGCATCTTTCAATACCTGCATAGACTCGATGTTGTTCGGGTTTATGTTGTTGAGGCCACCCTTAGTCGGTACCCCATCTATTACATACAAAGGATCGTTGTTGTTAATAGTACCAAAACCACGTATACGTACGGTAGCTTCTCCTCCGGGAGTATTGTTGGAAGTTACAGTAACACCAGGTGCCCTACCCTGTAACTGTTGGGCAACATTTGGAGCAGATACTTTTGTTAATTCTGCTGCATCAACAGACACTACAGACCCCGTGATATCTCTTCTTGACTGGGTAGAATACCCTGTAACAACAACCGCATTTAATGCTTTGGCATCAGACATCATTGAAACAGTGATAGTACTACGGCCATCAACAGGAACGGTCAGACTCACATAACCTACATATGAAAAAATTAAAGACGAATTCGCGGCAGCCTCTATACCAAAACTACCATCCGAACCGGAGGATGTACCTCGGTTAGTACCACTAACCTGCACGTTGACTCCAACGAGCGGAGCATTATCGGGTCCAACAACCTTACCTGTGACCCTGTTCGTTTGTGCAAAGCTGTAGTTGAGGCCAAGCAACAGTAATAAAATAATTAATTGTAAAGAGCTTTTCATCATGAATTTGTTTGATTTAGCATTGGTACGAAAAACGGAAGTTTCTAAACAAAGTTTGATGGAAAGCAGATCGAGGTAAGCGCTATGTAAAGCGGTGGAATTTGAAGGCAAAATAGATATAATAAAAACGCCCTACAAATATCAATTTTAATAATACAACAGAAGGAGAAAGAAACTATCTGTAATAAAGAAATAATAAAAGAATTATTTGAAAAACGATAAGAATTGACAAAAAAACGTAGCTAAATAACGACAATATTAAAGATGACAATAAATTGAAATGCTTTACGAGGGTGGGAAAACGCGAATGCTCAGAAGGGTATATCGACGCCATAACGGCTGATTACTTTTTACAAATCGTTTTTCCTGCAATTATTTTTTGATTAAAGAATTTGCCAATATACAAACCTCTGATAATGTAGATCGGCGAATAAAAAAGCGAAAGTAAAAGGGTGCGACGCAACCGGGGCTTAATAAACAGAAAATGCTTAGTCCAGAATAAAAAATGTAAATAGTTAGCGCTTTAAGTGTAATAAGGACTGATCAAATAATACACTATTGGTCCGGTAACAGCCACATATAGCCAAAGCGGCCAGGTATATCTGGCCAGCTTTTTATGCGCAGGCCACTCAGATGTAAGCGCCCGGTAAGCTGTAAATAAAATGAACGGAAGTATGATAGCAGCCAGCACAATATGGGTAGCAAGCAATAGTAAGTAAACAGTTCGAAGGCCTCCAACTTGTATTTTCTCTTCAGCACTTACCAACCCGTCGTGGTTAAAATCGCCGAACTTAGCTTCGCCTGCTAACAGGTGGTGCGCGATGTACGAAATCAAAAAGAAAACCGACAAAAACATTGCGGTCAGCATGAGGTTCCGATGTAACCCGTATTTAGAATTTTTGATAGCTACGAGAGCACTAACAAGCAGGACAGCGACACAGCAATTTATAGCCGCGTTTATTTTGGCAAAAACATGTACATCAAAACCAGGCTGGATATCCAATTTGAATTTACCTAAAGCAACAACAGCCCCGAAAACAACTACCGAAAAAATTCCTATGAGCCAATAAGCCTTCTTATCATTCTTTACTATCGCAGCTTTTAACATGTTCTCTTTATACTCGCTCATTACAATGGTGATGGTTGAAAAATGTTGAACTTTTTCTTTTTGTCTTTCTCCAGCATAAGCAATCCTATATCTTTGGCTAATGCAGATAATGCTGTAGTGTCAAGACCATTATAATAGCCTCTTACTACGAAGTCTCTATCTATCAGGACAAACTTTTCTGTATGTAAAAATGAGGTGTCTACTCCTTCATCAACGACAGCTAATTTCATTTCATTAAAAGCAAAATCGTAAATCGTTTTCTTGTTTCCTGTAAGCATCCACCAATTGTCGTGCTCAACACCAAACTTGTCGGCATATTTTCTAAGAGCAGCGACGGAGTCTCGTTCCGGGTCTACGGTAAATGAAATAAATCTAACTATTGAGGAGTCTATTACCTTTCTTCCATTCTTATTGTTATGTGTAAAGGACTGCTGTAATCTTGCCATATTCTTTGTCATCTGGGGACAGATCAAAGGACATCTCGTAAAAAAGAAATCAGCAACAATTACACGATTTTTTATATCATATAAATTCACGGTGTCCCCCAATTGATTAACTAACCTAATATTCTCCGTTTTATGCCATACGGTATCTGTTGTCGTTTTGCCATCTACCGTTTTTTCTATAACAGAGTCCATTAAAAACTTCCTTGGCATTACAACAGCATCTTCCCCGGTTTGTTTTAAAACCAGGTAACAAACGATAGGAATGACTGTGGCAATAAATATTGCGAAAATCGCTTTTTTGTTCATATTATTTTTTATAAAAAAACCATCGCCGGATAAGCGATGGTTTATTCAGGTTATTTATTTTTCTAGTCCTAACACTTTATTCCATCGTATTCGCTCCGGTTCTCTTCTTCTCATGTAAGCCCTTTTCGTCAGCCTTTTTATCAGTTGATTGAATATGGCTTCTTTCTCTTGTGTAGGCATCATAAGTGTTTCTGTTGTTTCTGTACGAATGTCCCTCATACAAGAATGCAATGATCGCCCAAAGTAACAAACTTAACGGAACCAGGATAGTCATAACCAGATTTCTTATCTCACCTTTTAAGTGCATAAAATAAGCAACTATATAAAATGCCTTCGCTAACATCAAAATAATAATCGCTCCTTTAAGACCTAATCTACCGCCCTGACTTTCTACACCAATCATTATATAACCTAAGACCAGCTCTACAATTGTAAGGCCTAATAAGATCCAAAAGGTTCTCCAAATCTCTTTAGTCCCTCCGTGATTGTCATGAACCGGATCTGCTGCTAACGTTGAATGTTCCATATCAATTAATTATATTATTTTATTTTTTTAAAGGAGATAAAAGCACGTAAATACAAACACCCAAACAAGGTCGACGAAGTGCCAGTATAAACCGGCCTTTTCTATCATGAGATAGTGACCTTTCTTTTCAAAAGTGCCAAGCAAAGTCATTACCAGCATTACAATGTTTATGACAACGCCCGACAAAACGTGGAAACCGTGAAAACCTGTAATGGTAAAAAAGAAGTTCGTAAAGTTTGTAGTTGAACCGGTTCCGTCAGCATTAGGAAAAGGGTTTCTTCCCCACCAGGCACCTTCATGATGCAAATGGTTCCACTCCCATGCCTGGCAACCCAAAAATGCTAAGCCTCCTAAAATAGTCCAAACGAGATTGGTAACAACTTTCTTCCTATTCCTCTCATGGCCAGCGTGGACTGCGAGTACCATTGTAACAGAGCTAACAATTAGGATGAAAGTCATTATACTCACAAATACCAGCGGAGCATTAGTGGCTTCTCCCGCACCAGGGTAAGATTTAAAAACTTCATTTGGATCAGGCCAGCCATTACTGGAAAAACGAACAGTACCATATGCTATGAGAAAAGCACCGAATGTAAAACTATCGCTCATTAAAAAATACCACATCATCAATTTCCCATACTCCACATTGAACGGGCTTTTACCTCCATTCCACCATTTTGTGTCTGCTCCTACTGTTGTTGTTTCCATGTGTTCTGTTTAAGTTTGGTATGCAAATTTATTTCCGATGTTGAAACCAACATTAAAAAATGATAGATTTTTTATTTGATCAGGAAAAACTTTTCCTGATTGCCCTTATATGTCTTGCTCTTTAAATTACAACTGATTATAACAGCTTTTTAATTACTTACGATATTAAAAAAGACAAAAAGATAAATCCAAATAGCATCAACAAAATGCCAATACGCACTTGCAACTTCAATTGGAACACTGCTATAGTTTTTCCTCTGCGTGTTAAAAGCCCTTGCAAATAAAACTATCAATACCACGACTCCTCCTAGCACGTGCAACATATGTACCCCAGTGATTACTCCAAGAAAGGAACCTGCCGGGTTACTATTGCTTCCAATCAACTTTACTCCATGATCTTGTAGAAACTGAAACCCCGACCATTGTAGGATGGTAAATAAAACACCTAAAACAGCGGTAACAGTTATTAGCGCCCTATACCTTACCATGTTTCGATCTTTAAATGCCTTTGCAGCAAGATAAATGGTAAGACTGCTTAATAATATCACACCTGTTGAATACCAAAAAACAGGAGGCAACGTAAACTCAAGCCAATTGTTCCCATCACTTCGTTTCACAATATAAGCGCTGGTAAAACCAGCAAACATCATTAGAATACTTGCCATACCGACCCACAGTGAAAATTTATGCGGGTGTATTTTTTTTCGTTGTTGATCACTCACGGTTGCCATCATCTCTTAATTTTTTAATACAATTTTTTTGATCCGGGCAGCTAATCTCTATTCTACATTCTTGCGTCGCACCCTTGTACATATTAGCATAACGCAGCCATCAGACATTTACTTTATCTAACAGCAAAGCGAGCAATACAATAGGAAGGTATATGTAACTGCTAAACATTACCCTTCTTGCCGCTTTCACATCCATCTCAACATATAACCTGACACATTGCACCACCATAAACAAATTACATATCAACACTATCCACAAACTAACCAAACCACTGATGCCAAAATAGTAGGGCAGTATACCACCCGGTATCATAATTAAGGCGTAGGTAACAGACTGCAAAGCAGTAAACTTCGTAGGCCCTTTATCAGAAGGCAACAATTTGAAACCCGCTTTACTATAGTCATTGTGTGCCACCCACGCAATTGCCCAAAAATGTGGAAACTGCCATAAAAACTGTATTCCAAATAAAATCCATCCACCTATGCTGAATTCGCCTGTTCCTGCAACCCAGCCAATTAAGCAAGGTAAAGCACCCGGAAATGCTCCTACCAAAACTGCTATAGAATTTACTTTCTTAAGCGGTGTATAAATGTAGGCGTATAGAAAAAGGCTAAAAGCAGATAAAAGGGCGGATGATAAATTAAAAAAACGCCACATCATCAATACTCCAACTATACCCGCAATCAACGCGAAAGTATATGCTTCCTGCTGACTCATTCTTCCATCAGCAACTGGTCTTTTACCAGTCCTCTTCATCATTGCATCTGTATCTTTCTCAACAGCCTGGTTTATTGCGTTGGCGCTTCCGGTTACCAACATTCCTGCAACAAATAATAATACAACCATTTTCAGGTTATAAGTAATGCCAGGCGCAAGCAAATAACAGATAACACAAGAAAAAACTACTGTGAAACTTAAAGTAAACTTGATAAGCTGAAAGTAATCTTTCACTTTAGCAGCTACTTTATAGCTCACTGATATATTTTCTGTTGTACTCATCATCTGCATCCAATCTCTCCTTTTTAAAAGCAATGCCCTGAAGATTTCAGGGCATTGTATTATTTTTTCTGCTTGTCAAAAACAGGCAGAAAAATTATTAATGATTAACACTCTCCCCTGCACCAACTGGTGTTGTTTGCGCAATAAAATCTTTTCCATCTTTTCCATAGTCGTACGCCCAACGATGAACTTCGGGAATCTCTCCTGTCCAGTTTCCGTGTCCGGGATTGATCGGTGTCGTCCACTCCAGTGTAGTTGAACCCCATGGATTTTGAGAAGTAACTTTTCTACCCTTATACATCGAATAAAAGAAGTTGAAAAGAAATAACAATTGAACTGCAAAAACGATAATTGCCACAATGCTGATAAACACATTAAGCTCCCCAAACATTTTAAAACTTTCCCAGTTTGTGTAATCGTAGTACCTGCGAGGCATACCAGCGAGACCCTCGTAGTGCATCGGCCAGAATATGAGATAGGCACCGGCTAACGTCACCCAAAAATGAATGTAGGCCAAGGTATTATTCATATAACGTCCAAACATTTTCGGGTACCAATGATAAATACCGGCATACATTCCAAATATACCCGCAACTCCCATTACAAGGTGGAAGTGGGCAATAATGAAGTAGGTATCATGCAAGTGAATATCTAGGGCAGAGTTACCAAGCCAGATACCAGTTAATCCACCTGAAATAAACATACTTACAAAACCGATTGAATAAAGCATCCCTGGCGTAAATCGAATATTTCCTCTCCATAAAGTAGTCAGCCAGTTGAAAACTTTGATCGCCGAAGGAACTGCTATAAGTAACGTTAGCAACACGAAGAACGATCCAAGGAAAGGGTTCAGGCCGGAGACAAACATGTGGTGTGCCCAAACAAGAAACGACAGAATTGCGATAGCAAATAAAGATCCGATCATTGCCATGTAACCAAATATCGGCTTCCGTGCATTGGTACTCATAACCTCTGAAACCATACCCATTCCAGGGAGAATAATGATATAAACTTCAGGATGGCCCAGGAACCAGAATAAGTGCTGATACAAAATCGGGCTACCGCCTTCGTTAGGAAGAGCACCAATACCATTGATAAAAATATCACTTAGATAAAAACTGGTTCCGAAATTACGGTCAAAAATAAGTAGTATAAAACCTGATAATAACACAGGGAATGATAACACACCTAGAACAGCTGTAAAGAAAAACGCCCAGATCGTTAAAGGAAGGCGGGTCATGCTCATTCCTTTTGTACGCATATTTAATATTGTTGCTATATAATTCAGTCCACCCAGTAATTGCGAAACCACGAACAAAGCCATGCTTATAAGCCACAGATCCATACCGGTTTTAGAACCAGGTGATGCAGAACCAAGAGCGCTCAAAGGAGGATATGCTGTCCAGCCCCCACTAAAAGGTCCAGACTCCACAAACAAGGAAGAAAGCATGATCAGTGCCGAAGTAAAGAAGAACCAATAACTCAACATATTCATGAACGGCGAAGCCATGTCTCTGGCACCTACTTGTAACGGAATAAGAAAGTTAGAAAAAGTACCACTTAAGCCTGCAGTCAATACAAAAAACACCATTACGGTTCCATGAATGGTTACTAATGCATAATATGCTTCGGCGGTAATATGTCCACCCTTTGCCCAATGTCCCATTATAGTTTCCAGTATTGGAAAGTTTTGATCAGGATAAGCCAGTTGAACACGAAAAAGAACCGACATCAATCCGCCGAGAACAGCCCAGGCCATACCAGTTATAAGAAACTGCTTGGCAATCATTTTATGGTCCTGGCTAAAGATGTATTTAGTTATAAAAGTTTCGTGGTGATGGTGTGCCCCATGACCATGATCGTCATGGACGGTTCCATGAGCGGTGCCTGTATGTAAAGTCTGTTCGTTACTCATACCATTAATTTTTTTCTCAAACCTTTTCAGGATACGTTATTGTTAGCTTCCTTATTTCAATTTATTATTGTGATCTCCTGCAGTTGTACGTGTAACCGACGCTGTAGTTATTCTCGCTGCACTGTCAGGCGAAGAGGGTGGCGCACCACCTGGAGCGGGAGGAGTTGCTGATGGATCCTTTTCAGGAAAAGCACCATAATAGTAAGGCTTTTGCTTAGCCATCCAGGCATAATATTCGTCCTCTTCCACGACTTCAATAACTCCTTTCATTGAGTAGTGACCATTGCCACACATCTGATTACAGCTTATCTCGTATTGAAAATTAGCATTCCCCGTTTTCTCCTTCATCTCCGCTGTGGTGAACTTAGGCGTAAACCATAAAGTCGTAGGTATTCCAGGTACAGCATCCATCTTTAATCTAAAATGCGATAAACCCACATCATGAATAACGTCCCTTGAACCTATGATAAGTTTAACTGGGCGGTCTTTAATAACATACATTGTTTGCTCCTGCACAATGTCATCATACGCAGCAGGATCGGCTTTTTGATTTAATTCTTTGTTGTCAGCCCAAATAAGACCTAATGAGTTATTTGAAGGATCGATATTTCTAAAATATCTTTTACCAAACTGATTATCCTTTCCCGGATATCGGAAAATCCAACCAAATTGTTTGCCTGTTACCTCTACAATCATTGCATTTTTTGGAGGCTCACCAGTGAAAATAAACCAGTTACGCAGACCAATTACAACCAGAACAGAGAGTACAATTGCCGGAACTACAGTCCAAACAACTTCCATCGTATTATTATGGGGGAAGAAGAATACTTTTCTCTTTTCACTTTCCTGATATTTATATGAGAACCAGAATAAAAGTACTTGAGTAATAATGAATACAATTCCGGTTACTGCGAGAGTTATATGTAACATTTCGTCTACCTTCTCACCCTCTTTTGATGCACTTTCCTGCAGAACCCTTCCCTTCAAAATTTCATGGCAGTAGTACACGCCAATTAATCCAAGTACTAAAAAAGCTATCATCAAAAAACCGTTAATCTTATTGTCGTGCTTTCTAGACTTCTCCTCTCCTTTAAGTATAGCCACATACTCACTCGCCTTAGCTATCTGGAAGATAACTACAAACAACAAAATGAGAACGGCGATTATAAAAAATGTTGACATGATTGCTTCTGATATTTTCTATTCTATAAATAAGTCTTTTCCTTCGGTTACTTACGTGTGATGAATAATGCTTTCCTTAAGAAATGGGTGATTTTTGGCAATCAAAGGTACTTTAGCCAAAGCTTTCCCTACAAAGAATATCATCATACCTACAAATAATGCTGCTATGCCGAAATCTAACCAGCTTAATGTAACGTGATCTCTTGATACACTCGCCATAACCATCTGGTTAAAATCCATCCAGTGGCCGAAGATGATGAGGACAGCCATAAAAGCCATCACAGTGTAATTCCTCTTCGAATTTTTCGTCATCAAAATTAGCAACGGACATATGAAATTAATTACAAGGTTAAGATAATATACACCTTTCCATACCCCATTATTAGTACGTGGTTGAAAGTAGGTTGTCTCTTCCGGCTGGTTAGAATACCAGATCAGCATGTACTGGCTAAACCACAGGTATGTCCAGAAAATCGAAAACGCAAACATGAATTTACCGATGTCGTGAAGATGCTCGTCATTGGTATATTCCAGGTACCCCCTGTTTTTAAGATAGATTATAAATAATGCGATTAAAGCCATTCCTGATACAAAGGAACTGGCAAACGTGTACCAGCTATACATCGTACTATACCAATGTGTGTCGATACTCATCAGCCACAACCATGGAGTAGTTGACCCTACTGTTAATCCGAACCAAACAGTGAATAAAGAGGCAACCACTGTATTTTTCAAGATCCATTTACTTCCTTGCTCAGGGTTCATTGTTGCTTCATCACTTTCCTGAGACAATTTCCTCATCCTCATTCCCAGATAACTCCACAATCCTATTGATAACAGTGTCCAAATCACAAAAAATGGAGGATTTAAGAATCCTGTCTTGTTAAGTATGACCTGGTCATTTCCAGGAATGCGCCAATGATATATCAGATTATGATCACCGTGATTTAAACCAAAAACAATAAAGAAAAGAATAAAAATTGCTATCAATCCAAAAATAGGAACAACTGCAGAGATTGCTTCCGGAACTCTTCTGAAGGTAACCTGCCATCCACCGTGAGCTAGTGTAGTAACGCAGATAAAAAACATGCTTGCATTACAAATCAATAAGAAAAATATGCTGTTGTATAACAAAGTGGCCCAAAAAATTGCTTGTTGGTGTTCATCGCTACTTAATCCCTTTGTTATAAACCCAATGATGAAAGCAAGAATTCCTACTCCCATTAGTCCCATCGACCACGTTTTCATTTTCCCCGATACTTCAAATTGCTCTCTGATAGATGCCATCTTAATATTTTTTTGATTGCAGTTTGTTTAGTCTTATTAATTTATTTTGCCATGGCACCCGTTGATGCTGCAGCTCCCGCAGTAGCTGTACTGTCAGCATCCGCAGCAGGTGCACTTTCAGCCGCCCCTTGCTTTGATTTTATATATTGAGCAACCATCCAGCGCTGTTTCCTATTCAATTGAGAAGCATAACTACCCATAAGGTTTTTGCCGTAGGTCATCACATGATATAGTGTGCCTTCAGACAATGCAGCTATGACAGGGTCGCCAACAAGATTTGCAGGCTTTGCGGCAAATGGACCAGTCCCGCCTTTGTAAAGAGGACCATTTCCATCTAAGGCAGTTCCGTGGCAGATAGCACAATTGATCAAATAAAGTCTTTCCGCTTCCTCCAGTTCAGTTGAGTTTAATCTTGGTAATGGATCATTTACTGATGCACTTTGTGCATACCCTGTACTGTCATTAGGTAAGTGATAAGGAAGTTCTTCGCCGCGGCTAACGGTACCTGCTACAGGCCGATTATTGTAGGTAACCCCTTTAGAAGATAAATTGCTATGATCAGCATAGGTTTCATAAGCGCGGCTATCCTTCATATCAGGCATATAATCCCGCGCCGGTTTACTGTTGTCATTACAACTTATAACTAAGACTCCTGAAAGGGCCAAAACCGATATAATTGCTAATTTCTTCATCTTTTGTTGTTCTTATTATACAGTTATCCAATTACAGGATTTTCTTCAGCATATAATTTTGGCTGGATATCATAACGCCCAAACCACCACCCGGACTCTGCCACCTGGTAATCCACTTCAATGGCTCCGGCACTTTGCAAAAAGCCCTTAAGGTCTTCAACATTTGTTCTCTCAGTACACTCAATTGCCATTACAAAAAGATCATCTGTCGCCCGTGGATGAAAATGATGTTTGCGAACAAAAGGGGCTAACTGACACAAGTAGCAAAAGGTCATTACCATACCAACAGCCGCAAATAATACAGTCAACTCGAATGTGATTGGTATTAAGGCCGGTAAGGGGAAATTCGGCTTACCCCCGATGTTCATCGGCCAATCCTGTGTAAACACGTAACCCATGCCAGCCAGGGCAGTTGTAGTTCCCGTAATACCATAAATAAAGCCGGCTGTATGAAGACTGGTTTCCCTCATTCCTAACGCATGATCTAAACCATGTACCGGAAACGGAGTATAAACATCCTGGATTTTATAACCAGCATTTCTCACCTTCTTCACTGCAGGAAATAAAACTTCTTCATCATCAAAACAACCAACTACATATCTTTTTAGTGCCATACCTTTTAGCTTTTAGCCTTTAGCTTTTAGCTGCTAGCTTTTATATAATTTTTTAAAACTGTCAACTATCATCTAATAACTGTCAACAGAACTCAATGCGCGTAATCATTCGCAAACTCCTCTACTTTCTGCACTTCTACCTTATCCATCCGCTCTTTATAATTCTCTCCCGAAGTTTTTAGCACATATTTGATCTCGGCAACAGCAATTGTTGGGAAGTATTTTGCAAAAAGGAAGAAACAGGTAAAAAATAACCCAAAAGTCCCGAGGTAAAAACCGATCTCCCATATAGTAGGACTATAATAGACACTCCAGCTACTTGGCAGATAATCACGATAAATAGAGGTAACAATAATTACAAAACGCTCAAACCACATACCTATGTTCACTATAACACTCATAAAGAAAGTAAACGTAACATTGCGGCGCAACTTGCGGAACCAGAAAACCTGTGGAGAAACCACATTGCAAAACATCATTCCCCAATAAGCCCAGCCATAAGGACTCATAATATTAGCCCGGCTGTAAAAGAACGCGTAAGCTTCGTATTCATTTTGGCTGTACCATGCCATGAACAACTCAGTAAGATAAGCGCAACCCACAATAGACCCCGTCAGCACAATTACTTTATTCATTGCCTCAATGTGTCCAAGCGTAATGTATTCCTGCAGGTTTAAAACTTTTCTTACCACGATCAGAAGCGTTTGTACCATTGCAAACCCGGAGAAAATAGCACCGGCAACGAAGTAAGGTGGAAAAATGGTAGTATGCCAGCCCGGAATAACAGATGTGGCAAAGTCAAAGGATACTATGGTATGTACTGACAGTACTAGTGGCGTGGCCAAACCGGCTAACACCAATGATAAAGCTTCATGTCTTTGCCAGTGTTTGGTACTTCCGGTCCAACCGAATGAAAGAATACCGTACATCAATTTGCGAAACTTTGTTTTAGCCCGATCTCTTACAGTTGCAAGGTCAGGCAACAAGCCCGCATACCAGAATAATAAGGATACAGTAAAATAAGTCGAAATCGCAAATACGTCCCACAAAAGAGGAGAGTCAAAGTTTACCCAAACAGGTCCACGAGTGTTAGGATAAGGAAAGATAAAGAAGGCGAGCCAAACCCGACCCATGTGAAAGATTGGAAACTGGCCAGCACACATTACCGCAAAAATAGTCATTGCTTCTGCCGCTCTGTTTACCCCTGTTCTCCAACCCTGGCGAAAAAGCAAAAGAATTGCAGAAATCAAGGTACCTGCGTGACCTATACCTACCCACCATACAAAGTTGGTAATATCCCAACCCCAGCCGATCGTTTTATTCAAATTCCACTGCCCTATTCCATAAGTAACATCCCGGTAAACGCTATAAACCCCAAATAATAAAAGAGCCACTGAAATCGAGAATCCTATATACCATAAACGCGACGGTTTTGCTTCAATAGGACGAATGATATCCTCGGTAATCTGGTGATAATCTTTGTTACCATCTACGAGTGGTTCCCTGATTTGTGATTCGTACTTTAAATGCATCTGATTTGGTTTAGAATCAGCTCAGGCTGATTTTAAATAATTTTATTGATTCTTTTGATCCAAACTTTAAATCTTTATTCAACGCCGTTGCGTCGCACACTTGTACTTTAATGAACGCCCTCAACTTTTTCCTCTGTTTTACCTTCTTTTCCACCTACAGTCTCCTGGGTTTCTTCTTCACCAAGGTGTACAATCTGATCGGTGTTTCTAACTTTTGCGAGGTAGCTGACATTCGGAAGTGAATGCAACATTTCAAGGCTATAAAATAAACGGTCGTGGTTGTCGGCCCGATGCTGGTAAACTGCACTTTGCTTGTCGTTCACGTTACCGAAAACGATGGCATCGGTAGGGCAAGCTTGTTGACAAGCAGTTTTCATATCAAACTCACCGTTCTCACCTGATTTCAATGGGCGACTTTCTTTCTTCGCCTTCAATTTGCCGTCCTGGCAACGCTGAACACAGAAAGTACATTTCTCCATTACTCCACGGCTTCGAACAACTACATCCGGGTTAAGTACCATTCTTGTCAGGTCATCATTCATCATCATCGTAGCGTCACTGATAATACCTGTTTGGTTATCAGGGAAACTATCAGCACCCATATAATCTGACCAGTTAAAACGACGAACTTTATAAGGACAGTTATTTGCGCAATACCTGGTACCAATACAACGGTTATAAGCCATCATGTTGATTCCTTCACTGCTGTGCATAGTAGCAGCTACAGGACAAACATTCTCACAGGGAGCGTTGTCGCAATGCTGACACAACATCGGTTGGAATACGACGCTCGGATTTTCAAGGCTACCGCTGAAATACCGGTCAATCCTCAACCAGAACATATCATGATAACGCGCCACTTCTTCTTTACCAACAATAGGTACATTATTTTCGACATGACATGCCACAACACATGCCTGGCATCCTGTACAACTATTCATGTCAATACTCATACCCCATTTGATTCCCGGCTTCGGAAATAACGGATAAAGAGTAGCATCCCTTTCAAAATTTTGTCCTTCTTTGGGAGCAAAATCTTTATGAAGTTCTTCTCTTCTTTCGCTAAACATCTCAGGCTCTTTTCTCAGGGTTGCCAAAGTTGTTTCTAAAACAACTTCAGTTCTCCCCTCGTAACTCTGGTGTGTCTGGCTTTGAGCAACTTTATATTCATAGCCTGCTTTTGATACATCCGCAGCAGAAATAAAATAGTCTTTTGTAACGCCGTTAAAAGCAACTAAAGGAAATGCATTCTTACCAACTGCTCCACCTGCTTTTCCAATATTGATTCGTGCCTTTTCAATGGCATCTTTACGATTATTAGCATCATCATCTGTTGTAGCAGCGTCAGCTCCACGTCCATAACCCAACGCTATACCGACAGTATTAGGATTTGTACCGGGAACAATAATGATCGGAAGTTCAAGATTCTTTCC
This sequence comes from Segetibacter sp., assembly GCA_025963675.1. GTDB lineage: Bacteria > Bacteroidota > Bacteroidia > Chitinophagales > Chitinophagaceae > Segetibacter. The sequence continues at coordinate 16,520 of JAOQAJ010000282.1, forward strand.
GTTTACTGAAATCTTCATTACCTGCTTTTCCGGATGCACTTCATAATCGTCAGTTTGTCCGTGATCTTCTAGATCTATATTGAACAAACTTTTTGCCATAGCCGGAGATATAACAGCATAGTTATCCCACGTAGCTTTTGTTATTGGGTCAGGTGCTTCATGTAACCACGGGTTATTTGCCTGCTGTCCTGATCCTAATGTTACTTTTTGATATAATACCAATTCCGCATTTCCGCCTTTTTTCACTGCAGTCGCAGCAGTAATTGCACCGGCAACAGCACCACCATTGAAACCGGCAGATCTGCCTGCAGAAGTTGCCAAAGGTGCGGGTCGTGCAGCGACACTTCGTGCCGTATCAGGTGCATTGGAAGTTAGAGTTGTAAGAACAGTGTTCACGCTCGTTCCACCGTTTATGACGCCGTCCTGCAAAGCTTTGTCCCAATTCGCTTCGGTACCAAGACGACCAATCCAGTATTGCCTGTAAAAAGCAAGATAATCACCAGTGGCACCGCTCCATTTTAACAGGCTATCCTGCCAATGACGGGTTTTAAACAACGGGCTGATGGTAGGCTGAATCAAAGAAACAAAACCTGTTTTTACCTCAGCGTCGCCCCAGCTTTCCAGGTAATGGTGATTCGGAACAACGTATTTACACAACACCGAAGTTTCATCCAATTTGCTGTTAAATGAAACTGCAAATTTCACTTTCTTTAAACCGTCCACAAAGCGGTTACTTTCGTAGTAACTATAAGCCGGGTTTGCTTCGTGAATTAACAACGCACCTATTGCGCCGGCATTCATATCGTTGACCAGCGCATTCATATCCGCATCAATACCCTGGCGAAGATTATAAGTAGAAGACCAATCGATGGTCGTTCCGTTGGCTCCAATTAATTCATTAATTCCATTTACAACGATTTGTATGTTTCGGTCATTGCTTCCTGCTAATACTACAGCAGCACCCCTGCTTTTCATTAAGGTTGCAGCAGTTTTTTGTACTGCCTGTTGTAGTCTTGGCTCTAATGCAGGAGCCGTTGCAGCACCACCTAATGCTGCATATAATGCTACGGCAACCGCACCAGATTCTGACGGTCTGTGGTGATATCTTTCGTCAGCATTTGCCCCGGTCATACTCATCAAGCTTTCAAACTGGATGTGACGACTCATATCCGGCTTCTTCTTATTTACTTTCCTTCCGATACTGTATTGCCTGTTGAATTCGACAGGGTTTATCCAGGATGAAAGAAAGTCTGCATTGATACTAACAATAACTTTAGCAGCTGCTAAATTATAAGAAGGAATTGCGCGTTTACCGTAAGTAGCTTCATTAGCTAATAACATACCCGAATAACTAACGGCGTCGTAAGTTACATGACGACTACCAGGAAAACGTCCGAGGAACTGATCAATAACAAGTCTCGATGTTGGAGATGTAATAGAAGTTGTAAGTAAGACAACAGGCCTTCCGCCTAAAGCAGCAAGATCTGCAGCGACCATTTTATCAAACGCATCAAAAGTACTTACTTCTTTTCCATTAGATACAGGAAACGGAAGTCGGCTGGTATCATATAAATCAAGAACTGAAGCCTGCATTCTTGGCGAAGTACCACCAAGGGTAACAGGTGAGAGGTCATTACCTTCCAGTTTTATAGGACGGCCATCTCTTACTTTAGCGAGTGCAGGAATAACTTCCCCATCCTGTACAAAAGTTGTTGCATAAAAGTTAGCCACACCTGGCACCACATCTTCAGGCTTATTTACAAAAGGTATTGCCTTTTTTACTGGCATTTCGCATCCGGCTGCAACAGCAGCAGCGGCTGTACTAAATCCTAAAAATTTTAAAAAGTCTCTTCTCGGCGTCTTTGCATCCAGCAACCCTTTATCATCTTCGACCAAGGGTAAATCTTCCTGGAACTCGTCTTCAGCAGTGGATTGATAAGCGGTAGATTTGTTCAGCTCTCCGAAACTTTGCCAATACCTTTTTTGCTCCATAATATTTAGTTTAGCCCCAAACCCCTAAAGGCTTGAAAACTTACATTTACTTATTTTAAATTCTTCAATAATTATTTCCATACTCGGTCAGCCGGGGCTTAGTAGTGACATTTCTGACACTCCGTTCCACCAATCTTTTCAACCGTGATTCCTTTCGTACTATCGATCTTACCATTTTTTAGATCATCATGGAATTTTTGATAGATACTGTAGAACCCATTGTCTTTAAACTGCACCTTAGTGGTTCGGTGACAGTTCACACACCATCCCATACTCAACTCCGCATATTGGTAGGCGACGTCCATTTTTTGAACTTCACCATGGCAGGTTTGGCATTGCACCTTGCCCGCTGTTACGTGCTGAGAGTGGTTGAAATAAACGTGATCAGGAAGGGCATGTACTTTGTTCCAATCAATTGGTTTGGCTTTATTTGGATCCCAGACTTTTGAAACGGCAGGATCAAATCCTGCAAACTTGTATAATTTTTTTATTTCTGCAGTACCGTCTACTTCAGATCCGTCTTCTTTATAAATTTTATCCTTGCCGGTGTATTCATTAATGGCCATGTGACAGTTCATACAAATATTGACTGATGGTATATTTGCATGCTTACCTTCCTGTGCACCACCATGGCAGTATAAACAACTGATTTGGTTAGTGCCGGCATGTACTTTATGAGAATAATATATAGGTTGTTCCGGCTGGTAATTTTTGTTGCGACCAAGACTGACTGCGCCTTTTACTGTGAGGTAACCTCCAATGCAAAATAACAGGATTGCAACAAGCGCTATATACGCTTTATTTCTCCAGAAAGGAACAGGTTCCAAAGAAGGAGCACCTTCTTTTACATCAGCTAGTTTCTTAAGATTACTATTTACCTGTAGCAGGATTAAAACAACAACCGCAAGAACTAATGTGAGAATTCCGTAAAGTAGAGAATTGTCGTCTCCTGAAGTTGCAGCAGCTCCTCCGGTTGTTCCATTGGGATTAGGTGCTTTAGGATCAGGAACAGACTTTATATAAGCAAGTATTGCATCGATTTGAGGATCGGTAAGATTTGGAAACAAGTTCATCGCAGTTTTGTTGTATCTCAAATACAACTCATTGGCATACTTGTCACCTGTTTTAAGAAAAGCCTGGTTGTTACGTATCCACGCATACAGTCTTTTTTTGTCTCCCCAACGTTCTTCAACGCCTGCTAATGCCGGGCCTGTGAGTTCTTTATGAGCTGCATGGCATGATGCACAATTTGCAGAGAATAATGCCTGTCCATTTTCCTGGGCGAAAATTTTATTACTAAATAAACAAGAAATGAATAATACTAAACTTACTAATGTTTTTGCTGTTCGTCTATGCTGAATCATATACACAAAAAGTTGTGCTTTGATGTGGAAAAATTTCCGGGAATGGGTGCAAAAATAGGTCACGATCTTCACATATTATCAACATAGTAAAAAAAATTTTTTCTAGTGTTGATGCGGGTTTCAAAGGATTTTTCAAAAAAATAAATTATGATTGTCATTAAAGTGTAAGCAAAAATAAGTGTAGTTATAACTTTATTTAAACGCTTTTTCTTGCTGACAAATTTCACTGATATTTACACGATGAGTTCAAACTTTTCTTGCTCAATAAATAATTATTCCGTGGTTCAATTAGCCATATTTGCATCCGGTGCTGGTAGCAATGCTGAAAAGATCATTAAACATTTTGAAGGCAATAAACAGGTGACTGTAAAGCTAATCGTATGTAATAAACCGGGTGCTGGTGTTATACAAATTGCAGACGCTTATGATATCCCTGTTTTGTTGATTGAGAAAGAACGTTTTTTTAGAGGAGACAATTATATGGAAGAACTTCACCATTTATCAATTGACTTCATCGTGCTTGCAGGTTTTCTTTGGAAAATACCGGAAGCGCTTATACAGAATTTCAGAAATAGGATCATTAATATCCACCCGGCCTTATTACCGAAATATGGAGGTAAAGGAATGTATGGATCTCATGTTCACCAAGCAGTTATAGATGCAGGTGAAACTGAAAGCGGCATCACTATTCATTATGTTGATGAACATTATGATAACGGCGACGTCATCTTTCAGGCGAGATGTAACATTGAGCCTAATGATACCGCGGAAATGTTAGCAGAAAAAATACATCGACTTGAACATGAGAACTTCGCAAGGGTAATAGAGGAATGTGTAAGTAAGTTATCGATATAAGAACGCGCAAAAGGTAAGTGCTGTTTGAAGAAATAATAATTATAGACTCTTCTCCATATACACAACATCCGCCAATGGATTCTCATAATACGGTGAAGTATTTACAAAACCATATTTGATATACAATCTTCTTGCTGGCTGTAGTCTTTCCAATGTATCAAGTACCATTTTTTGGTAGCCTTTTTTTGTAGCTTCTTTCAGTAACTCATTAATGAGTTCATCACCAATTCCCTTATTTCGATATTCGTTGCGAACAAATAATCTTTTCATCTCGCAAACGCCCTTCTGCTTCAAGGGTTGTAAGGCGATACAACCCGCGGCTTCATTATTCCAAAAGGCTAATAACAAACATCCTTTGGGTTCACCGTATTTCTTCAGGGGATTTTCTAACTCTTCGTCAAAGCTTTGAAAACACAAATTTTCATTTAGACTATTTGAGTATTCTTTGAATAATTGCCTTACAATTTCCATCTCGTCAGAATCCTTGTCTATCCTAAATATCGTAAGCATCGCCTTGTTTAGTGAGTAGAGTTTCTATGAAAGGCAAATATAGAAAGCTTATGTGATTCTGAGATTCTAAAAGCTACTACTCCTGCGAATCGTCTTCTTCGAGGTGCGTTAGTATATTGGTTTCCAGAAGATCTTCCATTGTATCGAGATCATTTAAAACAGTAAGTTCAGAATAGGAAACCCGGGCTTTTTTTATCGATTCTATTGTATCATCAAATACACTTGATGTTCCCCAATCCTTTTTTGAAAAAACCTCAGGAATCAATCGTTTCATTCCAAGCAAATAATATCCTCCGTCTGATGCAGGGCCTATTGCTACATCATATTTATTCAGTTTTTCAAAAGCTTCATTCAACATCTCCGTTTGTAGTTCGTAGCAATCGCTTCCGATGATACACACTTTTCTACAGCCTAAATCAAATACCTTTTTAAAAGCATTCATCATTCGCTCTCCAAGATCTTCACCTTCCTGTACAAACTTTGTAAAAAGGTCATCATCAAAAACATCATTTACATGTACATAGGATGAATAAAAAACAAAGTGACTGCAATTGCAGGATATGGCCACGTCTCTTGTATACTGTAAAAGGAACTTATATACTTCGAGGGTTTTATCATCGCCCAAATCTTTTGCAAGGCGGGTTTTTACTTTGCCTTTCTCTGTGTTACGAACAAAAATGATTAATGCGTTTTCCATTTGAGTTTTTTTTGAACCACTAAGACACAAAGGAGCTAAGCTGCACAAAGGATTGATGCATTTTATGTCGGGTCGATTTGTTTAATTAGATTCGCTAATCGATGAATAGAAATCAGAACAGTACAAGAGTGCGACGCAACGGAAGAATCAACAAAGAACAAATGTTGGCTACCAACTCTTCCTTGCCTTTCTCTTAAAATTACATCGCGATTTCTTTTACCTTATTCATCATTTGTACTCCATGCACCAGCGAAGCACCACCACGAATGGCAGCGGCAACATGTACGGCTTCCATCATTTGCTCTTCGCTATAACCCTTTTCGTAAGCATCGCTGCTATAAGCATCGATACAATAAGGACATTGAACTGCATGTGCAACCGCCAGTGCAATTAACGATTTTTCCTTTGCCGTTAAGGCACTGTCTTTAAACACTTCACCATACCAACCAAAAAACTTATCACCCATAGCTTTTTGATATTCGCTTATGTTTCCGAACTTAGAAAGGTCTGCTGAATCATAATAGGAGTTCGCCATAATTTTTTTATTTAAAATGAAACTATTGTCTTTTTTTGAATGTTTATGCAATGACTATAAACACACCCGGAAATATTTTGTTTAGATTTCCATTTCAAAAACAATTTCATGTCTGAATACCTTAAGCAAATAAAAGAAACAGCATCCTTTTTAATCGAAAATGGCTTTAAAGAACCGGTAGTTGGAATTGTTTTGGGCACAGGATTATCGGAGCTGATAAAGCTTATTGAAACTGAGAAGACTATTGCTTATGAAAACATTCCAAACTTTCCTTTATCAACAGTTGAGTTTCACAAAGGCAACCTGGTATATGGCAGAATTAGCGGCGTAGTGGTTGTTGCAATGCAGGGAAGGTTTCATTACTACGAGGGCTATACCATGCAACAGATCACATTTCCGGTTAGGGTAATGAAGGAAATTGGTGTAAAATATTTGCTTTTAAGTAATGCTGCGGGCGGCATCAATCCGGCTTATAAAAAGGGAGACCTTATACTCCTTGATGACCATATAAACCTGCAACCCGAAAACCCGTTAAGGGGATTAAACCTGCCAGAGTTCGGCAATCGTTTTCCTGATATGAGTCAGCCTTACAACAAACAGCTAAACCAATTGCTTTTGAATAAAGCAAGCGAACAGTTGACTAATTTGAAAAAAGGAATTTACGCCGCAGTTGTCGGACCTAACCTTGAGACCCGTGCAGAATATCGGTACCTAAGAAATATAGGCGCTGACCTTGTTGGTATGAGCACGGTGCCCGAGGTGATTGTTGCAAACCAGGTGGGTCTTCCGTGTGCCTGTGTGTCTGTTATTACTGACGAATGCGATCCTGACAACCTACAACCGGTTGATATAAGTGAGATAATCGCAGTTGCAGGAAAAGCTGATAAAAGGCTGAGTCAACTTTTTGCAGCAGTTATTTCAGCATTAGGTTAAAAGAAACCGCCTCATCCCCCGGCCCCTTCTCCTCGCGGAGAAGGGGAGAAGTACAACACGATCATCAATCTGGCTGTTTCTTTCCCTCTCCGCGAGGAGAGGGGCTAGGGGTGAGGCGAACAAAAAAGCCATCCCTATAAAGAGACGGCTTATATACCTTATTAATCGGCAAAAAGTACAAGTTTATGCAACCACTTGTGCTTCAGCTATTTTGCCCCTTATCTTGACTTCAAGTTCAGTAGCCAATTCAGGGTTATCTGTTATTAATTGTTTTACGGTATCACGCCCCTGGCCCAACTTGTTTCCATCGTAGCTAAACCAGCTTCCACTTTTTTGGATGATGCCGAGTTCAACTCCCATATCGATTATCTCACCCATCTTACTGATACCTTCACCAAAAATGATGTCGAATTCAGCAGAGCGGAACGGCGGAGCTACTTTATTCTTTACAACTTTCACTTTTACATGGTTTCCTATTGCCTCGTCACCATCTTTCAATTGTGCGGTTCGTCTAATGTCTAACCGAACGGACGCATAAAACTTAAGAGCGTTACCACCAGTCGTAGTTTCGGGGTTACCAAACATCACACCAATTTTTTCGCGCAACTGGTTTATAAAGATACAAATGGTGTTTGTTTTATTAATTGTACCGGTCAATTTTCTCAAAGCCTGGCTCATTAGTCTTGCATGCAGACCCATTTTACTGTCGCCCATTTCTCCTTCCAATTCACTTTTGGGAACCAATGCCGCCACCGAATCAATTACAACTACGTCAAGTGCACCAGACAAAATCAACCTGTCTGCAATTTCCAAAGCCTGCTCACCATAATCTGGCTGAGAAATGAGCAGGTTGTCTACATCAACACCTAATTTTTGAGCATAAGCACTATCAAAAGCGTGTTCGGCATCTATGATCGCGCACATTCCACCTTTCTTTTGCGCTTCCGCAATTACATGTATCGCAATTGTTGTTTTACCGCTACTTTCAGGTCCGTAAATCTCTATTATTCTGCCTTTTGGTAAACCGCCTATTCCAAGTGCTACGTCCAATCCTATTGAACCTGTAGAAATGACCTCATGAGGCTCATTCGGTTTCTCGTTCATCATCATCACACTACCCTTTCCGTAATCTTTATCAATCTTGTCCATTGTCAGCTTAAGCGCCTTCAACTTATCCGAATTACTCATGCAACTATATTTTTGTCAAAATTATTGAATAGGTAAAGGTATAATAATTAAGTTATTAACACTAACTTTTTTAGTATTAAAACCTAATTTTTTTGGTTTTATTATTGGTCTGGCCTTAATTCCTGCTTCAACATCGTTGTGTCACACCCTTAATACCGGGTTGCTTTCTTCAGCCTCAGTTTCCATTTTTATATGCCATTACTGCACATTTAGTTTCTTAAACTCTTTGTTTCCGATTTTTTTACATGAATTTCCTTGTCTGTAGAAAAAAGTAATCAAAGCAGAATCAGACAACTAATCAGATATAGGGATGGCAGAACTATTGCAGTTTTTTCACTATATAAGAATTATTTTAATCCCTATAAACAGACTTTATGAAAAAGCTAATGGTGCTGGCTTTGTTAATGTATGCGACCTCGTGCGTAAACCCCGAAGACAAAGCGACGGGCAACGCTGATTCAACAGCTTTCAACCAGACCGGTAATGAAAACAACCTGAACACAGCTTCAGATAAGCCCGACAACCATGCAAGTGATAATGATACATCTTCAAGCCCTGCAACTATGAAAGAAAATTCAAACTCGGCAACGGATGGTACCAACAGGGGTTATAAAGCAGGAGGAGATAGTAACAGGAAAAAACAATAATTATATTGAAATAACGCCAAACAAGCCGACGAATAAACTTAAGATTTATTCGGCCGCTTGTTTACAAATAACCTTTATTATATTATTAGTGCAGCGGTTTCATTACTTGCAATAATATTAAGAAAGAAGCAATATAGGTAGCTCTAAGCACCTGGCTTATTTCCCTCATCTTTATTCTTCGCATTTTTAGAAATGTAAGCAATCACAATGATGATCACTACCACGGCAAAAAGAACACCCATTATCATATTAAAGGTTTTTGTTGTATAACTTACTGATAGAAAAATTTATACCAACTTTAAAATGATTTTTATTGAGCACCCTCATTCTACTTATAGAGTTCCTGGCAGTTTGTACAGAAAAAAGTCCGCCGCTTTGTTTTGCCAGCATACTTTTTAATGAAAGGAATATTGCAGCGGGGACAAGTCTTTTTTGTATGGGCAAGCCAGTTCTTTTTTAGTACATAATTCTTTTTCCACTCTAAAAAGTCGAAACTATATATTCTGGCCTGTGATACAAGATCATCAAGCTGTTCTGCCGGCAAGGCGCCCACCTCACTTTCAGGATGTACCTTAATTCGAAAAAGAACTTCATTCTTAATAATATTTCCGACTCCTGAAAAAACCTGTTGATCAAGCAATGCATCGCACGCCAGCGTTTGCGGCTGCTCACTCAATTTTAATTTCGCTTTTTCGGCATCCCAGCTATCACTCATTACATCGCTTGTCCAATCGTAAACTTCGTTTACATCTTCGTCTATGAACTGCACTGAACATGCGTAAAAATTAATTTCACCTTTTTTAAATTGAAGTGATAATCGCGGCTTTGTTTCTTTTTGCTCATTTATGCGATAAGAACCAAACAGCATAAAATGGATGCGAACAGCAAAATGATTAAAGCAAATTAAAAAGTGTTTACCCCAGCTTTTAAAATCAATGATCTTCTGCCCGGCCATTCTTTGGATGTCCATTTTACTATTTCCAGTAACATCTATGATTTTCTTGCCTTTAAAAGGTTGAACCAATGCTTTCAATATAACTATAGACGGACCTTCAGGCATACAAACTACTTTGACTTGCATTATTCAAAATGCACGCCATTGGCGTCTTAATTGTTGCGATATTCAAATTGCTATTCTTTAAACACCGTATTCACGGCAGACCAAGTGTATCGACTACCAGACAAAAGAGCTTTGGGATATGCATTTATTGGTTCGACGATGCAAATGGTGTTTTACACTTTCATTGTACTGCCAGTTCAAGATTAGAACCGTCTTTACTTAATGTTTTTTGGTATAAACGTTGAAGCTTTATTGAGTAGGTAGAACAAAAATTGTAGATGAAACGTCAGCTGAATTTTGCTTCGCCGTCGAACGAAATGCGTCGCAACGATGATGAATTGAAAAGATTAGCCTGGACAAAAAAATAATTGCTTGAAAAAAGATGAATGCAAGATTTGAATTATAACCATAACAAGTCTACAATTATTTTAAAATTTAAAACTTGCATCATAAGTTCTCTTAACTTTAGATTTTTCCTTTCTGTATTTAAAAACGCGATTTTGCAATGAAAAAATTAAGACAAGTTTCTGGTGTATTTTCAAGGTTAAGGTATTCTTTGGCTATACCTTTTTTAGTTATTACGATGATTTTGATCTCGTTTGGTAAGAGGGCGAATAAGCCAAGAGTACTGGTTTTTAGTAAAACAATGGGATGGCATCATAGCTCAATTCCAAATGGCGTTGCTGCAGTTAAAAAGCTAGGCATAGAAAATAATTTTGATGTAGACACAACTACGGATGGGTCGAAATTCGACGAGGAAAATTTAAAAAAGTACTCAACGGTGGTTTTCATGAGTACTACGGGCGATGTGTTAGACGCACGTCAGCAAGTTGCTTTTGAAAGATATATCCAGGCAGGCGGAGGATATGTGGGTGTGCACTCGGCTACTGATACGGAGTATGACTGGGGATGGTACGGCCGCCTGGTAGGCGGTTATTTTTATGACCATCCGGGTATTTTTGATACTGCCCGCAACGTACAGTCGGGATTGTTCAATGTGGTAGATCAAAGTAATATTTCTACCAAACACCTGCCAAAAGAATGGAAAAGAACGGATGAATTTTACAGCTTTAAAAAGTTGGCACCGGATACAAAAGTTTTAATTACGCTTGATGAAAGCACTTACAATGGTGGTAAGAAAATGGGTACGCATCCCATGGCCTGGTATCACGATTTTGATGGCGGACGTGCTTTTTATACGGCACTTGGTCATACTGAAGAATCTTATACTGATCCACTTTATTTAAAACATTTGCTGGGTGGTATCCAATACGCTATTGGCGACAATGCAGGTTTATCTTATTCAAAAGCAAAGTCCCAATATGCGCCGGAAGAAGACAGGTTTGCAAAAACTACGCTTGCCGAAGGTGTTTTCTTTGAGCCAACAGAAATGACAATTCTTCCAAATTTCAACATCCTGATTACGCAGAGGAGAGGTGAAATTTTGATGTATGACAATAACGCAAAAAAAGTGAAACAAGTCGGATTTTTGAATGTTTACTGGAAAACAAATACACCGGGGGTGAATGCGGAAGAGGGTGTGCTTGGGATTCAGAGGGATCCAAATTTTGCGAGGAATAATTGGATTTACATTTATTACAGCCCAATTGATTCTTCAGTTAATCGTTTATCAAGGTTCACCTTTACAAACGACACGCTTGACTATACAAGCGAAAAAACAATCCTTGAAGTTAAGTCTCAGCGTGAAATATGCTGTCACACCGGCGGGTCTATCGCTTTTGGACCTGATGGTCTATTATACCTTTCTGCGGGCGATAACTCTACGCCTTTTAATGAACCTAAAGCTCCATATGTAAATAGCGGCTTCGGACCTTTGAATGACCTTCCCGGAAAAATGCAGTATGATGCAAGAAGGTCTTCAGGCAACACAAACGACCTGCGCGGCAAAATCCTGCGTATACGAGTTAAAGACGATGGGAGCTATGAAATTCCTGAAGGCAATTTATTTCCCAAGGGAACAGACAAAACAAGACCAGAGATCTATGTAATGGGAAACAGGAATCCTTACCGTATTTCGGTTGACCAGAAAAATAGCAACTTATATTGGGGTGAAGTTGGCCCTGATGCCAACAACGACAGTTTCGCGACAAGAGGTCCGCGTGGATATGACGAATTAAACCAGGCTCGTAAGGCAGGTTTCTTCGGATGGCCCTTCTTTGTAGGTAATAACTATGCTTATCGTGAATATGATTATGCTACAGGTACAAGCGGGGCGGCATTTGATCCGGCTCATCCTGTAAACAATTCAAGAAACAATACAGGTTTAAGAGACCTTCCACCTGTTTCACCTGCATTTATCTGGTATCCCTATACTGTGTCATCTGAGTTTCCACAACTTGGTAGCGGTGGCAGAAACGCAATGGCGGGGCCGGTCTACTACACGGATATGTACCCGGCCGACACACGTTTGCCGGAGTACTACAATGGTAAGTTGATTATGTATGATTGGATTCGGGGATGGATGAAAGCCGTAACGATGTTACCAAATGGAGACTTTGATAAAATGGAGCCATTTATGGAGAATACAAAGTTGCGCAACTGTATCGATATGGAAGTAGGTCCTGATGGAAGATTGTACTTATTGGAATACGGATCAGGATGGTTCTCTAAGAATGAGGACGCGGCTTTGTCTCGTATTGATTATAATGCCGGCAATATTGCTCCAAGAATCACTAAGCTTAACGTAAACAAAACGTCGGGCAAATTACCTCTTGCAATTAAGGCAACGGTGACAGCGCGAGACCCTGAAAGAGAAAAACTTACTTATACCTGGGATTTTGGTAATGGAATTACGAAGACGACTACGACACCTTCAACAGACTATATTTATAAGGAGGCCGGTGATTTTAAAGTAAGAGTTTATGTAAAGGACCAGCAAGGCGCTACAACAAGAAGTGACGATTTTAGTGTGTATGCAGGAAATGATGAGCCCAAAGTATCAATTAAATTGATAGGCGCGAATAAATCGTTTTATGTACCAGGTAAGCCTATTAAATATGCAGTTACTGTAACAGATAATAATCTTCCGGTAAAAATCGATCCCGCAAATTTGTTTGTGTCGGTTGAATATGTGGAGGGTTACGACAAGGCAGCATCAACAATGGGACACCAGCAAGGTGCGGCTGCTATTAGCGGTAAAAATTTAATGCTTTCTCTTGATTGTAAGGCCTGCCATAAGGAAAATGAAAAGTCTGTAGGCCCAGCTTACATGGCGGTTTCAGAGAAATACCAGAAGACTCGTAATGCAGTGAACTACCTCACACAGAAAATCATCAAAGGCGGCGCGGGTGTATGGGGAGAAGTTTCAATGCCGGCGCATCCTCAACTTCCGGCATCAGATGCAAATCAAATCGTAAGCTGGATACTTTCGCTTGCAAACAAATCGGCGGCCGCCAAATCGTTGCCTGCTGTAGGAACAATTACTCCAGCGCCTTCTAAACCACTTGCTACCATGCTGTTGTCTGCCAGTTACACTGACAAGGGTGGCAATAACATAAAAGCTCTAACGGGGCATAGCACCATCGCTTTGAGAAGTAATAACATTACTTTTAAAGGATCGGAAAAAATGGAGGGTTTTACCTCAACAAGCTACAACAGCACCAATATAATGATGATACCACAAGGAGGCGGTTGGTTTGCCCTTGACAACATTGACCTTACTGGTGTTACAACTGCAACCATTGCTGCAGGTTGGCAAAAAGCGCCTGAAGTTCTTTTGCAATTTGAAGCAAGGCTAGATAGTCCTACTGGCCCATTGCTGGGCGAAGGCGGCCTTACTCCTAAGGCGGGTCAGCAATCCGCTACCATACGTATACCTATTAAAGCTGTCGCAGGAGGCAAGTCACATACCATCTACTTTGTTTCTAAGGCCGCTTCTAAAGAGCCTTTACAGGCAGCAATTATGTCTGTACAATTCGGAGGGTAGTAAGAGTGATTTTATAAACCTTGTTGTAAGGTATTAGACGAAAGACATAAAGGAAGCCTTATCCTTTATGTCTTTCGTCTTTAATAAGAAATTCGGGTTGCTTTTATAAGTTTAAAAGGGGCTAATCATTTTGAAATCAGATCATAAAAGAGGTTTTAAAAGGCCGCTACAAACCGTCGTCTACCGATTTAAAGTAAATTGCGATTCACGCTCATAAAAAGTAAACAGATGAAAAAAATATTATTGCTAGCCACTGTGTTTTTAACTCTTAAAATCTCCCATGCTGCAGCGCAGGATCTCAACTGGCAAATTGGAAAGAATAAAATACCTACAGTTTGGGCTGACAGTGTTAACCCATCCAATCCTTTGCCCGATTATCCAAGACCTCAAATGGTTCGAAACAATTGGATGAACCTAAACGGTCTTTGGGATTATTCTATCGTTCCCAAAGCTCAACAAGAAATGACACCAACTTCGTTCGCCGGTAAAATCCTTGTGCCTTTTGCTGTAGAATCAGCCTTATCAGGTGTTGGAAAAACGGTTGGAAAGGATAGCGTTTTATGGTATAAAAGACAATTCGCTGTTCCATCTAAATATAATAAACAAAATGTGCTGCTTCACTTTGGTGCGGTAGATTGGTTGTGCGATGTATTTATTAATGGTAAACTTGCCGGAACCCACCAGGGGGGATATGATCCATTTTCAATTGATATTACTAATTTTTTAAGAAGCGGTTCCAGCCAGGAACTGGTTGTAAGGGTATGGGACCCGACAGATGATGGACCTCAGCCACGCGGCAAACAAGTGAAGCAACCACACAGCATCTGGTATACACCTGTTACCGGTATCTGGCAAACGGTATGGCTCGAGCCCGTTCCTAAAACGTATATCATTTCCACTAATCAAACTCCTGATATCGATAAGCAAACATTAGCGGTGTCGACGCAAATCAGCGGTGTGCTTGCCTCAGACAAGTTAAGAATATCAGCCTGGGACGGAACGCAAAAAATAGCTGAACAGGAAATCACCGGCAGTACGGATGCAATTTTACAGGTATCAAATCCCAAACTATGGTCACCGCAATCGCCGAACTTGTATGATCTAAAAATATCATTAATTCGAAATAATAAGGTAATCGACGAAATACAAAGCTATTTTGCCATGCGCAAAATTTCTGTCGGGACAGATGCAAATGGAGTAAAGAGAATTTTATTAAATAATCAATTTCTATTTCAATATGGCCCTTTAGACCAGGGCTGGTGGCCTGATGGCTTGTATACTGCGCCAACAGATGCGGCTTTAAAATTTGACATTGTAAAGACCAAAGAACTTGGTTTTAATATGATCAGAAAACATGTAAAAACGGAACCTGCCAGGTGGTACACGTACTGCGACAAACTGGGGATGTTGGTTTGGCAGGACATGCCAAGTGGAGATCTTGGAGCAAGGTGGGAATCACGGCCTGGAGTTGAAGGGGTAGGGGAGGACATGGTACGCACTGATGCCTCTGAAGCGATCTACCGAAAAGAGTGGACAGCCATCATGGATGCGTTGTATAACTTTCCCTGCATTGTCATCTGGACTCCATTTAACGAAGCGTGGGGACAATTTAAAACAAAGGAAATAAGTGATTGGACAATGAAAAAGGATCCATCAAGGCTGATCAACAGTGCAAGTGGAGGAAACTTTTTTTCTGATGCTCAAATTATGGACCTTCATAACTATCCGTCTCCCGCAATGCCAAGTGTAGCGTTATTTGGAAGCAGGCAGGCATTGGTCCTGGGTGAATTTGGTGGACTAGGATTGCCTTTGGATGGTCATACGTGGCAGGACAAAAACAACTGGGGTTACCAAAACTTTAAAAGCCAGGACGAACTTTACCAGAGATATGCGACGTTTATAGAAAGGCTTCCCAAACTCATAACCAGAGGATTGTCTGCCGCAGTATACACGCAGACAACTGATGTGGAAGTTGAAGTCAACGGATTAATGACTTACGACAGAAAAGTGATCAAAATGCCAGCTGAGAAATTGAAAGAAATTCACAGTAAACTATACGATCCGACATTAGTAAATATGAAAGCTTCAACAGTTTCATCAAAATAAAGAACGAATACTTTAAAACTAAAAAAGCCTGTTTAGACAGGCTTTTTTAGTTTTATCAAATAATATTATTTTTCTTCTTTTTCGAAGATCTTCCCCGTTTGCTTGTTTTTAAGAATCAGCTTTTTCGCTCCATAATGTGTCATTTCTTCTTTCACCAAATAATGATCTTCGTCGTACTCGATCAAATGACTGTCTTTCGACACGCCTTCCTGTCCTCTCCATATGTCTAACTGAACAGGCTCCCATTGTTTGCTTTTTGCAGATTTATAACAGGCGTCCAAAACTACATTCACGACATAGCCGTCATAAAAACTCTCTTTTGGTTGCTTGCCCTGCTCCAATGAATTGAACATATCCATAAACATATGGTTATATCCAAGCTCATTTAACTCGTCGCCAACCGGGAATAGCCATCCCGTATTGCTTTCTGCCTTTTCAGAAACATAATCAGCGCCTTTACCTGTTGTAAACATTTCAAGACCCGTGCGTAAAAAATTATTCGACCAGATCGTTCCTTCGGTACCCATCACTTCATCGCGGAGATCTAAGCCGCCACGGAAGGTCCAGCTCACTTCAAACTGTGCTATTGCACCATTTTCATATTTTATCAGTGCGATTGAGTGATCTTCCGCATCAATAGGTTTCACCTGCGTATCAGCCCAACACATTACTTCTATCGGCTTTATATCTTTCCCAATATATGATCTGGTTATTTCTACGCAGTGACAACCAAGATCAAGAATACATCCGCCACCGGCTTGCTCAATATCCCAAAACCAATCACTGTGGGGGCCAGGATGTGTTTCTCTCGATTTTGCCCAAAGTATTCTGCCGAGTGCTCCATTTTTTACGCTTTCGTATGCTTTCAAAAACTTAGGAGTATAAACAAGGTCTTCGAGGTAACCATTAAATATTCCTGCTTGCTCAACTGCTTCCAACATTCGCCTGGCTTCCTGCGCATTTCTTCCCAGGGGCTTTGTTGTCATCACTGCCTTTTTGTGTTTACAGCAAAGCATCACCGCTTCCTCATGTAAATTATTTGGCAAAGAGATACAAACAATGTCAACATCAGGATGGGCAATAGCTTCTTCCATATTGGTCGTGCCATGTGCCACGTTATAATCAGTTGCAAATTTTTTCACAGACTCCTCCCGCCTTGAATAGATACTGACGATCTTATCTCTATTTCTGTATCCCTGCAGGGAATCAGCATAAAAACGGCCTATAAAACCAGATCCAAGCATAGCAATTCGTTGCATAGTTTAAGTTTAATTAATTCAAGAATAATGTTGGTGAATAATATAAAAATGGGTGCTTACAATAAAAGAACGGCTCCGGTAAAGTGAGCAGCTAAAGTAGCAATATCTAATAAAACCACCTATGGAAATACAACAAAATGAACGAGAAAAACACTTTTTTTATTTATCCGATGTTTCATTTCCGCTTATCTTTTTGTATTCCCATTTATCCAAAACTCGCCCTTCGAATCATATTTTAAAGCATTTTTACGTTTAATAACGTCGAACTGAAAAAACAAAATGAAGAAATATTTTGTAGCAGTCACATTAGCCATCGCAGTACTGTTCACTGCCTGTACTCCCTTTAAAATTTCATTAAGTGATAATTCATCCAATCACATCAATAGAAAAAACGGTAAGAAAGGCATCTTACCAGTTGGTTCAATCGGCTTTGAAATCAGGAATAAGTCAGGAATGGGATTGGCTGCAGTACCGTTAATGGATAATGGTAAAGTATATATTTCCAGTACAGACACTAAGGAAAGGTTTTTATTGGCTAATGCTTGTACAGCTATCCTTTTGCATCAGACAATGTAAAACTTACAGATTGCATAGCCTTTCTTTCAAGGATTATCAACGAAGTGGGAAGCTACTGCAATTGGTCCTTTACCAATTCCTGCACCTTCCTCCTATTAAAAGTAAAAAAGTAAAAGCTTTCGAATTAAGAAATTTTAGGATTTCTATCGCTATCGACGGAATTGGATGAACCTTATTCTGAAAATCGTTTCTTACCTTTGTCCATCGACTTAAATTAAAAGTTATGATCAAGACAGGTAACCCGGTAATAAGTATATATACAGAAATGACTCCTAATCCTGAGACAATGAAGTTTGTTGCAAACAAACTTTTGTATCCGGGTAAGAGTATCGATTTTGCTGATGAAAGCACTGCAGGTCCTTCACCACTGGCCAAAGAATTATTTAGTTTTCCTTTTATTAAAAGTGTTTTTATAGCAAGCAATTTTGTAACGCTTACTAAAACAGTTGATACAGATGATTGGCAAGACGTTATCCCAACAATCAAACAATTTCTAAAAGACTACCTCGAAAATGGAGGTACGGTAATCAACGAAGATGAGATTGTCGTACAAAAGTCAGATGCAACAAACAACATCAGTGCAGATGATGATGACGTCGTAAAACGCATCAAAGAATTGTTAGAAAACTACGTGAAGCCAGCCGTTGAAATGGACGGAGGGGCAATTCAGTTTAAAAGTTATGATGATGGAATTGTAAACCTGATGCTCCAGGGAAGTTGCAGCGGTTGCCCATCGAGCATGATTACGCTAAAAGCTGGTATTGAAGGAATGATGAAACGTATGATTCCGGAGGTGAAAGAGGTGGTCGCTGAAGCAGAATAACTAAAGCTTACATCATTTTGATAAAATAAAAAAACGCCCAAAAAAAGGCGTTTTTTTATTTTATGGTAAGGCGGTCAATTTTATTCGTTGCCGTGTTGATCCTTTTTATTATCATTTCTCAGTTCCTCCCAGGCTCTTTTTGTGGGGCTATCATCACTTGTGTCGTTATCTGTTCTATCGCCTGTGTTACTGGCCTCACCTCCTTCGATTTCGCGAAAGTTAATATGTTTTGTCGTATTTGCTTCCTGTGGTGACTGAAGGTTTGGATCTTGTTCTTTATCAATCATAATATTTGTTTTTATAATATCCTCCAATCTTATGCCAGTAACAAGCATTCAACGTTCAAACCGTTTCTATCAAAACCAATATTTCTCCCTGAAATATCATTTCCAGAAATTGCATTTTTCCCCTAAATATTCCCTTTCTTCAATTCTTCCACAGCAAAATTTGCAGCCCGGGCTGTAAGCGCCATATAAGTGAGCGATGGATTTTGGCAAGCATTCGACGTCATACAAGCACCATCAGTAACAAATACATTCTTTACATCCCAGATCTGGTTGTTTCCATTCAGTATCGAAGTTTTTGGATCTCTACCCATTCGTGCTGTTCCCATTTCATGTATGCCCAATCCCGGAGCGGCTAACGAATCAGAAGCATATATGTCTTTGAAACCGGCCTTTTCAAGCATTTCGGACCCGGACTGCATTATGTCTTTCAGCATCGCGACTTCGTTCTGCTTGAATTCGCAATCTATCACTACACCGGGCATTCCCCATGCATCTTTTTTGTCTTCATTTATTGTGACCCGATTTTCAGTGTACGGCAGACATTCACCCATTCCTGTCATCCACATTGTCCATGGTCCGGCCTCTGTCATTTGCTCTTTAAGTGCCGCACCAATGGTATCAGTAGTCAGATTACTGTTTCTGCGCGATCCTGAAGTTGCGAAAGCAAATCCTCTTATAAAATCTTTTTGCACGTCGTCTCCGACATTCCTAAACCGTGGAATATAAACGCCGGCGGGCCGTCTTCCGTAATAGTAACTGTCCTGGAAACCCCCATGCGTTCCCTGAATGTGTGCGCGATAGTTATGGTCCATTAAATTGCGCCCAAGCACATCATTGGTGTTTCCCAAACCATGAGAAAATTGAGGAGATTTTGAATTAAATAGTATCAACGCAGTGTTTATTGTACCCGCGTTTAAGAAAATAACTTTTGCATAGTACTCAGTCATTTTTTTTGTATTGGCATCAATTACCCTAACCCCTGTTGCTTTATTTTTTTTCTCATCATAAATGATAGAATGCACAACCGAGAAAGGACGAAGCGTAAGATTGTTGGTAGCTCTCGCTGCGGGAAGCGATGCAGAAACGCTGCTAAAATAGCCAGCGAAAGGACAACCACGGGCACACTTATCTCTATACTGGCAAGGGCCGCGGCCATTTAATCCTTTGGTCAGGTTTGCCGTTCTTGATATGATTACATGCCTGTTTACAAAAGACGATTCAACTGCACTTTTAAAATGCTTTTCAATACAATTCATTTCCATTGGCGGTTGAAATTCGCCGTCAGGCAAATGGGGGATTCCATCCCTGTTTCCAGAAATTCCTACAAACTTTTCTACGTATGAGTACCATGGCGCAATGTCCTCATAGCGTATTGGCCAATCTACTGCGATACCCTGCTTTGCATTTGCTTCAAAATCCAGGTCGCTCCAACGTTGCGTCCAACGGGCCCACATAAGCGATTTGCCGCCAACCTGGTAGCCTTTGATCCAATCAAAAGGCTTCACCTGCTCATACGGATGTTCCTTGTCTTTTACAAAAAAATGCTCCGTGGCTTCAGTAAATGCATAACACTTGCTCACAATCGGATTGTCCTTAACCATGTTGTGATTGAGAGTATCCCGATGCTCCAGGTCCCAGGGATTAAGTGTGGCTGTAGGATAATCTTTTATGTGCTCAACGTTTCGTCCACGTTCCAGAACCAACGTTTTCAATCCCTTTTCACACAATTCTTTTGCGGCCCATCCACCAGACATTCCCGATCCGATTACAATTGCATCGTAAGTATTTTGTTCTATCCCTTTTGAGTTGATGTTTGCTGTTGACGAATCAGTAAATCCCATATCATTAAATTATTGTAGTGGATAGAATTAGATGAAATTTAGAATTTCTAATAAAAAGAAGCGTTTGGAGACCAGCAGTTTTACTGCTATGCAGCATTGTTGTGTCACTCACTTGTACTTTTTTTACCTCTATTCAGCGAAATGACAAATACCAAAACAAAATAAAGAACAGCGAAAATTAAATGGAAAGATGAGCAGGTATTGCCTCAAATAAATCGTGTCTTGACCATTCTTCCAAATCAAATTTTACCATCCAAAAACCTTCTTTACATACTGCCGGCTTTTCTTCCAATCTTCTCTCACCGGATTAACTGCTGGCTTGTCAAATGCCAATTCTATGGCAGCCTTTCCCTTATAGTTTATGTCCTTCAATGCCCTGGCAATAGCTGGAAAATTCATAACTCCCTCACCAACAGCTTCCGTCCATTTTCCATCGGCATCCTGGTCACGTATATGCATGTACACCATCTTGTGACCATAAGTTTTTATAAATGAGACAGGGTCAACGCCACCACGCACGAGCCAGTTTAGATCTGGACCCAAACGCAGCTCAGGTACTCGGGCAATAGTTCCTTTAAGATCATGCATGTTGTCGACGACCTCAAAAGTGTGGTTGTGAAGATTAGGCTGTATTTTATTCTTTTTACATGTAACTAAAATCTTCTTCAAAATTTCTGCCTGGGCATCCAGCTCTTCTTCTGTCTTTTTACGCCTTGCATCGCCAACCGTAATTCCCATCATTGTTCCACCAACTGCATGCAGTCGTTCTGTTACCAGTTCAATGTCTTCTAAGATTTCACTGTGTTTACTCCGCATCCACATATTCGCGTTATATGAAGTGCCAACGACAGGCAACGAATATTTCTGTATCAGTTCTTTCAACCGGGTTACAGATCCATCAGTTTTAAGAATGATTTCCATCAGTTCAACTCCTTGTATACCGGAATACTTCAAATCACTGAAAACCTCATCAAGAATAGGAGTGCAGTCCCAGTTTGGAGGATACCTGCTTGCGTAAACCCACAGATGAGCATAAACAGGAATTTTATTAGCAAGAAACTCAAGGTCTAAGACGGATGCATTAATTATATTACTAACCATCAAACCGCCAGACAAAGTTCCTGATGCCTTTATAAATCGCCGCCTTGAATTGCTACTCATCTTTTTTTCTGATATTTATTTGAAAAGGATAATAAAAGGTATAACAGGACACACTGTTAGGCAAAACGTAAGATTTTGTGTCGAATTTGTAGAAAAGGCTTGTCCGGTTATATCACTGCCTAAGACACAACTCAAGTTGCACTAGCTGAAAGCCACCAGACTATTTCACCGCTACAGCATCGCTGTTCCGTTTTGTTGCGCTGTCTTCCAAAAATTTTCTGATTACAAACTTTGCTACTTCACGTCCCTGTACTGCACCTGCATCCACACCTGTTCGATAGTGAATACCGCCATATACCCGGCTCATTGATGCTTCTTGTGCGGCTAATTCAAAAGATTTAAAATTGCGACGCATTCCTATGTAGGCAAGATCACTTGTGTCTTCAAAAGCGAAGTTGTCGCCAAAGCGATGGGTAAGTATTGCTGCAGCAGATGCAGAGATGCCGCTGTGTCCACTGCTATGTTCGGGAAAAGGTGGCGTTTGAAGAAGGGGTACCCAGTTATGGTCTATGACATCATTTATAACTGTAACGGGGCGAATTACATTATTGATGAACTTTTCCCTCCAACAGCTAATAATTACGTCAAACATTCCTATAGATGTAACTGCATAAATTTTGGCGGTTTCTACCGGGTCCAGGTTTTTCATTTTAGCAGCGATTCCCGTAATTCCTATCCAATGACCAACCGGTGTAATTTTTTTATTGCCAAACATCAGATGTCCGGAATGTTCAAGTACAAAAGGATTGTCATCCCAATATTTTGCTATTTCTCTTTGTTCAGACGTTAAATGAGTACCAATGTGGTAAACTTCATTTACAACAGCATAAAAAGGGCTTGCCTTATCAACGCTGTACGTAGGTGGTGCGGGACATTTCACCTGCGCAGCCGAATCAAGTGCAAGCGGCATTATTGTACCCCAGTTTGGTTCTAATCCATCTAAATAATCTGACGGTGTCGGACGCCACTTTCCCTCTTCTTCACTGCCAATAAATTTTGGCATTCCACGCGTTTCTTTATAATTATCAATTTTCGTCCTTTCCAATATTCTTTTACCTACTGACGATCCAAACGCTAGTGACCGGTCATACGTCTCTTCGTCTAAGAGTGTCTTAAAATCCCCCAGCACCTTATCCTGGTAGTTACCTAAAGTATCAGCAGAAAAGGTAATTTTCTCGGCAACGGTAAAAAATGCTTTGGTGGCGGCAACCAGGTAGTTGTATTTTTTATTCTTTTCAGGGGAGGGCATTTCCGGAAAGCCCTGTAAGCCTTTTACAAGTGATGAATAATTCTCCTTATCAAACCGGATTGTCTCATAAGCAGCCAAAGAAGTATAACTGTAAATTCTGCTTGAAACAGGAGGTGAAAACATATCGTGAATGATGACCTGCGTCAACTGATTCATGTTGTCATGCAATAAATTCTGGTCAGTCAACAGTTTCGGATCGGCTTTCTGTACCGGCTTTTGCTTACAGCTGAAAGCCATTACAACAATTAACAACCAAAGTAATCTTGTTCTCATACGCTATTTTGTTGCAGCCTGAGGCCGAAAACCAGTTATTAAGTTAAGTTATACTTTTTTGAAACGAGCCAGAATCTCGCTTGCTGTGGGGTCGTTTTTATAGGAAAATACCAACTTGCCTTTTTTATCGTATATCGCCACAAAAGGTGTTTTATCCAACCGATAGTAGTTTCGTAAAACGTAGCTTGTACCTTCTGTACCCACCAAAATGTTAGGGTATTGTGCAGTTTGATATTTCCGCTCAAACCACGCTACATCGTTAGGCGCTTTAAAGGTTACCATCACAACGGTAGCTTTATCAAACTGGTGAATTTTCTTAAAAAGTTCATCCATCAACTTTATGCAATGGTCACAGTCGGGGGCAAAATAGATAAGCACCAAAGGATTGTTTTTCCTAATGTCGTTGTTTGTAAAATAACTGCCGTTGCTCTTTAGTATTTTGAACGATGGAATAGCAGATCCAGGCTTAGAATTATCCAACTGGCAAAAAGCTGCCGTAAAAAAGGTGAGCGTTATAAAAATCGTTAGAGTTATCTTTTTCATCATAAAAAACCGGTTTGTTCAATCACAACATTTAAGCAAGTCCAGGTCTGCTCCTTATCGGACACACAATATATCGCAACGTACCGAATCAAACAGAAAAAGATGAGAATTTTTTGTTAACCGGAAATTAAAAAAACCTTAGCAAAAAACTTATATTAACCTTTTTTGCCAGTATTTTTCAATACGAGGAATGGTGGGCCCTGTCGCCAGTCAAAATCGGGACCCATAGCCGATAAAACTCCTTTTTCCCACGTCTTACCATCAAGTGACTCGGGACCAGGCAAAGGATGACACGACTGACAATACTTTTTAGCTAATTCCATCAAAAAAGGCAAAAAAAGTATCAATTGACCAGGCTGGCTCAAAATCGATAGAAAGT
>JAOQAJ010000379.1 GCA_025963675.1 Segetibacter sp.
TGTTTGGCTAAATAAGCTTCGCCATTGTACGTTGCAAGCACTATTGAAACCAGTACATTTTGTTCATCAATCACTTCAACTTCTGCAGACGACATATATTTAAGGTTAGGAAAATTTATCTATTGGAAATTGTGACACAACATAAACAATCAATAAGGATTGATAAGGTTGTTGTTGTAAAAAACCAGGTTTTCTCCACTTAACTCCAGTGAAAAGTCATACTTACTTATAGTATTGAACACCGCTTTGCTCGTCCCTTTTCTATATCTGTCATGTGTTTCAACCAGGATGATTTTTGTGTGAGGCAGCCAGTCTTCAAAGCCGTATTCAAAGATTTCTTTTTCTGATCCTTCGATATCAATTTTTAAAACGTCTATGAAATCGGTTTTCATGATTTCCATCAATTGTTTTATTGTA
Source organism: Segetibacter sp. (assembly GCA_025963675.1). GTDB lineage: Bacteria > Bacteroidota > Bacteroidia > Chitinophagales > Chitinophagaceae > Segetibacter. The sequence goes on from JAOQAJ010000379.1 coordinate 418, forward strand.
TATGCCTGAACTACGTCTGCTCCTTTTCCGGCTTCGATCATAAAAGCACCTTCACCATATCCTTTATCTACTACATGAATTTCTTCCGGCTTGTTCCATACAGCTCCATTAATTAGTTGTACGTTTTTGTAAGGTTTTACATTTCTGCCAGCCAGCTCAAAATTTTCCTTGTCAGGTTCTAAGGCAATTATTTTTGCACCGGGGAAACGATCCGCAAAGTAAACACTGGCAAAGCCAACATTGGCACCAAGGTCCATTATAATTTTAGGATCCATTGGCACTTTAATGTCATACTCTTTAGAATGAAAGATTTGTCCGAACATTTGTAAGTCCGATTTATTGAACTGCCCTCTAAACTCAACCGGGTATTTTAGAAATGGAAACTTTACGGTAGAAGTTTTTTTATACTTTCTGTTGAAGTATAACTTAACACCATTAACAACACCATACGTTTTTGCAAAATCAAATATTTTTAGTGACATTGATAACCGTTTAAGATATGAGCGAAATAACACTTAAAAGAACAGCGCAAATTCGTTGTTCTTTTAACAGAATCTATCGGTGGCTTTAGCAGCAACCTTTTAACCCGTTGTTAATGGTTAAGGTTAATTCTATTAGCCAAAATACCTACTTTCAGGTTTTTAAAAATTCTAATTCTTTTAATCCATCTAACAACAGAACCGACAAAAGTCCTTTTGCAATAAATGAAAATAGCAGCAGTCGTAATACTTTATCATCCTGCAAAGGATGCAATTTCAAACATTAAAACTTATTATGATTGGGTTGATAAAATATTTGTTTTCGATAACACCGAAACAGGATCGACGATTAATGACGAATTATTAAAATTATCAAAAATTGCCCTTTTTCACGATTCGGAAAATGGCGGAATTGCGAAAAGGTTAAACGCAGCTTGCAGGAAGGCAATTAACGAAAATTACGACTGGCTATTGACGATGGACCAGGACACCAGTTTCGAAGAAAAACAAATTTCCAGGTACTTCAACTGCTTCCGGAATTTCAATGAAAAAGATAAAGCCGCGATGTTTGGAACAGCATTTAGCAGGGAGAAACAGCAGCTTTTTCATGACTGCGGTTCAGCAAAAACGATCAAATTGATTACCTCAGGTAGCTTATTAAATTTGGCTTTATTTGAGGCAATCGGAGAATTTGATGAAAAACTATTTATAGACTCTGTTGATTACGATTACTGCTTCAGAGCACAAATGGCAGGATATGCCATTGTTCAGTTTTCAAATATTTATATACTTCATACAGTTGGTAATGAAATGTACAATGCCTCTATAAAAACCCTGTTTTTACTAAAAAAGAAAAAGGAAATCCATTCTGCTTTGCGTTGTTATTATATGTACCGCAATATGCTTTATTTAAAAGAGAAGTACAAAGGCAAGGATAAGAGTTACTATCAGGAAATCAAAGGCTATGTCTTATCTCGCATAAAAGTATCGCTGCTTTATGGCCGGGACACAATACCGATTCTAAAGCATTTACAATTGGCGAAAAGTGATTTTAAAAACAACAAAATGGGCAAGAAAAAGTCGTAACAAAAATGTTTTCAGTTTAGAGAACTTTATTTTAATAACTTCTTGAAGTAAAAGCCAATCATGTAAAAGGGTAAGAAGAGTAAGTAGAGATATAGGATGGGATTATACTTATACGTGTTGAAGATGATCCTTGCCATTCCTTTAGAATTGAACTCTGTGTTCTGGTCTTTTTTTATCTTAATTTTTTTATACCACATCCAGATAAAGTCTGTAAAAAACCTGTTTTTCTCTCTCAGGTAAGTTCCATAAGAAATTCTCTTTTCATCCTTTAAACCTTTAACTATGGTATTAAAATACCCGTTGACAAAAATGTCGAAAAAGTTGTAACCCGTTTTTTTATTAGGTAATTCATGAATGCGAAAAATAGTTCTTGAATAAGTTACCGCTTTTTGCCTTAGCGTAACACTATCAAATAATAATTCGGTCTGAACCAGACTCGATGTTTTAAAAGTTCGGTTTTCTATCAATTGCCAAAAGTCTTCTCTCCAAATCCCAAATGCGCCAATCCAGGTAGTTCTATCAGATGCGACTTTAAGAAACCCATTGAGATCTTTCGAAAAATGAAAGTCTTTCTTTTTTAAATGAGATAAGCCATTTGCAAAAAATACAACCTCTTTGCTTTCAGCATGCTGCTTTACTATTTCAAGCATTTTTAAAATACATCCATCTTTAAACTCGACATAGTCGTTCAATAGCTTCAGATATTTTCCTTTTCCAAGCTTCAATACTCTGATGAAATTCTTGTCGCCTCCAATATTCGTTTCGTTCCGGTAATACTTAACGTTGTCGTATTGAGTTGCATAATTTTCGCAAAGTACAGGTGTATTATCGTTGGAGACATTATCAGAAATTAAGACTTCTACCTCAGGATTATTTCCAACTTGCTTTACAATACTTTGCAAGCACTTATCCAGATAAGTAGCACGATTATAGGTGGGAATACAAATTGACAGAATGATGTCAGAATCCATTAATGAAATTGATTAAAATCTTAAAACTATCATTTTTCCTGCCAAAGCAAACATGGCGGTTGTTATAAGGTGAGGCTAATTGAACATCATCATTAAGGCCATATTTAAATCACCAGCTTTCTATATTCTTCCCTAAACTCCCACTTCCAGCGGCGATGACTCCACAAGTAATTGAACGGCTTTTTTCTAATGCACTCCTCAAGCCAGTTAACATATATTTTCGTTAGTTTCCCACGTCCATAGTCCTGCGGTCTTGTTGTTACCAACGTAAAATCTGCATGATAATAACCGCGTTTCACTTTGTAATGATGTACAAATACCACTGCCGTATTATTAATTCGCGCACTCTTTTCAGGGCCCGTAACAAACGATGTTAGTTTACCAAAAAAAGGCAGCCAAAAAGCCTGTCCTGTATTTGGGGGGCTTTGGTCTGCATATAACCCCAGCGCATATCGGCCTTTAGACAATTGGTGAAATGTAGTTTTAAAATCTTCCGTAGAAAGCATAATACTTTTATACCTCTGCCGCAGATTTAAAATGAGACTATTAACAGCCTTGTTACCAATTTCTTTATATACACCAATAAAAGGATATGGAGCATATTTCGGCACAGACCAGTTCATATATTCCCAGTTAAAAAAATGCCCGGAATGTATTTGTACATTTTGCCCCGATTCGTACAGCTCTTTAAATATTTCGAAGTTTCCGGAAATCCGTTTAGAAAAAGCCTTATCTGAAATGGATAAAAACTTAAGCGTTTCAATAAAAGTGTCGAGAAAATTATGATAGAAGTCTTTGCTAATTCTCGTTCTTTCCGCCTCAGTTTTTTCGGGAAATGCGATCAGTAGATTACTCATTACGACCTTTCTGCGGTATTTGAAAACATAGTATAATAAGGCGTAAACGGCGTCGCTTAATAAATACAATATGCGCCAGGGAAGTAATGAAAATAAGTATAAGAATCCGTATAAAATGTAGTACATCGGCTCAATAATTAGGGCTACTATTTGTAAAACGAATAAAAAGCTTGTTCAGCTTTTTTCGATCTTCTATTTTACATGCGGCGCCTGTACTTGTACCGGGAAGTAGAAACTGAAGGATTGCTAACTTATCAGAAACACGACTATTCAACTCCTGAATTGTTTAGTTTTTCTGCCCTCCACCATCGAAACCCTATGTAGCCAACGATCGTAAATGGAGCAAGCATAAGATAAATAATTCCGGTATTTAGACCCCGAGCCGGTTTTTCACCAAGCTGCCCGGCTGTTTTAGTACAAATAGAACATTGCGCACTAGCTGTCGCCACCACAAGGATAATTGATAACAATAGCATAAATCCTCTTTTTCTCATACCAATCATTTAGTGGCAAAGGTATTTAAAAAGTATTTGAAATGAGTTGTGGCTAAGTACAAGTATATGCAAAATTTACAGCGTCTGCATATTAATAAACTCGAGTGTTAACTCAGTAAGTAGAATAATGTTTTTATTTTTAACACCTTAATTCCTTTATGATTAAACTCCCTTTGCACTTTCAACAAATCTTCAACAACAAAAGGTTCATATTTATACTGTTTGTAATTGCAGCTTTATTTGTGTCGATAAAATATACTTTTTTTATCGATGTCAATAACTACAAGATCTTCTTTTATTCTATCCGTCATTTGATTGAGGGAGTCAGTTTGTACGCAGATCATCCTAACCAATACTTCGATTACTACCTATATTCCCCCACATTTGGCGTAATCTTCTCACCTGTGTTGCTATTACCCTATAAGGTGGGGCTATTTCTGTGGCCTTTTCTTTTTGCCGCCATGTGGGTTTTGGCAGTAAATAAAATGCCATGGACCGACAAACAAAAGCTTTTTGCATGGTGGTTTGGCATCCAGGAATTACTTACAGCACTTGATAATGTTCAAACCAATCCATTAATTGCAGCCATTCCTTTGTTTGCATTCATTTGTATGGAAAAAGGAAAAGTTTTCTGGGCGGCCTTTTTTATCATTTTAGGATTTTATATAAAAGTGTACAGTATCGTTGCCGCTGCCCTTTTTGTTGTTTATCCGCAAAGAGTAAAGTTTTTAATATCTCTCGCTTTCTGGCTCCTTGTATTTGCACTGTTACCATTATTATTTACAACTCCATCTAAACTTGTGTGGCAGTATCAACTTTGGATGGACCGATTGTTTCAAAAATCTGAGCATGATCATCGAACCAACGTTTCTATACACCGGCTTGTCAATCAAACCATTTCCCAGGACATTTCTCCTGTGGCTATAATTGGCGCTGGTATCGCGCTTTTTTGCTCTGTGTTTATCCATATCAAACGTTATAAGGAAGTATATTTCAGAATGCTGTTGCTTTCGCAGATCCTTATTTTTCAGGTCATATTTAATCCTGTATCAGAGTCTGCAACTTATATAACCGCTGTTACAGGAGTAATAGTATGGTGGCTCTATTGCCCAAAGGCACGGCTGGACTGGTTCCTCGTGATCTTTTGTTACATCTTTACCGTGATGGGGCCAACTGACCTGATGCCGCGATTTATAAGAAAACAATTTATCGAACCATATGTATTGAAGGCACTGCCTGTTGTTCTTATTTGGTTTCGTATTCTTTACCTCATGCATTTCCCTTCTAAAAAAGTATCCTTTATTTCAAATCCTGAAATGAATAATGGAAAATAACTGGACAAAATTCTGGCGGGAAAAAAATGAGTTTGATACCTCAATGGATGTGAACTTTAATTATTTCATAAGCCGTTTTACAAGGTATATCAAGCCTACAAAAGAGTCTGTCATCCTTGACATTGGGTCCGGGCCTGGTCATCTTGAAGACGCTTATTTCGACAAGGTAAAAGAAATACATGGAGTTGATATATCAGAGCGGTATAACGCAGCGGCAAGGGAAAAACATAAGGATCATCCAAATGTTTTTTTCCATGACCTTTCTGCAACTGACTACCTCAATTTTTCTATGTTGGATGGAAAGAAGTTTGATATTATTATCGTAATGAGTGTGTTACAGTATTACAAGAACAAAGAAGAAGTAGTGCAATTGCTTCAAAAGATGTGTTCTTTAACCAGGCCGGGGTCAAAGGTTTTATTGTGTGACCTGATTGTGCAGCAATCAAAGTTTAACGAGATCATTGAAATCCTGCTTGAATATTTGAAGGCAGGTAAAATTTTAGTTGCCCTTTCCCTGTTTTTTCGTTTGAGATTTTCGAGGTATTATGATGTAAAGAAAAACAATGGATTTTTAATACTTACAGAACAGGATTGGAAGCACATGTTGGCTCAACTGAATCTGAAAGGCACTTTTATCAAAGAAAAACTAACGCTTCACAAGAGGCGAAAAAATATTCTTATTACCATTGATTAATAGTAAAAGCTTTTGAAGAATCGAACGCAGATTTATTAAGGCTTTTATCATCTACATAAATCTTTACCTATCATAACCAATCCTGGTTTTTATTCTCCCCATCACAAATCCCCCAACTGAGGCCTTAAAATAATATCTTCAACAACAGCGGTTGCAGAAAGTTGGCTAGCTGCAAATACCATTTTGGCTACATCATTTGACTCCATAATTCTTTTCGGGTCAATATCCGATCCTTCCCAGCTTCCGCTAAATGTTGCTCCCGGTAATACAGCAGTTACTTTAATACCAAAGGGCTTCATTTCTTCACGTAGATGTTTTGTTAAGCCAAACAAAGCAAACTTGCTAATACCATAAGAACCGACATTTGGCAAAGGTTGAAAAGCAGCAATCGAACAGATATTGAAAATATGACCCTGTTTTCTTTCCATCATCGCAGGCAGTAAAGTGCGGGTCAGGTGGTAAGCGCTGTACAGGTTCACTTCCATCATCTTTTCGATCGTTCCGTCTTTTTCATCATGAATAGTTCCCGGAACAAAATAGCCTGCATTGTTTACCAAAACATCAGGAGTAATTTGAGAGTCGAGTATCCATTTTCCAAAACCTTTGATTTGTTCGCCATCTCCAATATTTACCGCTTTTGTTGTAACCGATATTGTAGGAAACCTGGCAAGAAAATCATCTTTCATTTCCTGCAGATCCTTTTCTGTGCGCGAACATGCAACGATATTGTATCCGGCCGCAGCAAATTGTTCTGCAATTGCACGACCCATTCCTTTGGTTGCTCCGGTGATAATAACATTCATTTTTTATGTTTTTAACTAGCTTGCAGACAAAACTAAGTAAATAGAACCCGAAATTGTAGTGAATGACTTACCAGCATCTTTTCTTCGACCTCGACCATACTTTATGGGATTTTGAAACCAATTCTAAAGAAACTCTTTCCGAACTGTATGCACTCCACCAAATGAATGAGACGGTCACTCCTGATTTCGATCTTTTTTACGAGAAATATTCATTTCACAATAAAAGACTTTGGCATCGGTATAACCATGGATTTATAAGGCAGGAAGAATTGAAATGGAAGAGAATGTGGCATACTTTGCTGGAATTCAAAATCGGCGATGAGAATTTTTCGAAGCAATTAAGCCAGCAGTACCTTGAAATCTTACCGACTAAAAAAGCGCTTTTCCCGCATACCGAAGAGATCTTGCAATATCTCGCTAATAAAAATTATAAGCTACATCTTATCACCAACGGCTTCGAGAAAGTGCAATGGCGCAAGCTTGAAAACGCCAATATCGGAAACTATTTTTCAACGGTAATTACTTCTGAAACTGCTTGCTGCCTGAAGCCTCATAAAGAAATTTTCGATTTTGCTATTAATAAAGCTGGTTGCTGTTATACCGAAGGCATCATGATCGGTGACAATTTAGACGCCGACATACTTGGAGCAATGAATGCCGGAATGGACACCATTTTTGTTAATCACATTGGGGAAGAAACGACCGTTAAACCTACTTACATCATCTATCAATTGAAGGAATTGGAAGATATACTATAGGTTAATTGACGACAGACGATGAACGACACACGATAGCAGTTTACCAGGTTTAGGAATTTTTTGGTGCCGAACAGTAGACAGTTATTTCAACAGCCGTTGCGTCGCACTCTTGTACTTTTTGTATTTTATTCATCACATGAAAAACAGCACCAAATCTTCGTTCCGGTAATATTGCGCTACGTCATTGTACAACTGATTAGTGAAACCGGCGTTAGCTTATCCACTAACAATGGTGCGAAAAGTTAGATTAATTCTCGGCCCAATTATTTTTTTTGTCGGTGGCAGCCGATGCAACCAATTTGTTTGAGTCGCACCTTTCATTAGCAGCAAGCTACCATTTTCTAATACAACGGAAGTTGTCTCTTTTGTTCGTTTGTGTTTGAATAAAAACTTCCTTTCTGCTCCAAAGCTGAGAGATGCTATGGCAGTATTTTTACCTAATGTTTGTTCGTCGTCGCTATGGTAGGCCATCCCCTCGTCTCCGGTATGATATAAATTCAAAAGGCATGAATTATAGGTTTCATTAGTTACATCCTCGGCTCTTGCTTTCAGTTCTAACAATTCTTTAGTCCAGGCCAGTGCCTGTTTGGTTACTTTAGAATAGGTATAATTATAATCGTTGTCGCCATACCAGGCAGCCTTTCTTTTGGTAATAATGTGTTTGCCAAAAATGATTGCCTCATCATTTTTCCATTCGATCGAGTCAAGCAACTTACCGAAGTAATGATCCGCTTCCTGCTTTTTAAAAATCTTGCCGTAATAATTTACCTCTCCGCCGTGAGGCAATAAATTAACGATGGTGTCTGTAGTGAATAGATCCATAGCAGGTGTGATAATTCATTTTGAGAGTTGAAGTTACTTTTGTTCGTCTTTCCATTGTAAGTAGGCTTGCTTCATACAATGTCCGCAAGGGCGGTACCCTTGCTGAATTGCATCGTCTTTTGAAACAAAAAATACACGATTTTCTTTTTTCATGCGCTTACCCGATTTGCATTTCAAGTCTCCATAGATTTTTAATTTTTCATTTCCCCCAAAACAAATTTGCTGTTCTTTGATGAGTTTCCTAAGCTCAATATCACTGACTTCAAGGTGCTTTATCATTTCTCAGCTTACTAATGATGAATAGAGAAAAAAAAGTACA
>JAOQAJ010000389.1 GCA_025963675.1 Segetibacter sp.
CGAACAACCTGCACGCGCTGCCGGAAATAGTCTCAATAAAGTTATGCAAGTACAAGTGAGTGACACAACGATGTCGAACAGAATTCCTTCAGCTAAGTACATAAAAAAATAAAAAACCTGCACCGACTTCCAATACAAATAACAGGATCAAGCTTTGCAATGTTTCAACGTACTTCTACAGCCAACTCTTTTTATTTTGAATGTTATTTGTTCCAAAAGCGCCTGTTACATTTTGGAAAGTTTACCGTTTATAAATGCCCCTAATTTTACATAACCTCTTTCATTTGGATGTAGCCCATCGGAGAAAAAACTTTCATCTATTTTTTTATTGGGTTTAAGAAAGAGGGAACCGGCATCAGTAAATTGAGCATTTTGTATGAAGCGGGTTGAAGCAAGTAGTTGATTTATATGCCGGACCCGTTCTTCCTGGTCCCTTCTGGGAAGGATGCCTAACAATAAAATTTTGGCAGCAGGTTGTTTGCCATGAATGGCAGAAAGCAACAATTGTAATCCTTCCACAATCTCTTTGTCAGTATTGAATGATAAATTATTTGTCCCGATCATGACTACAATTTGACTGGGTGCGATACCATCGAGTTCACCGTGATATACTCTCCATAAAACATTTTCGATTCTATCCCAACCAAAGCCAAGGTTAATGGGATTTTTAGGCTCAAAATACTTTTTCCAGGATGTCTCTCCACGGGCTACACGAGCCTTTGGAAGACCAGCCCAATAGTGAGTAATGGAATTGCCGATTAAAACTAGTTTGGGAGATTTGGTTTTATTGTATTGCAGAATATCGTGGTGGCGCTGTTCCCATTCGTACATCTTAGGCTCACGTCGTTGCTTTACCGGAATGGTTGTACTGCTGGTTCTAACCGGTTCTTTAAAAATTGTTCTAATGGTTTTCTCATATGCATCGGCATAACGCATCATACCAATATCATTTGGATGCGTGCCATCAACCATGGTTTCAATATCCTGGTTGATCTCTTTTTTCGTCAGAAGGTAAATGTTGGTAACCTTACTCGCGATCAAAGAGTCGAAAACTTCCTTTAGCGCCTTGTTGACATCCTGGTATTGTTTCTTTTTCGCAGGATACATCTCTTCATCAGTATAACTATCATGTTCGGTAAGCAGGATAGGAACGCCCGGTCTTTTCGTTTGCAGGTCACGCACCGATTCGGCAATTCGCTTTTTCACTTCGGCTGGTGGAAATCCGGTTAGGTTAGGCAAACAATCAAGCACATATAAAGAAGCATTTACTTCGGCAATTAATGAGATGACTTCTTTTTCCATTCTTCCATTACCAGAAAAAGCAAGATTAATGACCGTACGATCTAGTTTGCGCGACAGGAGAGAAGTCCATGCAAGACCCGGACGGGTAGCACAGGCGCCCTGTGCAATAGAAGTTCCGTAAACTACAATCGGCTTTTCATTAGTTACTGGCAAAGGGGCAAATTCACTTTCTTTCGGAACCCTGACCTCAAGCCATTTAACTCCATTATACAAGGGGAGGTATAAATTGTACTCAAAGGCATTGCTATATGCATCCTTCGTTAGTAAACCTGTGAACTGGTAAGTGATTGTATCGCCAAAAGAAAACTTGCCACCGCTCCAAAGCCATTTGCCATCACTGTTTTTCGCGTAAAGGTCAATTCCACTTACTCCGGTTGCAGGCATATGAGGCAGTTGCATTCCGCCGGTAACGGCATACTTAATAATGATCTCATCGGCATTTGACCTGAATTTCAAAACCAGGCCGGCGCTTTGTTTTGATAAATTCCAGACTTCTTTCCTCACTGTCTGCTCGGCTCTCGCAGGTAGCCTGTCATAATAATTCTTTACTTCCGTTGGCCAACCTTGACCTTCGACAACTTTGGTGGTATCTAAAGCAGGGTTCCAGGTTTTATACTCGCGGTTTTGAGAAAGGGCAATATGTGTGAGAAGAACGGTGCAATAAGTAAGAAGGATGGCAGCTTTCATAATGGTAGCATTTGCAGTTAATGTTTGTTAGTTTTTTGATAATGATGCTCCTGCAAATTGTGTGAAATATAGGAATTTTTAGGCTACCGGTAGGAGAATAAGTTGCGACATTGTTGCGTGTATCTGAGAGCTATCGGGTCACTTCATCTATTAGTTTTCCTGCCAGCTTCCGTATTAATTTTATTCTGTTTAGTATATTTAAGTAGCAGGCAAAGGACATCACAAGCATTCCTGGAGACTATGCGGAAGATCGTTCTTTTATCCTGCAAATCCCTCAAAAGATCAAAAAGAACTCTATGTTAATTTACATTAGCTTAAACACACATCGCCTGGTTTTATTAGTTGATGCATTTGATATCAATCAACTATTCTTGTTTACAGTATTAGCGCCGTCTCACTTTGGTGTATAGTTGTATTAAAACAATACAGAAGCAAAGATTGAATTAATCAAAACCACTTTGCTTATATTGCTATTAGTAAAACTGCATCAGTAAGAAATTGTTAGTTGAATTAAGAGATGGATTACCCGAGTTAGAATTTCAAAGCAAATATTTTGTCTTGATAGTTGTAAGCCCAATAACTATTACCAGGTTTTAAAATTTACCAAATGTTTCGATTAAAGAAAACAGTACTCTTTCTTGTAACGGTTGCTTTCACTTTTAATACATTTCCTGCTTTAAGCCAGGCAAAGGAGAGAAAAAAAGACAAACATTATAATCATCTTTATGGATGATATGGGTTATGGGGATACTTCCTGTTACAATGGAATGTTGTATGAAACACCAAACATAGATCGGTTAGCAGCCCAGGGAATGCGTTTTGCCAACTTTTCGCCTTTGCAGGTGTTCGCACCTACAAACGTAACCGAGTAAGTTGCGCTTTGCCTTTGGCAGGCTTATTTTAAGCGCATAGTAAATAGCTATTCTTTGGCAGCACTGGGCCCTTGTTGGTGTTTGGGCAGCAGTGCGGTTGCATGTTGTTGTCATCTGCAACTGAAGCGTGGGCATAATGAGCAATGGAAATAAATCGGAGAGTTACCCCTTTCTTTTAAGTCCATTTAGGTCTGACTTTTGCAGTTAATTTATTAAAATCAAATGGAAGAAAATTTTCACTATAGTACCGTTTCAGATGCAATTAATAAACTCAGGAAACGAGGTTTTAATCTCGACTTTAATTTAGCCGAAAACTGTATAGTTTGCAATGCTGAGAAGTTTCAACCAAATGGCTTCGAAATTGTAGATGTGTTTCGCTACGAAGGAAATACAGACCCTGCAGACGAAGCAGCTGTTTATGCAATAGAATCGAAATCGGGGCTTAAGGGCATTTTAGTAACTGGTTATGGGATTTCTACAGATACAATGTCTGGCGAGATGTTGAATAAATTGCAAAGGAGACATTGAATATTTGAGCTTGCTTAAGTTTACCCGATTTTATTACTACAGCCCTTTATAAAATCATGGCTGCTTCACAACCATATTTTCTAAGACGATAAGTTAGTAGGTCGCGTTTAGATAAAACTTTCTGCCTGGCTATTCTCTGCTAAACAACAGCAACGAAGTTGTTCCGGTGTCTTCCGCAGGACCTCGTACACAGGATAAAAAGAGGTCTTAGACCTCCTGCCTTTGCAAAAGGCACCGAACAGGATTACTAATGCGGAGATCATGAACTAACTTTCCTCATAATACTAATGTTATGGGATTTGCATATAAGATAGCTGATGGAGGAGCAGTTTATTTCATTACCGTTCAGCCTACATGTTCCTCTGCTAAATTAAGCGGTGGAGTTGTTCGAGTGACTTCCGCAGGATGACC
>JAOQAJ010000290.1 GCA_025963675.1 Segetibacter sp.
TTTTTCAGCAACATCAGGGAAAAGCATCTTTTCAAAACCTAGCGGATACTCTACAAATGATTTCATACACCAATTAATTATTTCAAAAAATTTTAGGGGGGTAAATAATTCCAGCCGAGAAAATTGGTGGTTCTTTGTAGAAATAGAGGATAATCGATTGGTAATCTTACTACTTAGACTGCTATTAAGCTTGTTTAGGTTGCATCATTTGTTAACGGAAATAAAAAACCCGCTCATTTTAGCGGGTTTTGTAAAAAATATGCTCAAATAGTCATTATCGTGCGATGTTAACGGCTCTCTTTTCCCTGATGACAGTCACTTTTATTTGTCCCGGATAAGTCATATCAGTTTGTATCTTTTGAGCGATCTCGAAGCTTAGCTTGTCACTATCGTTGTCTGTAACTTTATCAGCCTCTACGATTACCCTCAGTTCGCGCCCCGCTTGTATTGCATACGCTTTCTCTACACCCTGGTACGTCAGCGCCAGCGTCTCCAACTCTTTTATCCGCTGCAGGTATTGCTGCATAATTTCTCTGCGAGCACCTGGTCTTGCTCCGCTAATGGCATCACAAGCCTGTATGATGGGTGAAATAACATATTGCATTTCCATCTCATCGTGGTGAGCACCGATGGCATTTATTACCGCTGGATTTTCACCGTATTTTTCTGCCAGCTTCGCTCCAAGTAGTGCATGGCTTAATTCAGTTTCTTCATCAGGCACTTTGCCGATGTCGTGAAGCAAGCCGGCACGTTTTGCCAGCTTAGGGTTCATTCCTAATTCACTGGCCATTAAACCGCAAAGATTAGCAACCTCGCGGCTGTGCATTAGCAGGTTTTGACCATAGGAAGACCTGAACCTCATTTTACCAACAATACGAACCAGTTCTTTATGAAGACCGTGGATACCTAATTCAATTACAGTACGTTCACCGATTTCCATAATTTGTTCTTCCAACTGCTTACGTGTCTTTTCAACTACCTCTTCAATACGGGCAGGATGAATACGTCCATCAGAAATCAGGCGTTGTAAACTTAAACGGGCAATCTCACGACGAAGCGGGTCAAAAGAAGAAAGTACAATCGCTTCAGGGGTGTCATCTACTATCAGGTCAACCCCGGTAGCAGCTTCAATGGCACGAATGTTACGTCCCTCACGGCCGATGATCTGGCCTTTTATCTCATCTGTTTCAAGGTTGAAAACGGTTATCGCATTTTCAATTGCTTGTTCGGCTGCAGTTCTTTGGATTGTTTGGATAATGATTTTACGGGCTTCTTTATTTGCCTTTTGTTTTGCATCATCAATTATTTCCTGCTGCATGCTTAGGGCACGGCTCTGCGCTTCCTGCTTCAGACTTTCTATCAATTGATTTCTTGCTTCATCGGCTGTAAGAGCAGCAATTTTTTCAAGTCGTCGGATGTGTTCTTCCTGGTGTTTTTCTAATTCTGTTCTTTTTTGACTAACCACCTCGAGTTGCCGGTTAAGGTTTTCTTTGATGGCCTCATTGTCTTTCAGTTGTTTGTCAAGATTCAGCTCTTTTTGATTTATTGAAACTTCTTTTTGTTTTAACCTGTTCTCTACGTCAGCGATTTTGCGGGTTCTATCTAAAACCTCTTTGTCATGCTCGCTTTTAAGTTGAACAAATCTTTCTTTTGCTTCAAGAATTTTCTCTTTTTTTATTGTTTCAGCTTGCATTTGTGCATCTGAAATAATTCTTTGCGCCTGCTGATCGGCATCTTCAACCTGTTTCTTTGTGTCTTTTGCAAAAATGACTTTGCCGGCAATAATGCCCGCAACAATGCCTACAATTCCAATAATTATGGATAATACTATCGACCCCATGCTGTTTTGTTTGTTTTTAAAATGTTTAAACTCATATGGCTATACACTGCAGTTTCATCTGTAAACCAGTTATAGGTTCGCGAAGATAATTATTATGAGCGATAAAAGCAGTTGATAAAAGCGGGGGAAGGTAAAGGGCATCTTTCCTTAATACCACTTAAAAATCACGCATATCTTATTATTTATATCGCCTTCTATTAGATATGATATTTTTTTATTTTTTGTTACCGGCATTTTTCCTTTCTTAAACATTGTTGTGTCACTCACTTCTACCGCAACCCTTTATTGAGCCTTGCTAAGCCAAATTACATTTTTATCATCGCCACCTTACTTGACCAACTTCGATTTAGCATAAACCAAAAAACCCTTAAAAAAAGTTCAATAATGTAACTACAGACGAACGAATTGCGACGCAACGGTGACGAGGAAAATTACCAGAGCCCGGCTAAAAATTAAAAAACTTAAAAAAATACCAGTGCAGTTGGCTGAAGTAAAAAATTGGTATGTACAGTATTTTAGCTGGATACTTTATTAGATACCTGTATCCGTACCCGATTGCCTTTAAAAGCAGGTGCTTATTTTGCCGACAGTGTTTTATTGAGCAGTTCTTCTAATTTATCCAGTTTTTCCTGGCTGCCTGTCAACGATGTCATTTCAGGAGTTGGCTTTTGTTGTTCTGTTGCATACCAAAGCAGCACCATTGCAACATAATCCTGCATATCCTTTCCCGCAAAGTTGGTCTTATAGTCTACAATTTTTTCGTTGATGGTTTTTATAGTCTTTCTTACCATCTCTTCATCGTCAGGGTCAATTTTTAAACGATAGCTTCGATCGGCTACTATTATATTTATAGGAATGAGTGGCTTCGCCATGGGTTATGAATGAAGTAAGGCTAGACATTTATCAATGTCTTTTAAATAAGTATTAATGCGCTTTTCAAGGTCTCTTTTTGCTTTGTCTTCCATATTGGAGCCAGAAAATGTTTGTGCATCAACTTTTTGATGGAGCTGCTTTGCTTGTTCTGTTTGCGATTGTAATTGCTTGCTTAGGTGTTCGTTCTCTTTCTGCAAACGCTGAATTTCTTTTTGTGAAGCATTGTACTCTTTGAGCAATTGCTGCACTTTTATATCAATTCGTTGTATTTGCTCCTGCATTTCTTCCATACCTGACGATTTGCAAATTATTTTCTGATTTCTGCACTTAGTTCTGTTTCAAAACCTTGAATAAGCCGGTTCATCATTCCATCAATTTCTTTATCTGTCAAAGTCTTTTCTTCATCAAGGAAAGTGAAACTAACTGCCATTGATTTCTTTTCGTGTCCAAGTTTCTCACTTTCAAAAATATCGAACAACTGCACGTCTTGTAATTTAGGAACTTTTACTTTTCCAACCACATTTTCAACAGCTTCGAACGTTACTTTTCGGTCGACCACAATGGCAAGGTCTCGCTGTACTGCCGGAAATTTTGAAACTTCCCTGTATGTTATTGTTTGGTTTGCAGCTAATTGAAGCAAAAGGAGCCAATCAATGTCTATAAAATAAACGGGCTGCTTTATATCAAAGGTTTTCAATTTTTCTGCGCTAATTTCTCCCACAGTGATCAGTTGCTGCTGACTTACTGTACCTGTAAGAGCAGTAGAAAATCCGTTAACAGTTGTTACTTCGAAATGAGGATTTTCTATTCCGCAAAGTTGGATCATGCCTGAGGCAATTCCTTTGGCGCGATAAAAATCAATGTTATTTTGCTTTGACTTCCAGCTATCTTTTTGTTGCTGGCCTGTCAGGTATAAAGCCAGGTGCTCTTTTTCGTTGTAGTTACCAACGCCGTTTGAATGATAGGTTTTACCAAACTCAAAAAGTTGCAGATCTTTATTTTTCCGGTTAAGGTTATAAGTAATTGTTTCCAGCCCTGTCTCAACCATTGATAACCGCATCACATCAAGGTCTATACTTAAACTGTTGATCATTTTGGCAGATCCTGCCAGTTCACCTTCATTATAATACTTACTGTTAGTGATAGAATTGGTAACGATCTCATTGAACCCGAGACCCACAAGATAACCAGCAATCTTTTCCCTAAGATTTTCCTTCAGAATGTTTTCATCGATAGCGGGAGTAATAGTCATGCTTCCCGTAATTTGCACATTGTCGAGCCCATCGATCCTCAAAATTTCTTCAACAATGTCAGCAGGTAATGAAATATCAGGCTTACTATAAGGAACCGCCACCCATAATTCATCCAAGCCTTCTTTTATGATCTCAAATCCAAGGCTGGTTAAGATTCTCTTGACGGCGTCAGGATGGTAATTCTTGCCGCTTAATTTTTTCAGGTAATGGTATTTTATTCCAACCTGCGTTTTATCTTCCGGTGAAGGATATACATCTATTATGTCTGACGAAATTTCTCCGCCTGCCACTTGTTTGATTAACAAAGCAGCACGTTTTAAAACAGTAACCACATTTGAAATATCGACCCCTTTTTCAAATCTTGCTGCGGCCTCAGTTCTTAAACCGTGGCGGAAAGACGTCTTGCGAATACTTGTAGGATTAAACCACGCACTTTCCAGAAAGATGTTTTTGGTATCACTCTTTACACCACTCTGCGCACCACCAAACACGCCTGCTATACACATTCCTTCTTTTGCATTGCAAATCATTAAATCTGCGCTGTCAAGTTTTCTTTCCTTTTCATCCAGCGTTACAAACAGCGAGTCCTGAGGTAAGTTTTTAACTATTATACTACCACCCTTAATAGCTGCTACATCAAAAGCATGTAAAGGCTGGCCGGTTTCATGGAGAATAAAATTGGTAATGTCTACTATATTATTAATTGGTCTTTGTCCAATTGCAATCAATTTGTCCTGTAGCCATTTTGGACTTTCTTGTACAGAAACCCCTGAAATCGTTACCCCTGAATATCGTTTACATGCTTCTGTATTTTCAATGGTTACTTTTATTGCAGCGGAATGACTATCTGCTTTAAAATTATTGGTGAAAGGGCTGCGTGGTCTTACCTCCTGCTTATGATGATGAGTTAAATAAGCGCAAACGTCTTTGGCTACACCAAAATGACTCATTGCATCCATTCTGTTTGGAGTAAGTCCAATTTCAAAGATGTAATCAGTATAAGGTTTAAAATAATCCGAAGCTTTAGTACCTATAGGAACTTCCTGAGGTAAAACCATAATCCCTTCATGACTGGTTCCAAGACCGATCTCATCTTCGGCGCAGATCATTCCCTGGCTTTCCTCACCTCTTATTTTTGCAGCCTTCAAAGTAATCGGCTGCCCGTTAACCGGATAAATTGTCGATCCTACAGTTGCAACCAAAACCTTTTGTCCGGCAGCCACATTTGCAGCACCGCAAACAATTTTCAAAGGATCTGATTCACCTATATCAACCTTGGTCAGTTTCAGTTTATCAGCGTTAGGGTGTTGTGTAACCTCTAGTACCTGTCCTGTAACGACGCCTTGTAACCCGCCTTTTATGCTCTCAAATTTTTCAAGGTTTTCTACTTCTAAGCCAATTGAGGTTAAAATTTTTGAGAGCTTTTCAGGTTCAATTTCTTCGGGAAGGTACTCACTAAGCCATTTATAACTAATCGTCATGTAATCATCTATTTTGCAGGCTGCAAATATAGCAGGTGCAAAACAGCATTCATAATTCTACTTTATGCCACATAAGTAATTTGGCAACAAAAAGAGCAAGACGTTATAAAAGAAGCTTAAAGATATGTATCAAAAAAACGCCTTTCCTCTAATTTTCTTAATTGTATTTTTTTACTTACTAACCGCATTTTCTACTTAAATTTTTATTAATTTTTGTGGAAAATTTTCCCCGTCGAATTAATATTAAAACCGGTCCAAACCTATTTTTTAACAATAATTCTTTCTGCACACGGTGTGTGAATTCAATTTGAAAAGTAGTCGAAAACTTTTTTAGCTTGTGAACATCTTGCTGTTTTTTGTTAGCAAGCGGGAGTTTTACTTGAAGAACTGTGTTGAATAAAATAGGAGAACTATACATTGCTTAAAAGTTTTTTACTCAGTTTTTAAGACGCTATATTCGCCGTCCTGTAAAATTCTTCTAACGATTTTTTGATATTGGAAAAAAGAAAAATGTGTGCTGAATAAATAGTTTAGGATCGAAAAACAGTACAAAGACCAAACGAAAAATAATGGAATTAACCAACTTTAATAAGGACCGCAAGAAAGGAAGAAAGCCTTCGCTCGACATGAGCACAATGGTTTATGGAAAGGTGCCCCCGCAGGCAAAAGAACTGGAAGAAGCCGTATTAGGTGCAATCATGCTTGAGAAAAGCGCATTTGACAATGTGGTTGAAATTTTAAAACCGGAATGTTTTTATGTTGACGCTCACCAAAGGATTTTTAAATGTTTTCAATCTCTCGCGCAGAAAAGTCTGCCGATAGATATTTTAACTGTTGTTGAGGAATTAAAGACTAAAGAAGAATTAGACGTTGTGGGCGGACCTTATGCTATTACCAAGCTCACTAACATGGTAGTATCGACTGCCAATATTGAAGCGCATGCCAGAATAATCTTACAAAAGTTTATACAAAGAGAACTGATCCGGATTAGCGGAGAGATTATAGGTGATGCATATGAAGATAGCACTGATGTTTTCGATTTGCTCGATGAAAGTGAGAGCAAAATGTTTAACATCACCAACAACTACCTAAAAAAGAACTTTGATGACATTGGTAGTGTCCTGGTTAAAACGATTCAAAGAATAGATCACCTTAGAAATAAGCAGGAAGAGATTTCCGGTGTTCCTACCGGATTTCCTTCGATGGACAAGGTGACATTTGGATGGCAACCAACAGATCTTATCATTCTTGCCGCACGTCCGGCGGTAGGTAAAACGGCATTTGCGCTAAACTTAGTTCGTAGTGCAGCTTTACATCCTACAAAGCCAACCGCCGTTGCGTTTTTTAGTCTTGAGATGAGCTCTGCCCAGTTGGTCTCGCGTATTCTTAGTGCCGAGAGCGGTATCATGCTTGAAAAGATCAGCCGGGGCCGTTTGGAAGATTATGAAATGCAACAGTTGTATAGTAAAGGGGTAACCAAACTAAGTGACGCACCTATTTATATTGACGATACTGCTGCACTAAACATTTTCGAATTCAGAGCTAAAGCTCGCCGGTTGGTGAATAAGCACAAAGTTGGCTTAATCATCATTGACTACCTGCAACTGATGAGTGGAAGCGGCGACAAGAACTCTAACCGTGAACAGGAGATCAGTCGCATCTCAAGAGATTTGAAGAGTTTGGCAAAAGAACTGCAGGTTCCGATAATTGCTTTAAGCCAGTTAAGCCGTGCTGTTGAAACACGTAAAGAAAGCAAAATGCCGCAGTTGAGTGACCTGCGGGAATCGGGTGCTATTGAGCAGGATGCGGATATGGTAATGTTCCTTTATCGTCCTGAATATTATGAGATAAATACGAATGAATTAGGTGAAAGTAACAGAGGTGAAACACACGTAAGAATTGCCAAACACAGAAACGGTAGTCTGGAAACCATTAAGCTGAGAGCCCTACTCCATATACAAAAATTCGTAGAAGAAGAAGGCGATGATTTGGGAGGTGGTAACCCGCCGTCAACAGGTGGAGGTGGAAGCTGGAAACCGATATCGTCGGGTGGGGGACCTGGAACACCGCCACCAGCAAATGATGGCGCCCGTTTATTTATCCAGAAAGGAAGTAAGATGAATACAGGTGAATTTGATGAAGGGTTTGATGAAGCGTCACCGTTTTAACTATTGCCGCAACCAATCTTTATATGCAAGCCCCGGTTTTCCGGGGTTTTTGTTTTTAATTTTACAGCTATGGATGTGCCTATTTTTTTTCTTGATGCATTTTCTTCGGCTGATATTCTCACATTGAATGAAGAGACTTCGAAACACGTAGTGCAGGTTTTGAGAATGAAAGCAAAGGAGAGATTACAACTGACAGATGGTGGTGGAAATTTATTGACGGCAGAAATAATAGATGAGCACAAAAAAAAATGTACGGTTAAAATAATAGAGAGAAAAGTTGTTGCACAAAAACTACAGAAGGTGTGTGTAGGTGTTTCATTATTAAAAAATGCCAGCCGGTTCGAATGGTTGCTGGAAAAAGTAACAGAAATAGGTGCTACAGAAATCATCCCTTTATTATGTGAAAGAACAGAAAAGCAACACTTTCGATATGAAAGGATGAGACAGATCGTTATCAGCGCAATGATGCAAAGCAAGCAGGTCTGGCTACCGATACTACAGCAACCGACTCTTTTGAGCAGAGTGATTCCAACTTCTGATTATGAATTAAAATTAATAGCGCATTGTGAAGAAGAAATGAAAGCCACCATTACTGATTTTCGAAAACAAGAGTCTGTTCAAATATTGATTGGACCTGAAGGTGATTTTACAAAGGATGAAATTTCATCGGCTCTTGATAATGGATTTAAACCGGTTACTTTAGGTGAGACAAGATTAAGGACAGAGACGGCAGGTGTTGTTTCTGCAACCGTTCTGTGTATCTGATTTTAAGCGGAAAACTTCAGGTCGATTAACAGTAAGATTAACCAGGTTTTTTAATAAATGAAAAAGCATCCTAAAAAGATGCTTTTTCATTTATTATGCTACTTAATAAGAGGCTTGGCTATATCCCCCAATCCTGCATCATCCAGTTTCGGTGACCGTAATTCCACTGGATTCGTGACTGTTTTCCTGAGGCGCATATTTAGCAGCTCGACGATAAATGAGAACGCCATGGCAAAATAAACGTAGTTTTTCAGGTGTAAATTATGAGCCGCGTCGCCAGCCCAACCTTCAACCAGTAAGACGAAACCTACCATTACTAAAAATGACAAAGCAAGCATCTTTAATGTAGGGTGGCGGGCAATAAAATCAGCTATTCTTTGGCTAAAGGTGAACATTATGATCATCGCAATTACTACAGCTATGATCATTACTTCAAGGTGAGTTGCTATACCAACTGCTGTTATAATGCTGTCAAAGGAAAAGATCATATCCACCAATATTATTTGTCCAATCGCACTGGCAAAAGATGCCGGTTTAGTGCCTGAGCCAGGACCATGTTCTTCTTCACCTTCAAGCTTGTGGTGAATTTCTTTAACGGTTTTGTAGATAAGAAATAAACCTCCTGCAAGCATTACAAGACTGGCAAGGTCAAAGCCTTTTCCGAATAATTCAAACAGCGGTTTGCCTTTTTGCCGGATAAGCCAACCCAATGCCATTAACAATAGTACACGCACAATTATACCTGTAACCATCCATAAGCGCCGGGCATTTAATTGTTGGTTTTTGGGCATTCTGCCCATTATGATTGAAACAAAAATTACATTATCAATACCCAATACTACCTCAAGAACCGTAAGTGTCAACAGGCTTATTAACGCATCTAATGAAAGCAAATACTCCATCTCGTAAAATTTTTTAAAGTGGCAAATATAAGAGAAGACATCCCCTCTTGATTTTGCGAATGATGAAATGGTAATAAATAATTACGCCTGCTTTTTTGCAGCAAGTTCGGTGCAAATGTTCTTCACAATCGCAGGACCTTCATAAATAAACCCGGTCCAAACCTGAATTAAGGATGCGCCAGCGGCGAACTTTTCACTTGCATCATCACCTGTAAAAATTCCACCGCTTGCAATTACCGGCAAGGCTCCACCTGTTTGCTTAACGATGTATTGAACTATTTGTGTAGATTTTTGCCTCAAAGGTTTACCACTAAGGCCACCCTGTCCGATTTTGCTAACCACTTCCGATCCGGTTTGCAGGTTTTCTCTGCTTATTGTAGTATTGGTTGCAACAAGACCATTTAGTTTAACCTCATGTGCCAGTTCTATAATATCATCTAACTGGCCAACCGTAAGGTCCGGGGCAATCTTCAATAACAGCGGCTTTGTATTCATTCGGCCCTGGTTGATATTTTGTAACTGGCTTAATATTTTTCTCAGCGACGATTTCTCCTGCAACTCCCTTAAACCTGGGGTATTAGGTGAGCTTACATTAACGACAAAGTAATCAACACAATCAAACAGTTCGTTCATACAAATCTCATAATCCTTCCAGGCGTCGTCGTTCGGGGTAGCCTTGTTTTTTCCAATGTTTCCGCCAACAATAATGTTTCTTTTTGTCGCCCTCAGTCTGGCCGCTACCGCTTTTACCCCGTTGTTGTTAAACCCCATCCTGTTTATGATCGCCTCATCTTTAGGCAGGCGAAATAACCTTGGTTTATCATTACCAGGTTGAGGCAGGGGTGTCACTGTACCGATTTCAATAAATCCAAAACCTATTGCTTCCAGTTCTTTCAGGTAGAGTGCATTTTTATCGAAGCCTGCACCAAAACCAACAGGATTTCTAAACGGTAAACCAAACACTTGTTTATGTAAAGAGGAATGTTCGAAATGAAAATTTTTTGCGATCATTTTCTGTAAGACGGAAATGTTGGAGGCTCTTTTAAGCGAGTTCATTGCGAAGTAATGGACGGCTTCCGGGTCGAAGTTGAAAAGTAAATTGCGAATCAACGAATACATGCTGCGAAGGTAATGTTCGAAAATGTTTAAATTTGGTAAAAGAGCAGAAATATGAAATGGACGCTACGGGCATGCATTCTAAAACTAGTCGTGAACCACCAATCTTAAGTAGGGCCGACAGGGTCGAATGTTAATCAGTATGATGCGTCTTGGACCGGTAAAGATTTCAAGGCGACTAAAGCACTTAGTTGCCTATGCAACTACTGTTACTTTTTATTACATTTGAATTCATAACTTTTATACAATATGCAGGAAGCTTATATAGTTGCAGGGTACAGAACTGCAGTAACTAAAAGTAAAAAAGGAGGATTTCGTTTTACCCGCCCCGATGACCTGGCAATTGACGTGATTAAAGGGTTAATGGCATCTATACCTCAATTGGAGGCAAAGAGAGTAGACGATGTCATAGTAGGAAACGCAGTTCCCGAAGCTGAACAAGGATTGCAGGTAGGGAGGATCATAGCTGCAAGGGCTTTGGGATATGACACACCGGGAATGACGGTGAATCGTTATTGTGCCAGCGGACTTGAAACTATTTCGATCGCTACGGCGAAAATAAGAATGGGAATGGCAGATTGTATCATTGCCGGCGGTGTAGAAAGCATGAGCATGGTACCCACGGCAGGTTGGAAAACTGTTCCCGCTTTCTCGATTGCTTCTGAAGAACCGGATTATTATTTAAACATGGGATTAACAGCGGAAGCTGTATCAAAAGAATACAAAGTCAGCCGCCAAGACCAGGATGAGTACAGCTACCAATCACATCAAAAAGCAATTAGTGCTATTTCTACCGGTTTTTTCAAAAACGGCATTTTACCGATAAATGTTGAGCAGGTATATCTTGATGAGAAAGGCAAAAAGCAAAAGAAAACGTATACTGTTGATACCGATGAAGGTCCTCGGGCAGATACCAGCATGGAGGCACTCACCAAATTAAAACCTGTTTTCGCTGCCGGCGGCGTTGTTACTGCAGGCAACTCTTCACAGACAAGTGACGGAGCAAGCTTTGTAATTGTGATGAGTGAGAAAATGGTTAATGAACTTGGATTAAAACCGATAGGTCGATTAGTTGCTTGTTCAAATGCCGGAGTTAATCCAAGGTTAATGGGGATCGGACCAGTCGCTGCTGTTCCAAAAGTTTTGAAAGCTGCGGGAATGACCCAAAATGAAATTGAGCTTATTGAATTGAATGAAGCATTTGCTGCCCAGGCTGTAGCTGTTATAAGGGAATTGAATTTAGATCCTGGAATAGTCAATATAAACGGTGGAGCCATAGCGCTTGGTCATCCACTCGGCTGTACAGGAAGCAAATTGACTGTACAGATCTTAAATGATATGAAGCGACTTAATAAAAAATATGGAATGGTAACCGCATGTGTTGGCGGGGGACAGGGTATTGCAGGAATTATTGAAAACCTGCAGTAATAATTTGTGCCCACCATCAGGTAAATTCTGGCGTGAAGAAAATTTATAGATTATAATGAAATAGAAGTATTATCCTGTAAATTACACATCTAACACGTTTGCCCATATAATAACCCGTTTTAATGCCTGAACAGCAACGAATTACAAAGTTCTCAAGGGATGAGTTTGTACAAAGAATTAACGACCAATCTGCATGGGACATAATTGTGATTGGCGGAGGAGCAACGGGCTTAGGCGTTGCAGTTGATAGTGCAAGCCGCGGTTATTCCACATTACTTTTAGAGCAGGCTGATTTTGCTAAAGGTACTTCCAGCAGAAGCACAAAACTGGTGCATGGCGGTGTGCGCTATTTGGCTAAGGGTGATGTAAGGCTGGTGTATCATGCATTAGATGAAAGGGCAATCATGCTTAAAAATGCATCTCACCTCGTAAAAGCCCAATCTTTTATTATTCCCTGCTACAGCTTATTTTCCACTATTAAATATGTTATCGGTCTAAAGCTTTATGACTGGCTTTCGGGCCGTTTCAGTTTTGGCAAATCAAGCTTTTTTAGCAGGAAAAAGGTAATACAACAACTACCTAATATCAACACTAAGGGTTTAGCATCGGGCGTCGAATATTTCGATGGTCAATTTGATGATGCCCGCCTGGCAGTCAACCTTGCTCAGACAAGCGCTTCAAAAGGCGGGGTTCTTTTAAACTACTTTAAGGTAACGGGCTTACATAAACAACATGGGAAAGTAAATGGGGTTTCTGCTATAGACCTTGAAACTAATAAGGAATATAACCTGTCAGCAAAGGTGGTGATAAACGCTACAGGAATTTTCGTTGATGAGGTGCTTAAGTTTGATGAACCGGGAAGACCGCCCCTGGTGAGGCCAAGCCAGGGAATTCATATCGTTTTAAAAAAATCCTTTCTAACAAGCACAAACGCAATACTTATACCTGAAACTAAAGACGGAAGAGTTTTATTTGCTGTTCCGTGGCATGAGCATGTACTGGTGGGTACCACCGATACTCCACTTACTACAAACAGCCTGGAACCTGTTGCACTGGAAGAGGAAATTGAATTTGTTCTTGAAACAGTGAAAAGTTATTTTACTGTTACCCCAACCCGCAAAGATGTCTTAAGCGTTTTCGCTGGCTTGCGTCCACTGGCAGCGGACAATAAAAATTCAAACAGTACCAAGGAAATTTCACGTGATCATAAGCTACTGGTAAGCGCCTCAGGCCTTATAACAATTACCGGAGGCAAATGGACCACCTATAGAAAGATGGCTGAGGAAACGGTAAACAAGGCAATTGAAGTTGGCAGGTTGGCAAAAAGCGTTTGTCTTACAAAAAAATTAAGGGTACATGGTTGCACAACCACTCACATTAATAGCCATCTTTCAGTCTACGGAACCGACGCAGCAGGTATACAGGAATTGATCAAAGAAAACCCATCCTTAGATCGACTATTAGTTAATCAGTTACCATATGTAGAAGCTGAGGTTGTTTGGGCAGTCCGCTACGAAATGGCAAGAAATCCTGAAGATGTGTTGGCGAGAAGGTTGCGGATTTTGTTTTTAGACGCACTGGCTGCTATTGAAGCTGCTCCTCGTGTTGCAGAGCTGATAGCGGAAGAGCTTGGTTACTCCGAAGAATGGAAAAGAGTGCAATTAGCACGGTTCAATCAGCTGGCTTATCAATACTTGCCAAATTTAAGATCGGATAATACCACCGAAACTAATAACAGAAACCAACAACCAAGTGATGGAAAAATTCATTCTTTCAATTGACCAGGGAACTACCAGTTCAAGGGCTATCGTCTTTAATCACAATGGCAATATTGAATCTATCGCTCAAAAAGAATTTACTCAGATTTATCCCCAGCCTGGTTGGGTAGAGCATGACGCCAATGAGATCTGGTCTTCACAGGCAGGAGTGGTTGCAGAAGCCGTCATTAAAGCAGGATTAAGGCCAATTGACATTGCCGCAATTGGTATAACCAATCAAAGAGAAACAACTATAGTTTGGGAAAGGGAAACTGGTCGCCCGATTTATAATGCAATTGTCTGGCAGGATCGCCGGACCGCATCGTTTTGTGATGAGTTAAAACAAAAAGGGATCGATAAACTGATTCAGCAAAAAACCGGTCTTATTGTAGACGCTTATTTTTCGGCAACAAAAATCAAATGGATATTAGAGAATGTAGCTGGTGCCAAAGAAAAGGCTTTAGCAGGCAAGCTTGCTTTTGGAACAGTAGACTCATGGCTTATCTGGAATCTAACAGCAGGAAAAACACATGTTACAGATGTAACCAATGCATCGCGAACAATGCTTTTCAATATTCATACACTTCAGTGGGATGAAGAGTTATTGAAAATATTCGATGTTCCGTTAAATATGTTGGCAGAAGTTCGTTCTTCGAGTGAAGTATTTGGCGAAACTGCAGGTGAAATCTTAGCTGCAAAAATTCCAATCGCTGGTATTGCGGGAGATCAACAGGCGGCACTATTTGGACAGATGTGTACGAAGACGGGAATGGTCAAGAATACTTATGGTACGGGATGTTTTATGCTGATGAATATTGGTGATCGTCCTGTCCTTTCTAAAAACAATTTAATTACGACCGTCGCCTGGAAGATCGGAGACCAGGTACAATATGCATTGGAAGGAAGCATTTTTGTTGGAGGCGCAGTTGTGCAATGGTTAAGAGATGGATTGCAAATCATTTCGTCCTCTGCCGAAGTTGAAGAACTTGCACAAAAAGTAGCCGACAATGGTGGTGTTTATGTTGTTCCGGCCTTTACCGGTTTAGGTGCGCCACATTGGAACCAGGATGCCCGCGGCACAATTGTCGGTCTTACCCGTGGCAGCACTTCAGCTCACATTGCCCGGGCAGCATTAGAAAGCATTGCTTTCCAGACAATGGAAGTTTTAAAGGCGATGGAAGCCGACTCCGGAGTTTCTATTGGTGAGTTGCGTGTCGATGGTGGTGCTACTGTAAACGACCTGCTGATGCAGATACAGGCTGACGTGCTGCAAGCCAATGTTGTGAGGCCTGAGATCACTGAAACCACAGCAATGGGTGCAGCTTACCTTGCCGGTCTCGCAGTTGGTTATTGGAGCAGTGTTGATGAGATCAGCCAGCAATGGAAAGTAAACAGAACATTCGAACCGTCTAAAGAGAACAAACCAGAAGTTTTGATAAAAGGATGGCACAAAGCGGTAAGAGCCTGTAAGGCGTGGGCTGAGGATTAAATTGTTTAATTGATTGATGGTTTAATTGTTTGCCCATTTACTATCCGTACGCCATTCACGTTTTAAAGACTCAAAACTCAAAACCCAAAACTCCCAAACCGATTAAAGCCATGTCAGAATTTACAGCCGAATTAATAGGTACCATGCTTGTTATTTTATTAGGCAATGGTGTTGTAGCCAACGTAGTATTGCATGGAACAAAAGGAAACAATGCTGGTTGGATGGTTATCACTACGGGCTGGGCTCTTGCAGTGTTTGTGGGTGTGGTCATAGCGACTCCTTACAGTGGCGCTCATTTAAATCCTGCGGTTACGATTGGTCTTGCCGTTGCCGGAAAATTTGCCTGGAACAAAGTATTGACCTTCATCATTGCCCAATTGATAGGATCTGTTATAGGCGCTTTTTTAGTTTGGATCGTTTACCGGGATCATTTCAACATGACAAAAGACCCAAATTCTCAATTAGCAGTTTTTTGTACAGCTCCCGCTATTCACAACCGCATTTTTAACTTGCTAAGTGAAATCGTTGGAACCTTCGTGCTTGTTTTTGTAATCTTTTATTTTACCAGTGCAGAAATTACCGATCAAAAAACACGTATCGGTCTTGGTTCATTAGGCGCTATACCCGTTACCTTTCTGGTGTGGGCGATTGGGTTGTCTTTAGGTGGAACAACCGGTTACGCCATCAATCCTGCGCGTGATTTCGGTCCCCGGATTGCTCATTCTATATTGCCTATTAAAGGAAAAGGAAGCAGTAACTGGACATACGGTTGGATCCCGATCATTGGACCCTTTATAGGTGCTGTGATTGCTGCTCTTGTCTTCACCTGGCTAAAAGTAGAAATTGCCCCTGTTGAGTAAAGAGAATTTTGGTGTTGCAAGCATTCGGACGTTCATGAATCATCGTTGTGTCACTCTCTTGTACCTACCGTCTGTACTCATCTTTTTTCTCCAAACAATAGAACACGGATGACACGGATCAAACTGATAAAAACCGATTCTAAAATTGTTTCCCTGGTAATATCACTTCGCTAACGCTGTTTTTCCGGATAAAAACGGATTGGTTTAGGTTTTCTTACCTCGGTAATCTGCCTAATCCTCTCAATCTGTGTTATCCGTGTTCCAAAAAAACTTGTGCGCTCACCGTAGCACTTATACCTTTTCATGTTTGCTCAGCCAAAAGTGCCTGCTAAATTTCATATCGCTACGGTCATAGCTGGTTTGTTCTGCCGCATTTATATTTTACAGTACAAGGGAGTGACACAACGATGACTCCACGTGTTACCAATGTTTGCTAAAACATTTTAGACTTTTGATCAGAACTATATAATGCATTAATAAACCGATTTCCGTAAATACTAAAAGGCAATAAAAAAAGCTGCAATGATGTTTTGCAGCTTTTCTTATTTTTTCGAAAACGAACTTATTTTGTAACATTCCCATCATAGGCCCACTTGATCAAAGTTGCGCCCCAGGTAAAACCGCCACCAAAAGCGGCAAGCACCAGGTTATCGCCTTTTTTCAATTGGTTTTCCCACTCCCATAAACACAAAGGAATTGTTCCCGAAGTCGTGTTGCCATAGCGCATAATATTGAGCATCACCTTTTCAGGAGGTATCCCCATGCGCTTTGCAGTAGCGTCAATTATTCTTTTATTGGCCTGGTGAGGAACCAGCCACGCTATATCATCACCAGTGAGGTTATTTCTTTGAATCAATTCATAAGATACATCTGCCATACCTACCACGGCAAATTTGAAAACCGATTGCCCTTCCTGGTATATATAATGTTCTTTTGCCGCAAGTGTTTCTGCAGAGGCGGGTTTTCGTGAACCCCCGGCTTTCATGTTAAGATATTTTTCGCCGCTTCCGTCTGTTTTAAGGTTACTGTCTAAAACGCCATATCCTTCTTCGCCTGGTTCAAGTAAAACAGCTCCGGCTCCATCGCCGAATAAAATGCAAGTTGTTCTATCGCTGTAATCGACAATTGCACTCATTTTATCAGCACCAACCACCACTACTTTTTTGTAACGACCGCTTTCTATGAGTGACGCGCCCATCGTTAAGCCAAATAGAAACCCCGAACAAGCTGCTCCCAAATCGAAGCTGAATGCGTTTTTTGCACCTATTTTTTCACTTATGATATTAGCAGTCGCCGGAAAAAGCATATCGGCAGTAACGGTGCAGCAAATGATCACCTCAATTTCCAGAGGATCTATACCGCGTTTTTCACATAAATTAAGCACTGCAGGTGCACCAAGATCAGATGTTGCTTTTCCTTCACCTTTCAAAATTCTCCTTTCTTCTACACCTGTTCTCGACTTTATCCACTCATCGTTTGTTTCTACAAGCGTTTCTAACTCCTTATTTGTCAATCTGTATTCAGGAACATATCCACCCACACCGGTAATTGCTGCGCTAATTTTTTGTGACATTGATTGCTTTATAATTATTTAATTCGGGGGATAAAAGTAATTGTTTATTCTTGAATAGTAAAAGCAGCAGCTTGCAGGTCTCGCTAAGCAAATTTTTATTTTAAAATAATATTTGTACTTCGCTTTTCATCTTATATTTTTGAAACCCCGTTAAATACTTGTATGTGATCGCGTTTGTCAGAGGAAAGTTTGCAGTTAAAAATCCCGCCCAAATTATTGTTGATGTAAATGGAGTTGGTTACGAATGCCAGGTGAGCCTAAATACCTATTCTGCTATTAGCGACCAGGATAGCGGACAACTGTTTACATACGTTCATATTACTGAGAACAACCAGACCTTATATGGATTTGCAGATTTGTCTGAAAAAGAACTGTTCACCCAACTAATCAGTGTTTCGGGCGTTGGTGCAGCGACAGCAAGAATGATGTTGTCTGGAATGAAGCCTGACGAAATTATTAGAGCAATCGTGCAAAGCAATGCACGCCTACTGGAAAGCATCAAAGGAATAGGTAGAAAGACTGCTGAACGACTATGTTTAGAGTTAAAAGACAAATTAAGTAAGAACTTAAACGATGCTAATCTTACACCTTCCGTTGCAAATAAAATGGAAAACGACGCATTGAATGCGTTAATTTCTTTAGGAATTCCAAAGCCGAACGCAGAAAAGGCAATAAAAAACGTTATTGATGCAAATGGTGCAAACATTCCATTAGAAGAGCTCATAAAAAGAGCCCTAAAAAACATTTAGCCTATAGAGAGAATTGTACATAAACTACTTTCGGTGTCGGTACGTTATTATTACAAATTTTCTTTAATACTTTTCATAATCTTTTTTGCTTTTGCGGCAACCTGTACTTATGCACAGGATACCAGCCGTCGTGCTACAAAAGACACTACCCGCTTTCCTATAAGCGACAGGGTAGGCGATCCTTTTACCTACAAATCAAATAATCCTTTCAATCTTTCTGACACTGGCTACATAAAAAGAGACATTCAATATGACCCAAAAACAAAGCAATATTATATAGTTGAGAAAATAGGCAATTCAAACTATAGGACACCCACTTACATGACCTTTGAGGAGATGATGCGTTTTAAGGCAAGGGAGTCTGAAAGTGAATATTTTAGAAAAAGAGCAAATACCTTAAGTGTCTTAAACAGAAAAGTTGAGCGCCCAAAACTAAAAACGTACGATAAGCTTTTTGATAGAATATTTGGTGTGGGGCCAAACGGATTAAAAGTTGACATCAGGCCTCAAGGTAATGTTGATATTACCGCCGGATACGAGGGGCAAAATATTAAAAATCCTACACTTCCTGAAAGTGCAAGAAAGAATGGTGGCTTTGACTTCAATATGAATTCAAATATCAATGTTATTGCCAATATCGGAGACAAGCTCAAACTTCCTATTAATTATAATACACTTGCAAACTTTGACTTTGAAAACCAGTTGAAGCTGGATTACAAAGGAATGGACGATGAAATTATAAAGTCCATTGAAGCAGGAAATGTATCGTTTACGTCAAAAGGAACCCTAATTCCAAGTGCACAAAGTCTGTTTGGTTTAAAGACTCAGTTGCAGTTTGGTAAATTATTCTTGTCCGGAGTAATCGCAACCCAAAAAGCCCAACGGCAATCACTTGCATTACAAGGCGGCGCCGCCACCTCCACGTTCAACAAGAAAATTGATGATTATGAAGAAAACAGGCACTTCCTGTTAGCAGATTATTTCAGAGCAAATTATAACAGGGCAATGCAAAGCTTGCCGGTAGTTAATAGCCAGGTGCAAATTTTAAGGATGGAAGTTTGGGTAACCAACCGGACCGGAGCAACTACAGAGACAAGGGATGTAGTTGGTTTGATGGATTTAGGTGAATCTACCCCCTTCAATCCAAATGTTCATAGTAACAATACCGGTGTACTTCCTGAAAATAAGGCGAATGACTTGTATACAAATTTGATTAATTCTCCCTCGATCCGTAATCCTGTTTTAATAAATTCTATTTTAATCGGTAAAGGCTTGCGCGCAGTTGAAGATTATGAAAAAACATTTGCAAGAAAACTAAATCCAAACGAATATTACTTCAACCCACAAATTGGTTTCGTTTCCCTAAACCAGCAATTACAGGCTGATGAGGTATTGGGAGTAGCATACCAGTATACGTACAACGGAAGGGTTTTCCAGGTAGGAGAGTTTTCACAGGATGTTGCACTTGACTCTACACAAGGTGTGCAAAAAGTATTGTTACTGAAATTATTAAAAGCGACTTCACAACGTCCCGCGCTGCCAATTTGGAGATGGATGATGAAAAATGTTTATTCATTGGACCTGCCGGGAATTCAAAGGCAGGATTTTAAGTTGAACGTTTTGTACCAGGAGCCAAGCGGAGGTTTAAAAAGATATTTACCCGAGGGAGATTCTTCTGTAGAAGGAAGAACGTTGCTGCGAATTTTGAATCTTGACCGACTCAATAACCAGAATGACCCGTTACCTGACGGGGTCTTCGATTATGTGGAAGGCTTTACAGTACTATCCCAACAGGGAAAAATAATTTTCCCGCTTCTTGAGCCTTTTGGGCGCGATCTGGAAAGACTCGCTTTTTCCGGTACATCAAGTGCACTTGCCCCAAAATACGTCTATCGCCAGTTGTACGACTCTATAAAAGCAATTGCTCAAACTTATGCAAACCTAAATCGGTATGTGATGCAAGGTGCCGGAAAGGGCAGTTCTTCATCTGAGATCTATTTAGGCGCATTCAACGTTCCACCGGGATCGGTTACTGTTACAGCAGGAGGCCAGATCTTAAGAGAGAATTTTGATTATAGTATTGATTATAATCTTGGTACAGTAAAAATTCTGAATGGAGCTATCCTAAACAGTGGTGTCCCGGTAAATGTTCAATTTGAAAATAATGCGGGTTTTGGTATACAACAACGAAGTTTCCTGGGGTTACGCGCCGACTATTTAGCAAATAAAAAGCTGTCGTTAGGGGCAACAATGGCCCGCCTGTCTGAGCGGCCTTTTTTTACCAAAATGAATTATGGTGAAGATCCGATCAGAAACACAATGTATGGTGTAGACTTTAATTATCGTACGCAGTCGGCCGGCCTTACCCGACTTTTAAATAAGCTTCCTTTTTATGAAAGCAATACGATGTCTTCAATTAATGCTTACGGAGAAGCTGCTTTTTTAAAGCCGGGTCATCCAGCTCAAATTGGTTCAGGAAGCAATGGATTGATTTATGTTGACGACTTTGAAGGAACACGAAATAGCATTGATCTGCGGTTTCCTTTTATTTCCTGGGCTTTGGCCAGTACACCGCAAAATAACGGGTTGTTTCCTGAAGCGACTTTAATTGACTCCTTACCTTATAACTATAACAGGGCAAAATTAGCCTGGTATAATATAGAACCAATTTTGCAGGATAGAAACAGTGTAAACAATCCTTTAAGGAGAAATGTAGCTGAATTGAGCGATCCAAGAGTGAGGGCGGTTTTCAACCAGGAGCTGTATCCGCAGAGAACGAATAATTTGGGCGAAAACCAGTTAGTGACTTTTGACCTTGCATATTATCCAACTGATATCGGACCTTACAACTACGTGAGCGATGCAGCGCAGGTGGATGCAAATGGAAAATTGAAAAATCCACGAAAGCGTTGGGGCGGTATAATGAGATCGATTGATCAAACCGATTTTGTGACCAGTAATGTAGAATTTGTTGAGTTCTGGGTACAGGACC
The DNA here is from genome assembly GCA_025963675.1 of Segetibacter sp. GTDB lineage: Bacteria > Bacteroidota > Bacteroidia > Chitinophagales > Chitinophagaceae > Segetibacter. The sequence goes on from JAOQAJ010000290.1 coordinate 21,247, forward strand.
CTTTTATCAAAAAACCTAATAGCACCGGCGGAAAATTATATTTAAACCTGGGTTCAATTAGCGAAGACGTATTGAAGGATGGAAGACGTTTTTACGAAAATGGCTTAAACTCACCAAATCAGCCATCTGCCGTCGACAACTCCTCTACTTGGGGTAGAACACCCGTTAACCCGATCCAGGTTACACAAGCTTTTAGCAACGATCCTGCTGACCGCCCTTTCCAGGATGTAGGTTTTGATGGATTAGATGACGGTGGGGAAGCGACGAAAAGATCAACTTATTTAAATAATGTGCTGGCCAATTTTGGCCCCGGTTCTGCCTTATATGCAAGGGCACAGCAAGACCCGTCAAACGATAACTATAGATGGTACCGTGACAACGCCTATGATGCAGCAAATACCGGCATTCTTGGCAGATATAAAAACTTCAATAACCCGCAAGGCAATTCCCCGATAGCTACAGGCAATTCTCAGTTTAGTCCTGCAGCTACATTATATCCTGACAATGAAGATTTAAACAGGGATAACACGCTGAATGAAAGTGAAGAATATTATCAATATGAGATTGACCTTCATCCAAACATGCGGGTAGGAGATAAATACATTACCGACCGGCAAAATATTTCAATTAGATATGCCGATGGTTCTACCGGCACCGAACCATGGTATTTGTTTAGAGTACCCATTTCCGATTATCAGCAAAAGGTGGGCAATATTCCCGATTTTAAATCAATTCGATTTGTCAGGATGTTTCTTACAGATTTCGAAGATTCTGTTGTACTTCGTTTCGCCCGCCTCGACCTTGTTCGTAACCAATGGAGAAACTTTGCTTTTAAATTAGATACTACCGGCAATTACGTTCCGCAACCTCGTGGTGGTAATACCACTTTTAATGTTTTGGCTGTAAACGTTGAAGAAAACAGTAAAAGACAACCTGTTAACTATCTAATTCCTCCGGGCATAGAAAGAGTTCAGCAATTAAGTAATAATGGCATTAACCTGTTGCAAAACGAACAGGCCATGAGTTTTCAAATTCGAAATCTTCCTACCAATGATGTTAGGGCTGCATTTAAAACTATGAACCTCGACATGAGGCAGTATGGTAGCTTAAACATGTTCGTGCATGCTGAAAGTGTAGTAGGAAGCCAGCCTTTGAATAATAAGCAACTAAACGCCGTAATTCGAATTGGAAGCGATTTTCTTAATAACTATTATGAGATAAAAATACCTCTTGTAGTTACACCACCGGGCTTTTATGCAAATACTGAGGAAGGCCAGAGAAAGGTTTGGCCAGATAGTAACAATCTGGATTTTAACATCCAGGACCTCGTTCAGTTAAAAAACCGGCGAAACAACGCTACTGCAAATATTACCGGTTATTACCAGGAAACTATTGGTACTAAAAAGTATGCAATTAAGGGAAATCCTAATCTTGGAGAGGTGCAGGCGTTCCTGATTGGAGTTGAAAACTCCCAGGCCTCCGATGGTATTCCCGCCAGCGCCGAAGTTTGGATCAATGAACTTCGTTTATCTAAACTAAACGAAAAAGGGGGATATGCAGCAACCGGTCGCGTTGACATTAATCTGGCTGACCTCGGTACGGTAGCGATTTCCGGAAGCACACATACCACTGGTTTTGGTACCCTTGAGCAACGTGTAAACGAGAGAGCCAGGGAAAACTTTATGCAGTATGATATAGCAGCAAACCTCGAAATGGGTAAGTTGCTACCGAAAAGTCTGGGGATTTCTATTCCGCTTTATGCAAGCATCAATCAGACAATTACTACTCCCGAATATGACCCTTATGATCTGGATGTTAGGCTAAAAGACAAGTTGAATACTTTAGGAGGTAACGCTAAGGTGACGGCCAGAAAGGCTGCAATTGATAAAACGACCATTAAAACGATCAATTTTACTAACATGCGCATAATGCCTTCTGCCAAAACCAGGATCTGGAGCGTTAGTAATTTTGACTTTAGTTATTCTTATATAAAGTTCGAACAGGCTAATCCGCTGATACTTAAAAACGATGTAATTAAGCATAGAGGAGGTTTGGGTTATACATTTAATAAACAGGCGAAATATATAGAGCCGTTTAAAAAGATCATAAAATCAAAATCGCCCTGGTATGCACTAGTTCGCGAGTTCAACTTCAATCCTCAGCCATCTTTATTAAGCTTTAGAGCAGATGTCAACCGTCAGTTTGGAACGTTTGTTCCCCGCATTGTAAACACTTTCGACAGTAAGGTGGATAGGGTAGATACTACTTACGACAAGTTTTTTACTTTCGACAGATATTACAATTTAAGGTGGGATTTAACCAAATCATTAAATGTTGATTTCTCTGCCGTAAACAATGCACGGATTGATGAGCCGGAAGGAGCAATCAATACCAGTGCTAAAAAAGATACTATTCGAACCAATTTTTTTAAGGGTGGCAGAAATACATTGTATCAGCAAAGAGCAATAGCCAGTTATACATTTCCATTCGCCAAGTTGCCACTTACAGATTGGATTAACGCCCGTTATAGTTATACTACCACTTACAATTGGATCGGTGCAAGCCGACTGGCCTTAAGCCTTGGTAATACAATTGAAAATAGCCAGGAAAATAACATTAACGGTGAATTTGATTTTACGAGGCTATACTCAAAGAGCAGGTGGCTACGGGGGTTAGAGCAACCGGCTCAAGCAGGAAACCAGGACCCAAATTCGAAGGGTCGAAATCAGAAGCCGCCTCAGGCTGCAAACCCAAATGCTCCGGCTGCATCCACTTTGCCTTCGCGCGAGGAGGTGACAAAAGGGTTGACAGGAAAAGCGAAACGAGTGGCATTGCGTAAATGGAGAAAGCAGCGCCGTGATGAGCGAAAAGCTGCCCGATTATTAAAAGCAGCACAACCGGTCGAAATGCCGGGCATCGCAAGAGCTGGCGGACAACTGTTAACGATGGTAAAACGAGGCACTGTTAATTATGGCGAAAGTTATCGCAGCAGAATTCCCGGTTACACAGATATTCCGAAAGCCCTTGGTCAACATTGGGCGAGTATGGCCCCGGGTCTTGACTACGTCTTTGGCAGACAACCCGATTCGAGCTGGCTTAATGAAAAAGCGGCAAGAGGTTTAATATCACGTGATACTACACTGAATTTTATGTTCCGGCAAAGTCTTGATCAAAAGCTGGCTATTACCGCACAGATAGAACCGATTAGAGAATTTACCGTGGACCTTAATATGGAAAAAACGTACACGAAGGATTATTCAGAATTATTTAAAACAGTATCTCAAAATGGCAATTTTGAACATTTAAGTCCTTTGGCAACTGGAGGCTTCAACGTTTCCTATATCGCATTTAAGACTTTATTTACTAAAAACAAACCGACTGAGATTTCTCAGACTTTCAGGAATTTTGAGGCTTACCGGCTTATTTTATCTGAAAGATTAGCGCTTGCAAATCCATATCAAAAAGGATTGGGCATAAACCAGGATGGCTTTTATAAAGGCTATAACCGTTATGCGCAGGATGTTTTAATTCCAGCTTTCATTGCAGCCTATTCTGGCCAGGATCCTAAAGCTGTAGGTTTAATCGAGCAAACAAACCCTAATATAAAATCTAATCCGTTTAAGAGCATTAAGCCAAAACCAAACTGGAGAGTAACATATACAGGGCTTACCCGCATTCAAGCTCTGGCTAAAACCTTCAGTAGTATCAGCATAACACATGCTTACACCGGCAGTTTGGGTATGAATAGTTTTAATAGTGCTTTGAATTTCACTGATCCTTTTGCGTACAGCGCCCCGGGGTTTTTGGATACGGTTTCAGGCAATTTTGTGCCGTTTTTCCTTGTTCCTAATGTCACCATTCAGGAAGGGTTTAGTCCTTTTTTAGGTATTGATGTAACCACGGTTAGTCAATTAACGGCCAGCCTGCAATATAAAAAGAGTCGGCAATTGAGTTTAAGCCTGGTAGATTATCAGCTAAGTGAAGTAAACAGTACAGAGATCACTATTGGTGGAAGTTTCAGGAAGCGCGGCTTTAACCTGCCATTTAAATTGCCCGGGACGAAAGGAAAAAAACTGCAGAATGACATCAATTTCAGGTTCGACCTGAGTGTTCGTGACGATGCTACCAGTAATAGCCGGCTTGATCAGGATAATGCGTTTAGCACCGGAGGTCAAAAAGTTGTTACACTGCAGCCATCAATAGATTATGTTTTAAACAACAGGGTGAATATAAAATTGTACTTCGACCAGAGAAAGGTGGTGCCTTACATCTCAACCTCCGCCCCGGTCACAAATACCCGCGCTGGTGTGCAAATCAGGATTTCGTTGGCGCAGTAAATAAAATCTTAGTAGAAAAAATCAATTGCCCCGGGTTTAAAGCCGGGGCAATTGATTTTAGGGAAAGTTCAATAGATGACTAAAAGTACAAGGGAGTGACACAACGATGTTGAAAGTGCCGCGAATGTTGGTCTACAAAAAAGGACTAATTCTCCCATTACTTTGAGTTTTTTCCTGGTAACCATCAGTATAGCAGCCCGAAGCTTTTGTTGCGACGCTCCTTTCATCTCATGTAATTCTATGGCACTTTTCCTTAAGCTTTTTGCTGCTTATTAAGCTTTTCTTTCAAGTGAAACGCGATGTACTTTCCTTACCTTTGCCCACCTTTTTATTATTATTATTGAGCAGTTTTATATTTATGAGCGTCAAATACAAAGAATTTTCCGGGTTAAACCTTCCTGCAATTGAAAAAGAAATTTTGAATAAGTGGGAGGAAACTAATGCCTTTGAAAAGAGTGTGGATTTGAGAGAAGGAGCAGAACCTTTTGTTTTTTACGAAGGTCCGCCAAGTGCTAATGGTTTGCCGGGAATTCACCACGTTATTTCCCGCACCCTAAAGGATCTGGTTTGTCGCTACAAAACGATGCAAGGCTTCCAGGTAAAACGCAAGGGCGGCTGGGATACTCATGGATTACCAGTTGAATTAGGTGTTGAAAAAGAATTAGGCATTACGAAGGAAGATATCGGGAAGAAAATAACTGTCGAAGAGTACAACCAAAAGTGTCGCGAGGCAGTGCTTCGATACAAAGACAAATGGGATGATATCACCAAAAAAATGGGTTATTGGGTTGATCTAAATAACCCCTATATCACTTTTGACAATAATTACATTGAGACGTTGTGGTGGTTGTTAAAACGGTTATTTGACAAAGGATTGTTGTACCAAAGCGTGAGCATACAGCCCTACAGTCCGGGCGCAGGAACGGGGTTAAGTTCTCACGAACTCAATCAGCCTGGTACCTATAAAAATGTGAAGGATACTTCGGTGGTTGCGATGTTTAAGGCGGTTGAAAATGAGAAAAGTAAATTTCTTTTTGGTACTGTCAACAGTCAGCCGTCAACTGACATCTTCTTTCTTGCGTGGACCACAACGCCATGGACACTTCCGTCAAATCTTGGTTTAACCGCCGGACCGAACATCGATTATGTCCTGGTAAAAACTTTCAATCCTTATACGCATGTTCCAACTAATGTTGTGTTGGCAAAAGCTTTAATTAGTAAATATTTTAAAGCTGAGGGAGAAAACGGTGAATTTGAAAATTATAAAGAAGGCGATAAACTACTTCCGTGGAAGGTATTGGCAGAATTTAAAGGGTCGGAATTAGAAGGAGTAGAATATCAGCAGCTATTGGCGTATGAGGCAAATAGCAGGGAAAAAATTCAGTCTCTTGCAGACGATGGAGAAGTGAAACCCTTTAGAGTGCTTCTCGGTGACTTTGTTACAACTGAAGATGGTACCGGTATTGTTCATACTGCTCCTGCCTTTGGTGCAGATGACTATAAAGTGGGTAAGAAGTACAATGTTGGTATCTTAACCATGGTCGACCGGCAGGGAAAATTTGTAGACGGCCTCGGCGAGTTCAGCAACCGGTTTGTGAAAAATTACAAAGACGATAAGGCATATGAAGATGTGAACGTAGACATCTGCGTCAAGCTAAAAAAAGAAAACCGTGCTTTTAAGGTCGAAAAATACGAACACACATACCCACACTGCTGGCGTACTGATAAGCCGATTCTATATTATCCTCTTGACGCCTGGTTTATCAAAACCACGGCCTTGAAGGACAGAATGGTTGAGTTAAATAAAACGATTAACTGGAAGCCAAAGTCAACTGGTGAAGGACGCTTTGGTAACTGGTTGGAGAATATGGTGGACTGGAACCTGAGCCGCAGCCGCTTTTGGGGTACACCCTTGCCTATTTGGAGAACGGCGGATGGCGGTGAACAAACTTGCATAGGCAGTATTGAAGAATTAAATGCAGGAATCCGAAAAGCGAATGAAGTGTTAGGTGGAGACGTAAACTCTCACTACCTGCATGAAGGCATTCTTGACCTGCACAAACCTTATGTGGATGAAATAATACTGGTTAGTGACTCTGGAAAACCAATGAAACGTGTTCCTGACCTGGTCGACGTATGGTTTGATAGTGGAGCCATGCCTTATGCTCAATGGCACTATCCATTTGAGAATAAGGATATGGTGGATGGACACAAAGCTTTTCCTGCCGATTTCATTTGCGAAGGTGTAGACCAGACTCGTGGTTGGTTTTATACTTTACATGCATTGGGCGTTTTGTTGTTTGATAGTGTGGCCTACAAAACTGTCGTTTCAAACGGGCTGGTGCTCGACAAGAATGGCAACAAAATGAGCAAGCGTCTTGGAAACGTTGTTGACCCTTTTCAAACCATTGATAAGTTTGGAGCTGATGCTACCCGTTGGTATCTCATCACAAACGCGAGCCCGTGGGATAATTTAAAATTTGACATCGGTGGAATACAGGAAGTGCAAAGGAAGTTTTTCGGCACTTTATACAATACATACCAATTCTTTTCTCTATACAGCAACCTCGACGGGTTTGCATTTAAGGAAGCATATATACCGCTTCAGCAGCGATCAGAAATTGACCGATGGATCTTGTCCTCTTTGAATACTTTGATTAAGACGGTAACTGAGAGCATGGACGATTACGAACCAACCCAGGCCGGTCGTGCTATCGAAGAGTTCGTTGATGAACATCTAAGCAACTGGTACGTTCGCTTGTGCCGCCGGCGGTTTTGGAAAGGTGAGTACGAGCAGGATAAAATTGCTGCTTACCAGACATTGTACGAATGCCTTGAAACGGTCGTAAGGTTAATAGCACCGATTTCGCCGTTTTTTAGTGATGCTGTTTTTCAAAACCTGAATGCTGTCACCCGCCGGTTCAACGCCGAAAGTGTTCATCATGCCGATTTTCCGACAGTGAACGAAGCTGTTATAGACACCGCTTTGGAAGAAAGAATGCAATTGGCTCAGGGTGCCTCTTCATTAATATTAAGCATTCGTAAAAAAGTTAATATTAAAGTTCGCCAGCCGCTTCAAAGAGTTTTGATCCCGGTTTTAAACCCTACAATGAAAGAACAGCTTTCTAAAGTGGAGGATTTGATAAAAAGTGAAGTAAATGTGAAGGAAATAGAATATCTGACGGCGACTGAGGGTTTTATCAATAAAAAAATAAAACCAAATTTTATTGCCCTTGGTAAAAGGCTTGGACCAAAGATGAAAGCGGTTTCTGCCGCCTTGGGAAGGTTCACTCAGCAAGACATTTCGCAGTTTGAAAGGGATGGAAAATTTATTTTGGATGTAGATGTTGAACCTCTTATCTTGCAATTGACTGATGTAGAGATCTCTGCCGAAGACATTCCTGGTTGGAGTGTAGCAAGTAAAGGTACTCTGACGGTAGCTCTCGATATTACAATCACGGACGAACTAAGAAAGGAAGGGGAAGCACGGGAATTTGTAAACCGTATCCAAAATTTAAGAAAGGACAGTGGTTTTGAAGTTACTGATCGAATTAACATTAATATAGTTGAGAACGAAAGGTTGGTAAATTCGATAAATGATTATAAAAACTATATTTGCGCGGAAATTTTAGCTGATTCTATAGATTTTGTGCCAGAAATCGCTGATGGCACTCAAATTGAAGTTAACGATATTTCATTAAAAGTTAGTGTAATTAAAAAAGCTTAGCCATGACTGCACAAAAAACCGCAAAAGGAGCGACAAAAGCTTCTAAAGCGCCAGTTTCTTCGAAGAAGCCAGCTGCCAAAAAAGTGTCAAAACCTGTAAAGGCAGCATCTTCGAAAGCAGCACCGCTCTCAACGGTAAAGCAGTCAATTAAAAAAGCGAATACTAAAGAAACAAAAGCAGTAAAAACTCCGGCAAAGGGAACTTCTGCAAAACTTACTAAACCTTCAACTGTTGCTTCAATAATAAAAAAAGTTGTAAAGACAGTAGATAAAAAATTAAAAGAACCAGTGAAAAAAACACCAGAAGCAGATAAAAAAGAAGCAAAATCAGTTTCATCAAAAAAAGAAGCTCCTGCCGAAAAGAAATCTAAAGCAGAAGCTGCACCGCTAGTTAAAGAAGCAAAACCTGCGAAGGTCGCAAAATCAGAAGTCGAAAAGCCAGCTAAACCTGTAGTGATTCCTAAAACATCTACCGACAAAAAAGTAGATTATGAGCCTGATTTTCTAAAAAGCGTTTTAGATACTCCCGCCGTTGTATCGCAGGGACCAACTATGCGTTACAGTGACTCTGAGTTGCAGGAATTTAGAGATTTAATTGGTAAAAAATTAGATGCTGCTAAAAAGGAACTAGCTTACCTGCAGGGATTAATCACCCGTCGCGATGAAATGGGTGGTGATGAGACTGATAACCGCTACATGACAATGGAAGATGGTGGTATGAGCATGGAAAGAGAGCAGCTTAGCCAAATGGCAAGTCGCCAGATCACTTTTATTGATCATCTTGAAAAGGCAATTATGCGTATAGAGAATAAAACGTATGGTATTTGCCGTGTTACAGGTAAGTTGATTGATAAAGCTCGTCTTCGCGCTGTGCCTCACGCTACTTTAAGTATGGAAGCTAAGCTGGGAATTACGAAATAAATGATCGAACATATTTTTAGTGATAAGGGAACGCAGCTTCCCTTATTCTTTTTGTATCAAATCGGTTCGATTTCTTTCTTTTGTAGCGGTCTGCGATATTTCGATTTCACTTCCGTTGTGTCTCACTCCTGTACTTTTTGCAAGTTGTCAGAGCCGGGATTTGTGAGATGTATGTAGATTGTGTGATTGAAACCTCCAAGCATCGCTGATCTTGTTTTATTTCCGTAGCCTACAATCCTTCCTTTGCCCCGACTTACTTTCAGTCATCAACGCAATCGAGCCAAAAAGAAACCGAGCAAAACTTTTAGAATTGAACCTGGTTGTAGGAATTTATTCTCTATATATATGAGACTGAAGTAAAATAGCGAATCCAAAAGATGAATGGAGCGTCGCAACAAAGTCAATTCATTGAACCGCCTGACTGCATCAAAATCCACCAACTCAAAATCCTTAACGTCCCAAACTATCTAACCTCCTGCATATCCACCAGTCTTTTATAAATTCCGCCCTTTAATAGTAGTTCGTCGTGCGTTCCGCGCTCGACTATTTCGCCTTTTTGCATGACCGCAATCTCATCTGCATGACGAATTGTACTTAACCGGTGGGCAATAACAATAGAGGTTCTGTTCTGCATCATATTGTTAATGGCATCTTGCACCAGGCGTTCACTTTCTGTGTCTAATGCTGAAGTAGCTTCATCGAGGATTAGTATCGGTGGATTTTTTAGAACTGCGCGGGCTATGGTAAGACGTTGTCTTTCACCCCCGCTCAGTTTACCTCCGCGATCTCCAATATTTGATTGGTATCCCCCTTCTTTTTGCGATATATAATTATGGGCATTTGCAATTTTTGCGGCATTTTCCACTTGTTCGGCAGAGGCATTTTCGACACCCAATGCAATGTTACTTGCAATGGTATCATTAAACAAAATAGGTTCCTGTGTCACGATACCCATTTGTTTCCTAACGGAAAAAAGCGAATAGTCTTTGATATTCACCCCGTCAACCAGTAGCTCGCCCTCGGTTACGTCATGAAATCTCGGGATAAGGTCTGCAAGCGTACTTTTACCAGCACCGGACGAGCCGACTAATGCAAGGGTTCGGCCTTTTTCAATTTTTAGATTGATGTTTTTAAGAATGATTTTGTCTTCGTAGGAAAAGCTCACATTTTTAAATTCTATTGAATTCTTAAACTTTTCAAGTTGTAAGCCGTTAACATTTTCATCAACTTTTACCGGTGCGTTTAAAATCTCTTCTATCCTTGTAATAGCTGCGCTTCCCTTCTGCATGTTGTAAAACGACGAAGAAAGTGCTTTTGCAGGATTTATAATCTGTGTAAAAATACCGACATACATTATAAAGCCTTCTGCTTCCAAACCTGCAGTTCCTGCTAAAACCAGCCTGCCACCAAACCAAAGGATACCACAAAGAACCATTACGCCTAATAATTCGCTCAAAGGAGAAGCGAGGTCGCGCCGATATTGCATTTTGTTGCGTAAGTGAAACAGCCTGTTATTTGTATCATTAAAACGGTTTTGAAGTAACCTTTCTGCATTAAAAGCTTTAATCACCCGTAATCCACCTAATGTTTCATCTAACACAGACAATGCTTCTCCAAGCATAATAGCGGCGGCGTTCGATTGTTTTTTTAATGAGCGGCTTACACGGCCGATAATAATTCCAGTCAATGGAAGAAAAATTAAAAGAAACAACGACAGAGTTGGACTGATATAAATGAGTGTCGCAAGAATGATGATGATGTTAAGTGGATCCTTTATAAATCCTTCCAATGTACCTACGACTGAACCTTCCAATTCTCCAATATCGTTTGTCATCCGACTCATAACATCTCCTTTACGTTGCTCAGTAAAATAGCCAATAGGCAACTGAAGCAGTTTGTTGTAGAGATCTTCTCTTAGCCTGGTCATAACCGAATTTTTTATCGGCGCCAAAACATAAAAAGACAAGTAAAGGAATAAGTTTTTTAAAAGAACCGAAATAATAACGGTAATGCAAATCAAAGCAAGTGCAAGTACGGGACCGCTGGCTCCATTTGTAATAATAAGATGACTGATTTGATAGTTGATGTATTCAATAAGATCGCCTGAACCGTCTATTGAAGCTGGTTTGCTTAGAACAAGTTTTTCATGAGAAAAAATCAGGCGTAAGAAAAAAGGCAGTGTGCCTAAAGAAACCAGGGAGAAAACAATAGAAAAGATGGTGAATAAAAAGTAAAGAACAATGTTTCCTTTATAAAATCGTAGGTATTTAAAAAGACGCGAGTATTTTTTCATTAGTGTTTTAAATCAGTCAAATCGACGCAAAGTAACTAATTTTACGTCCATTAAAATGTGAATAATGCAGGAAGGAAAACGTCAGAAACAAGTAGCTGCCGTCATTCAGCAGGAAATGAATGACGTTTTTATGCGGCTTGGATTGAATATGATAGATGGGGGAATGGTTTCAATATCATCAGTTAAGGTAACACCTGATCTGCTGGAGGCTAGAATTTACCTTAGTTTATTTAAAGTAGCAGACCCGCAGGCTACGATGAAAAAAATACAGGCGCAGGCGTGGGAAGTTAAAAAGGAATTGAGTGAAAGAGTGAAACACCAGTTGAGGAGAATACCCGTTTTACATTTTTATCTTGACGATACGCTGGACTATGTATTTAAAATGGAAGATATTTTTAAGGAGATTAAAGCACAGGACCAGCCTGAAAAAGAAACAGACGAATAAAGTAACCACCAGACAGCAAGTGTTATAAATGACGATTTTATTCGCCTGGAGATATTTTAAAGGCAAGAAAACAACGAATGCTATTAACCTGATCGCCTGGATCAGTATTTTGGCAATTGCAGTAGGTGCAGCTGCACTAATATTAGTATTAAGCGTGTTTAATGGTTTTGAAGACCTGGTTAAAGGGCTTTACGCTGATTTTTATACTGATATCAGGATTACTGGAGCAAAAAGTAAGTTTGTAACCCTAACACCCGAACAGCTTAAACAAATAAAAGGAACTAGCGGTGTAAAGCAAATATCTACAATCACCGAAGAAAAGGCAGTTTTGGTAAATGAAGAGTATCCCAGCATTATATTTCTAAAAGGAGTAGACTCCAACTACACGGATGTAAGTGGCTTGGCAAGGCATACCTCGGGAAAAGGTTTTAATACAGGAACTGTTGACAAACCTGCGTTAATAGTGGGAGTGGGTATTGCAAATGCGGTTAGGGTTGATCCGGGAATGAGTCTTACCCCGCTTACTGTTTACCTGCCAAACCTTAAAGCGACTAATTTTTCCGGCACCGACGCACTCAATTCTTACAATGTTGACGTAAGTGGAAGCTTTAATTTACAACAAGACTTTGATAACAAATACGCCATTACAAATATTGAATTTGTAAAGTACATGCTGGATTTAGGTCCTGATCAGTATAGTGCTGTTGAAGTTGTTTTACATAATTCGGAACAAACCGAGGACGTCAAGAGCCTTTTGCAAAAACAGTTGGGTAACAACTTTAAAGTGGAAACCAGGTATCAGCAAAACCAGAGTTTGTACTCGGTAATGCAGGTGGAGAAATGGGTTATTTATGCTATTTTATCGCTTATCCTCGTGGTTGCCGCCTTTAATATGATTGGTGCCCTCACTATGTTTGTATTGGAAAAGCAAAAAGACATTGCCGTTTTAAAAGCAATGGGTGCTGATGAGGGCTATATTCAAAGGATTTTTTTGAATGAAGGTTTTGTTTTGGCTTTTGTTGGCGGGGGCTCAGGAATTCTTATAGCTATCGTTTTATGCGTGTTGCAGTTAAAATTCAAGTTATTAAAATTAGCCGGGGGAAGTTTCATAATAGATTATTATCCCGTCAAAATGGTTCCCTCTGATTTTTTACTGGTGATTGCTACCGTTTTTTTTATCGCCTTACTCGCCGCATGGATTCCTTCTAAAAAAGCAAGTCAGCAGGATTTTTCACTAAAAAGCTGACCACTTCAAACTTAATGTCTCAGGTATTAATAGTAATATTTGAAGCATTAATCCGTTACTAATTGAGGGTATTTTAGATTTTAGAGGTATAGGTTGAAATGCACGCAGCTATGGAACATGTAACGTTGTCCTACAACCAATGTTTTGTTTTTAGTCAACTTGATTGTTACTATTTTAACTAAATATTTCACTTTCATCTATAAATGCATTTATTTTGCTATCCGTTCCAGCGGTAGCAGCGTAATGATCTAAAATGGCTTATTGAATGCAACAAATAATCTTTGGTGGAATAATAGCTTTTATTGTTACTTTTTTGGTGATACCTGTAATTATAGTTATAGCAAAAAAGAAAAAGCTTTACGATGTACCTGATGATAAAAGAAAACTTCACAAACAACCCATCCCGTCATTGGGAGGTTCTGGAATGTTTGTTGGTTTTATTCTAAGTATTCTTCTTACAATCAATTTTGCAACTGACGCCCCGGAATTTCAGTTTTATGTGGCCGCTTTTCTGCTAATTTTCTTTTTAGGTATCAAAGACGATATAATGGTACTTTCTGCCTCGAAGAAATTTTTCGGGCAATTGTTAGTTGCCGGTCTCCTTATTTACAAAGCCGATCTTGTTATCACAAACATGCACGGTCTGTTTGGCTTGTCCCAATTGAATCCGTTTTGTAGTTATTCTCTGACAATTTTTGCAATAGTTGTAATTATTAACGCCTTCAATCTAATTGATGGTGTTGATGGGCTTGCAGGAGGGCTAGGACTTATTTCTTCCCTGGTTTTTGCCATTTTTTTCCTTGTTAATCAAAATATTCCTTACGCAGTTTTAGGATTTAGCTTTTCGGGTTGTCTCCTTGCTTTTTTATACTATAACTTCCATCCCGCAAGGATTTTTATGGGTGATACAGGATCGTTAATGATTGGGCTTGTAAACAGTATACTGGTAATAAAATTTATACAAGAGGGAAGCAATTATGCTTCTTACCCGGTAGCGTCTGCTCCTGCTGTTGGTTTTGGCATCTTATTATTGCCCTTAATGGATACTCTAAGGGTATTTACTATAAGGGTGGTTGAGGGACGTTCACCTTTTAGCCCGGACCGAAACCACATTCATCATCTATTTCTAAGTAAAGGTTTTGATCATAAGAGCGTTACTTTAACCTGCGTTTTGGCAACAATAGTAACATCGGTAGCTTCTTTCACCTTTCAAAAAATCGGTACAAATCTCCTTATCGCAGCGCTTATCACCTCTTTTTTATCACTTATTTATATTTTAAATTATCACAAATCGAAGTACAAATTGAGGGCAATAAAAGGTGAAGTAAAAGCGGACTCAAAGGAAGATAATGTACGCCTTGTTCCGCTGTTCGACAAAAAAGCAGCCGTGGTTGACGAAGATTAATAGATCGAAATCAAAATTCTGTATTTCACACTTTCGCTTTAATATTTCCTTAGAAGCAATTAATATTACTGTCTTCAAGTATTGCCGTTATCCTTAGTTTTGCGTTTGAAAATTTGTTACGATGTCAGAAGAATTGGAGTTTATAATCGAAGATGCAGAAGACTCAATGAAGAAGGCTATTGGTTTTCTCGAAGTTGAACTGGGCAAAATCAGGGCGGGAAAAGCAAATCCGCAAATGCTGGATGGAATAATGGTTGACTACTACGGTGCGCCAACTCCTATTAACCAGGTCGCAAATATCAATATCATGGATGCTCGGACAATAAGCATTCAACCGTGGGAGAAAAAGACACTTCAAACAATTGAAAGAGCAATTATAGCAGCAAACATCGGGTTGAATCCACAAAATGATGGAGTTAATATCAGGCTTTTTTTGCCTCCTTTGACAGAAGAACGAAGAAGAGAACTGGTTAAAAAATCTGCGGCTGAGGCTGAACACTCAAAAATTGCAATCAGAAATATCAGGCGCGAAGCCATTGAAGAAATTAAGAGACTGCAAAAGGATGGATTAAGTGAAGACATTGCTAAAGACGCTGAAAAAGAAGTACAAGACATTACCGATAAATACATTGCATTAGTAGAAAAACATCTGGCGGCTAAGGAAAGAGATGTAATGTCAATCTAATCTCAACATATCTTTTAAAAATCCTGGTTTTCGCCGGGATTTTTTATTTAGTCTCATCGCCACATTTAACCCAATCCTGTTGGTTCAACAAATTTTCTTTTAAATAACTAATCCACATGTGGATTTCGTGTTTATTCTCAAAAACCTGATCCTTAACTCTTAACAATACATTTGTCGATAGAACCGGATATAAATACGAGTTTTAAAAAGAACCGATGACAGCTACAGAAACATACCAGATAAAACTACCTCAATTTGAAGGACCTTTCGATTTGTTGCTGTTCTTTATTGAAAGGGATGAATTGGATATTTACAACATCCCAATTACAAGAATTACCAAGGATTTTCTAAATTATATTCATTCACAGGAGGCTTTGAATATCGAATTAAGCAGTGAGTTTATTTTGTTTATTTCGACCTTAATGCGCATAAAAGCGAAGCTCTTGTTGCCGAGAAAAGAAATAGACCACCACGGAAATGAAATTGACCCAAGGCAGGAGCTGATTGATAAAATTCTGGAATATAAAAGGTTTAAGCAAGCGGCGGCTGAAATGGCGGAAATGGAAGCGGTGCGGCTGTTAATGATGAAAAGAGGTAACCTGCAAAAGGAAATGGCAGCGATTGGAGAGCAGTCAGGTGAGGGAACGGAAATACAAAACATTACTTTATTCAAGCTGATGAAGTCGTTTGAAAAGGTAATGCAGAAAGTGCACGACAGGCAGAATAAGCCGGTTCACACAGTTGTAACTTACAACTATACGATGGAAGAAACCCGTGAATTTGTACTGAAACTTGCAAGTCGTGAGAAAACAGTTTCTTTTGAAAAAGTGTTTGAGAAATGTAATGATCGCATCCAGGCAATATTTTTTTTCTTATCAATGCTTGAACTGATACAGTTGGATTATATGAGTATTATTGTGGGCGAGGGAAGAAATAATTTTATAGTTGAATGGAATGATAACAGGGTCGAGACAGAGGCATTTGCAACAGCAGTTGGTTTTGATCCAACACTGAATTAGTAGTAATAAGGAAGTATCTGTACAAGCAGCATATAAAGGTAGAAGTGTGCGACGCAAGAGAGTTTAATAGACATACTTTAGCTCGATACAAAAAAGTTCTTTCTAAATCAATGATAAATGAAACAAGCTGCTTTTGAGCAGCTTGTTTCATTTATCATTGGATTTATTATACGTTATCCTCCAATTAGAGTTGATACTGTAATTTTATCTTTCACCATCTCTCTAACGGCTTCTGCAATTCCCTGCGCGTCAAATCCACACTCGCGATGAAGTTCTTTAGCCGTTCCGTGTTCTACAATTCTATCGGGTATTCCCAGCATTTTCACGTCTGCTTTGTATTCATTCGCAACCATAAATTCAAGGATAGCGCTTCCAAAACCGCCTACAATTGTTCCATCTTCGACGGTTACAATTTTATCAAATTTTGAAAATACCTCGTGTAAAAGGGCTTCATCCAAAGGTTTTACAAACCTAATGTCGTAATGTGCCGGATTAAGTCCTTGAGTTTTCAATTCACGTATAGCAGTAGTTGCAAAGTTGCCAGGATGTCCAAAGCTTAAAATCGCCACATCTTCACCGTCTTTAATTTTGCGCCCCGTGCCGATTCGTATTTCTTCAAAGGGTGTTTGCCAATTGGTCATAACACCTTCTCCGCGTGGATAACGAATAACAAATGGAGCATTTGTGGTTTCAAGTTGCGCCGTATACATCAAATTGCGTAACTCCGATTCGTTCATTGGTGCACTGATCACCATATTTGGAATACAACGGAAATACGCGATATCATAAGCTCCATGATGCGTTGGACCATCCTCACCAACCAAACCTGCCCGGTCTAAACAAAGTATCACCGGGAGCTTTTGAATAGCTACGTCGTGGACAACCTGGTCAAAAGCTCTTTGCATAAAGGACGAATATATGTTGCAAAAAACCTTTAAACCTTGTGTTGCAAGACCAGCACTTAACGTAACTGCATGCTGTTCGCAAATGCCGACATCGAAAGATCGGTGCGGCATTTTATCCATCATAAACTTAAGGGATGAACCGCTTGGCATAGCAGGAGTTACACCCATGATTTTATCATTTTGCTCTGCAAGCTCTATTATGCTTACGCCAAAAACGTCCTGGTATTTTGGCGGCTGCACCCCCGTAAATTTCTTCTTGACTATTTCCCCTGTTATTTTATCGAAAAGTCCTGGCGCATGCCATTTTGTTTGGTCTTTTTCTGCAAGCGAATAACCTTTTCCTTTAACCGTAATGATATGTAAAATCTTCGGCCCCGGAATTTCTCTCAGGTCTTTTAAAGTATCGACCAGTTTTGTGATGTTATGTCCGTCAATCGGACCGAAATACCTGAGTTTCAATGCTTCAAATAAGTTAGCGCTGCTGCTGACCATTCCTTTCAGGCTTTCAGCAACTTTATGTGCCATTGTACGCGTGAAGCCTTTGCCTACAGGCAGTTTGCCTAATGCCTTCCAAACATCATCCTTAAACTTATTATAAGTAGGTGATAAGGTAATATCGGTAAGGTATTCTTTAAGAGCACCGACATTTGGGTCGATGCTCATACAATTGTCATTTAAAATAATTAACAGGTCACTGTCAGCAACACCGGCATGATTCATTGCTTCGAAAGCCATACCTGCAGTCATAGCACCATCACCAATTACTGCAACAGATTTACGATTAGTTTCACCTTTATATTTTGCAGCCATCGCCATGCCTAGCGCTGCTGAAATAGAAGTGGAAGAATGCCCAACACCAAATGTATCGTATTCGCTTTCTCCTCTTTTAGGAAAACCGCTTAGCCCATGGTATTTGCGATTAGTATAGAAATTATCGCGGCGGCCCGTAAGTATTTTATGACCATAAGCCTGGTGGCCGACATCCCAGACCAGTTGATCGTATGGAGTGTTATAAATGTAATGGAGGGCAACAGAAAGTTCAACTACTCCCAGGCTTGCTGCGAAATGACCACCATGAACGCTGACAACATCAATTATGTATTGCCTTAGTTCGTCACATACTTTATGTAGCTGTTCACGGCTTAGTTTTTTAAGGTCAGCGGGACTATCAATTCCCTTTAATAAAATCCCTGGCGTAATTTCCATCCTGTCCAATTTATGTAAAATTAAGGTATAAATATAATTACCGTGTTTTCAATACCTTCTTATATAACGTAATTTGTTAATTGAAAGTTTAAAACTTATTTATTAAAATATTATTCCACCGGTTAACAGGCTTATTCACCTTTAGTCAAAAGAAGTATGTAATAACAGTTATTATTTTTATTTTTGAGAACGTATGAATAAAACCCTTTCAAAATATTGGCTTTGCCAGATCGGCGGGTGGAGCACCTATATTATTGTTTACACGTTTTTTTACCTCACACTTCGTACAAAAGAGCAACCTGATTTTTACAAAGTTCTTTTCATAGATGCAGTTCTAGGCGTCATCATTACACATTTGATGAGGGCATTTATACAACGGGCAGGGCTTTTAAAGATGCGGCTCGACAACCAGATCACTTACATGTTTTTAACGACAGTAATTGCATCTTTCGTCTTTGCGTTTACAACTATTTATTTAGAAGATACCTTCAATCTTACCAGTGAAAACTTTAGGCATTATAGTCTTTTGTACAAAACGATCAGAACATCGTTTGGCAGTTTCACTTTTTTAATAATATGGAACCTTATATACTTCACCTATCATTATGTGATCAAAAGTCAGCAGGAGCAGTTAGACAAAGTGAGATTGCAAAGCGTGGTGAAGGAACTCGAGTTGAAAACAATCAAAGCTCACATTAACCCCCACTTTATTTTCAACGCCCTTAATAGTATCCGTGCCCTGGTAGATGAAAACCCGCAAAGGGCAAGACAGGCAATCACAGAGCTAAGCAACCTTTTGAGAAGCAGTATGCAAGCGGAGAAAGTTGAAACTACCCCGTTATCAAAAGAATTAAATATTGTACGCGATTACCTCGCACTCGAGCACATAAGATTCGAAGACCGTCTCAATATAGAATACGATATAGATGAAGACACTCTAAGCCAGCCCGTACCGCCTATGATGTTACAAACTCTGGTTGAGAATGCGATCAAGCATGGCATTAGCAAAAAGATGGAAGGTGGCATTATAAAAATCATTTCTGATTTTAAAGACAACCATCACGAACTCATTGTGACTAATACAGGTCACCTAAACGGCGATTTTAATCCTGATGGTTTTGGGTTGTCTAGTACTCAGAGCAGGTTAATGTTGTTATACGGTGACAAAGCTCATTTTGAAATTAAAAATAAAAGTGACGACATGGTTGAGGCGACTGTAAAGATGCCAGTACTTGCTATTTAAGTTTCAATTATGAGCCGGGCTATTTGCAGAGATGACACCTTCGTTGCGTCGCACTCTTGTACTTTTTTTAATTCTATTCTGCTTTTTCAAAAAAAATAAAGCGATCAATAAGGTAAACTTAAAAACCAGGAACTATGTCTGTCAGAACGATTATAATTGATGATGAAAGGTTAGCCCGGAACGAATTAAAAAAATTGTTGCAGGATTTTTCAGAAATTGAAGTAATTGATGAAGCGTCTAATGTACAGGAAGGTCTTGAAAAAATTGAGCAGCACAACCCTGATTTGATATTTCTCGACATTCAAATGCCGGGAAAGACTGGTTTCGATTTGCTGGAAGAATTGGAGCGTACTCCTAAAGTTATTTTCACT
>JAOQAJ010000420.1 GCA_025963675.1 Segetibacter sp.
GCAAGACTCTTTGGCGATCCGGGTGCAAAGACTTCTAATTTGGCAGCGCTAAGTCCGGCGCGAATTCTAAAGGTATCAGGATAGTCAGCCACTTTATCGCTGCCAATTCTATCTTCCATTCCTACACGCAGCCCTGCTTTTAACGGTGTGGAAAACAAGCCTGAAGCCAAGGTATTCGCTACCTGTTTATTATTGATTGAAAGTGCCATTGCACCATCTTTCAATAGTGTTGCCCTGAAATTAAATTTCCCGGTCGCTGGTAATGTTTCAGTGTTTATCGAATAAGATTTGCTTTCCTGGTTTACCTGGAAATACAATTTATTTTCTTTTAAAAATAATCCGTAACCATTCAGAATGTCTCCGTGCGCTACGACCAAACCCTGGTAAGGAGCAGGGCCGCCTTTTTGTAAATCACCTGAAATATTGATTTCCTTGTTTGTCACATCTGGTGCCTCCACAGCAGGAGCACTTGAAGACCTGCGGACTTGTAAAGGAACAGATGTAATCCTGTTTAGCATCGCAAGCCTTTGCGCCAAAGATGCTTCACCAATGTTAGTAGTTGTTGCCGCTACACCTCTTTTAGTAAAGGCATTTGCAAAGTAAGTTTGATTGTTTACAGCGGCTGCGGTAATAGCCCATTTCAACCAATTGTTTTTTTCATTCTCCGGCTTTAAGGCAACAGTAACCAATGCCTCACCAATATCAGCAGAAGGTTTCATATCAGCAAGGGCAAGAACTGCTGCTAACTTAACTCTTCCGTCAGCATCATCTAAGACCTTTGCTTTTTGCATTGCCATCAAGGTAGCTGCTGATCTCGGCAGAACCTGGATAGCTGCACGACGAACACCGGCTACAGGATGAGACAGCGCTTTTACCGCTACATCAAGCGCCTCTTTGTTTGTACCGTCTAACGCCTTTAATCCATGCATTGTCCAAAGTGCATGAATAGCTGATGGGTTAATTCCCACCTCGTCGGCTTTTTCATTTCTTACCAATTTGTACAATGCCGGTAAAATCGTTTTATCACCGTTTTCAACCAGCAGTCTTTGCGCCGTAGTCCGCCAAAACATATTGTTATTTGACAAGGCGTTGAGAAGCCCTTTCGTGTCGGTTTTATTTAAACTAAGTGTATTTAGCTGATTGTTGCTTTTATTAACGATGCGATAAATCCGTCCACGCTCATGATCTCTCAATGGATTAATATACGCATTACCCTTTCCGTTCTTTGCCTGGTAACCACCTCGCTCAGGTGAAGGAGTTGGATTGTGTTGAATGATGAAATCATACCAGTCAACTACCCACAACGCTCCATCAGGACCGACTTCTGCCTGGATTGGTCCAGCCCATTCATCAGAACTTGTAAGAATATTCCATCCATCGCCGTCTTCTTTAAAGCCAGCACCATCCTGCTTCATTACCGCACGATGAATTACACGGCCTGTAGGCTCATTTACAAACGCTATCCTGTTCCAATATTCTTTAGGAAAATTCCTTGCAGTATATAGGCTGTGACCTGCTGCGGCAGTAAAACCTCCATGCACATCTACCTGCCGCAAGTTTTTTGTTGCCACGTGCATTTCATAATGGGCGTCCAGTTTTTCAACCCCTGACTCATCAATTTTACCCATCGTCAAATACTTCTTATCTATACCATAAAAACCAGTGTGCGTATTATTGGCTGTGGAAATAAACACGTCAAAATCTTCTGAGAAACCAAGGCCCCATGTGTTGTTACTTGTAGTAGATAAATACTCCAGCTTTTTACCATCAGGCGTAAAACGATAAAGGCCCGAACTAAACTTCATTGTGCTGTCTCCAACCTTTCCGTTAAAACCTGAGTACCCAACAACTCCCCAAATTTTATTATCCAAACCATAACGAAGGTTAGATGCCTGTGCGTGGGTGTCATCTTTGCCCCATCCTGATAACATTGGTTGACGCACGTCAGCTTTACCATCTCCATCAGTATCTTTTAAAAATAAAAACGAAGGAGCTGTACTAACCAAAATACCGCCATTTACAAATGCGAAACTGGTTGGGATATTTAATTTATCTGCAAACAAAGTTGTCTTGTCAGCTTTGCCATCTCCGTTAGTGTCTTCCAATACTTTTATACGATCATCACCAATATCACCATCTTTTACTTCATTTGGGTAGTCGACTGTTTCGATAACCCACAGTCTTCCTTTTTCATCCCAGTTCATAAAAATTGGGTTAATGACATCTGGCTCTGATGCAAACAGCTGCAATTCAAAACCTGGAGGAACCTGCATTAAAGACATAGATTCAGCAGGGCTTAAAGGAGCCTGGAATTTTGGAGCAGGATTACGATTTTCATAATTAGGAATAACCGCTTCAGTATAAGTAGGCTTCGCAATTTGATAAGCAGTAAGATTAGCTCTTGCCTTATCACCAACCGCCCAAAGTATACCGTTTTTTACCAGGTTAAGAAAGCCAGGATTGTTGAACGTCATCTCATCATGACCATAAGCGGTATAAAAAACTCTTCCATCCCCATAAGGTCTCACCCATGTATAAGGTTCGCGATGATCACCTTCCACTCTTTC
>JAOQAJ010000049.1 GCA_025963675.1 Segetibacter sp.
TAAAGGGCACGAAAGTATTAAAGGTAACGGATATAGTTATAAACGTAGATAATTATATATGACTTAAAAGTCTCGCTTACAATTGATTCTCGTGAAGCTGTGCAGCATTTATTCTTTCTTCAATTAAAAGTTTTATCTGGTTTTCAAGTTCGGTTATACGCTTTTCCATATCGGGTAAATTCCTGGTAAGAGCCTGGCTTCGAAGTGCGCTTGTATAGTCAAAAGCGGGCGAACCTGTGACAGCAGATTTCGGTGTTTTTATAGATTTACTAACTCCACTTTGTGCATTTATTTTACTGAAATCAGCAATTTGAATGTGGCCAACTACTCCGGCCTGGCCACCGATCATAACATTGTTACCAATCTTTGTGCTTCCGCTGACGCCCGCCTGGGCAGCAATAACTGTATTAGATCCTACTTCTACATTGTGTGCGATTTGTATCAGGTTGTCGAGCTTAGCTCCTGCTTTTATGATCTTTGATACTATAGTAGCTCTGTCAATTGTTGCATTCGAACCGATTTCTACGTTGTCTTCAATAATCACATTTCCAATTTGAGGAAATTTTTTGAATGAGCCATCCTCCTGTGGTGCGAAACCAAATCCATCACCACCAATTACGGTTCCCGCATGTATAGTCACATTTTTCCCAATTACACAATCGTGGTAAATTTTCACACCTGGATGTAAAAGACAGTTTTCTCCAATTTTCACATCGTTACCTATATAAACCCCCGGAAAGATTTTTACGTTATTTCCTATCTCACTGTCTTCACCGATATAGGCAAATGCACCAACAAAAACGTTATCTCCTTTTTTGGCTGTAGGGGAAATGAAACAAGGTTCCTGTACCCCCTGCAATTGCTGTGTCTTTAATTCCTGGTAATAATGAAGCAGACTTGCAAAAGCGGTGTACGGATCTGCAACCCGAATTAAGGTAGAATTTACCGATTGTTTTAACTCAAGTTTATCAGATACAATAACGACAGAGGCCTTGGTGCTATACAAATATTCCTCGTATTTTGGATTAGCAAGAAATGCCAGTTGCCCATTTTGAGCTTCCTCGATCCTGCCAAAACTTTCGGCAAAGCTATCGGGGTTACCCTCTATTTTCCCTTTTATTAAAACCGCTATTTGATTTGCAGTAAATGTCATGTTTAAAAATTTAGCAAAAGCATCTGGCTTTTACTGTAAGTGATTTTATTTACCGGCCAACTTATCGGGGGAAAACACTATTCGTAATAACAAATATAAAATTTTTTCACCGTGCTGCTGAGCGTTTTATGAATCAACGCGTTGTCTACTTCTGAGATATCCTTAACACTTCCACTTTTAAATACAATGTTTATTCGTTCATCGCTTGTTTTGTACATCGTATTAACTGCCTCACCAGTAAACACAAGATATTCCCCTTCTTCTTCAGTAATACCTAATCTTTGACAAGCTTCCTTCAGTTTCTGATGCACCAAACCTGTTATAAACGGCTCAGCCTGAAGTTTAATCTTCAATAATTTTCTATCTAAAATTCCCTGGCATAAAGTGCTTAAGACTTTATCAGGATGAAGGCTCCAAATTTTTATTGCATGCATAAAATCAAAATCATCAAGCCGCACAAAATTCTGGATCGCTTTCTCATTCATCACTCCGTCAAACCTTGTCAAAAAATAATCAATCGCACTGCCTGTGATAATTTTTTTATCTTCTTCACTGTATATAGCCCTTACCCGTTCAACGATTTTAATAAGCATTTTTTCTGCGACCAAAACCGTTTTATGCAAGTATACCTGCCAATACATCAAACGGCGTGCTACTAAAAATTTTTCAATACTATAGATCCCCTTTTCTTCAACCACCAGTTCACCGTTTTGTACTGTCATCATTTTTATGATCCTGTCATAGCCAATAACCCCTTCACTCACCCCGGTAAAAAAACTATCTCTTGTCAGGTAATCCATCCGGTCAACGTCGAGTTGCCCGCTTACCAGTTGATGTAAAAATTGCTTTGGATACTTATCAGTAAAAATATCAATAGCCATTTGTAGCTCTCCTCCAAACTCATCATTTAATAAACGCATGATGTGCAGGCTTAACGTCTCGTGGTGAATCCCTTTCAACAAGATGTTTTCTAATGCATGACTAAAAGGACCATGGCCGATGTCATGTAATAAAATCGCTGCTTTTGCTGCAACTTCTTCCTGCGGTGTTATATCAATTCCTTTACTATGTAATTCGCTAATTGCATTAGACATTAAATGATAAGCACCTAACGAATGATGAAACCTTGTATGTACAGCACCGGGATAAACAAGATGAGCCAATGCCATCTGGTAAATCCTCCTAAGTCGCTGGTAGTAAGTGTGTGTAGTGATTTTGTAAATGAGTGGATCCTTTATACTGATAAAACCGTAAACAGGGTCATTAATAATCTTTCGCGGTTGTACGGCCATTGAAAAAGTTGTTGTTAAAATATGGATACCTGCGGCAAATCTACAATCGACTGTATTAAAAAGGGTATTTTTGAAATATTGCACACCAAATAAGTGTTTGAATTATGTCCGCAGCAAAAATTTTATGGGTTGATGATGAAATAGAAAGTTTACAAAGTCAAAAGATATTTTTAGAAAATAAAGGTTATGAAGTCACCACATTAACAAACGGATATGATGCTATAGAATATGTGAAGGATAACCCGGTTGATGTAGTGCTCATGGATGAAAGTATGCCGGGGCTCACGGGCCTTCAAACACTTGCACAGATAAAAGCAGTCAATTCCCAGATACCTATTGTGCTCATCACAAAGAATGAAACGGAGAATTTGATGGATGATGCAATTGGCAACGAAATAAGCGACTATCTTATCAAGCCAGTCAACCCAAACCAGGTTTGGCTAAGCCTGAAAAAAATAATTGACAATAGAAGACTTGTTGCAGAAAAAACCACTACTGCTTACCAGCAACAGTTTCGTGAATTATTCATGTCGCTAAATAGTAACCCGGACTACAACGAATGGATGGACATTTATAAAAAGTTAGTGTACTGGGAGCTTGAAATGGAAAAAAGTGATAGCCCCGAAATGCAGGAAATATTGCATAGCCAGAAACAGGAGGCAAATACAGAATTCTTCAAATTTGTAAGCCGCAATTATGCTTCCTGGCTCGATCCCAAAAATGACGCACCGATTATGAGTCATAATTTGCTGCAGTTTAAAGTATTGCCACATGTTGAAAAGGGCATCCCTACTTTTTTTCTATTAATAGATAACCTTCGTTTTGATCAATGGAAAGCAATTCAACCATTGTTTGCAGAAAACTTCAGGATACTGGAGGAGGAGACTTTCTATAGCATTTTACCTACTGCAACCCAATATTCCAGGAATGCAATTTTCGGCGGTTTATTGCCGATCGATATCGAAAAACAATTTCCGGTAGAGTGGAAAAACGATGACGAAGAAGGTGGAAAGAACTTATTTGAAGAGACCTTTTTTAAAGGACAATTGAAAAGGCTTAGAAAAGACAATATCAAATACAGTTATACAAAAGTTGTAAATAACAGTGAAGGTTTACATCTCGTAAACAACATTCACAACCTGATGGGCAATGATCTAAACATCATCATTTACAACTTTGTCGATATGCTTAGTCATGCCCGTACCGAGATGGAGGTGCTGAAAGAATTGGCTGGTGACGAGATCAGTTATCGCAGCATCACGCGCAGTTGGTTTGAGCACTCTTCGCTAAACCAGGCGCTTAAAAAAATAGCAGATAAAAAAGTAAACCTGATCGTTGCTACCGACCATGGAACGGTTAAGGTGAAAACACCATACAAAGTAATCGGGGATAAACAAACGACGACTAACCTAAGGTATAAGCACGGGCGTAATTTAAACTACGAGCCTAAAGATGTGCTGGCATTTAAAGATCCGCGGCAGGCAGGATTGCCGGTGCCAAATGTGAATTCGTCTTTCATTTTTGCAAAGGAAGACGGTTTCCTCTGTTACCCAAATAACTACAATCATTTTGTAAA
Source organism: Segetibacter sp. (assembly GCA_025963675.1). GTDB lineage: Bacteria > Bacteroidota > Bacteroidia > Chitinophagales > Chitinophagaceae > Segetibacter. Next base: position 4,022 of record JAOQAJ010000049.1, read on the forward strand.
CTATTACCGCAACACCTTTCAACATGGTGGAGTAAGTATGGAGGAAATGATAGTGCCCGTGGTAAAAATGGTAAGCAAAGTCTCCTAACTTTTATTGTTTTTTTTTGCTGGTCAGCGTTAGTACTTTTTTCGAAATCGTTGCGTCGCACACTGCAACTTTTTTGAATGCTTTTCAGCAGTTATCATAATATGCTGTGGATAATTGAAACCAACAATAAAAAAAGTCACGAGTATTTTTGTGGTTACAAAAGAGGCTTTAAAGCCAGCAACTTATGAAATATAACCAGGCGACATTAAACAAAATTGAAAAGATCTTAGATGAAGGCGAATATGTTGTTCGCTATGAGAGAGGTACATTTCAAAGCGGTTATTGTATACTTGAGGCAAAGAAAGTTGTAGTGCTTAACAAGTTTTTAGATGTAGAAGGGCGCATCAATACATTGCTCGATCTCATTCCTCAATTAAATATCAATCTTGATTTGCTGACTCACGAGTCTCAAAAGTTGTACGATGAACTAAGGAAGAAAGCCGCTGCCCTGGCACTTGAAGCGGCGCAAAAAAATGACGCTAAAGCTAATGAGGCCGAGGTGAAAGACGAAGTGCCCACTGAAGAAGCGCCTAACGTCGAAGGGGTGTAACGATCGCTTGGAAAACCGTTGAATGATTTGTTTCAGTAAAAGTGTGTGACACAACGATGTCTGATAGAAATCCATTGCCGGCTACATAAAGAATATTATCTGCAATAAAAAGCTGAGATATAGCGAACGCTCAAATACAGTTTAAAAAACGTCCTTCTTTTAATTTTACATTCAGATTTCTCTTTTCAGAAGATTGTCAATTTCGTGTAGGTTTGTAATCGTGAGCTATCCTCATCTTACAATAACCTTTCTTGGAACCGGTACCAGCAGTGGAGTACCAATGATTGCATGCGGATGTGAAGTTTGTAGCTCTGACGATTATAAAGATGCGCGTCTGCGAAGCAGTATAATGGTTCAGTCATCTACCACAACCATTATCATAGATGCAACACCCGACTTCAGATACCAGATGTTGCGCGAGAAAGTTAAGAGAATAGATGCCTTACTAATCACCCATCCTCACAAAGACCATATTGCGGGAATAGATGACACAAGAGCATTCCAATTCTTTAACCGAAAGCCAACTGATGTATATGCTAACCACATGTCTTTGGAAGGGGTAAAAAAAGAAATTCCTTATGCCTTTCAACAATTGGCCTATCCGGGAATCCCGAAAGTAAACCTGCACGAAATAACATTAGAGCCATTTGTGATTGGAGATATCCCGATCATGCCTATTCTTGTCTGGCATCTTAAAATGCCTGTGTATGGTTTTCGTTTTGGCAAGTTTACCTACATCACTGATGCAAACGCGATTGATGATTCTGAGAAGGAAAAGATTAAAGGAAGTGAAATAATTGTGTTAAATGCACTGAGAAATGAACCCCATATTTCTCACTTTTCATTAAGTGAAGCCGTAGCCCTCATCCAGGAGCTGGAAGTTCCAACGGGTTATTTTACCCACATCAGTCATCAGCTCGGACTAACGACTGAAATAAACAAAGTGCTGCCGGCAGGAATGTCCCTTGCTTTTGACGGGATGAAACTGTTTATCTGATTTCGATTGTATTAATATTTTCATTAATATTACTGATGCAATCGAGATGGCGAGCGTTTGTAAAAGACTACCTGACCTTTTCGAAAAAAGAAAGGAACGGCATTTTTATTACCATTTTTCTTTCTGTCTTAATTTATACAATCCCCCGTTTTTGGCCGGTTAGCAAAACTCATATTGAAAAAGACGCTTTTCAAAAAGAACTTGCACAACTTAAAATATCGATAGATACTTCACACAAGCCTTTTGCCTACCAGCGAGACGATGAGACGCCTGACTATTACAGACCAAAACATTATGACAATTACAAAACGAATGAAGGAGAGTTGTTCGCCTTTGATCCAAATACGCTGGATGCAGCAGGATGGAAAAGATTGGGAGTGAGAGAAAAAACGATTCATACTATTCAAAATTTTGTGGCTAAAGGGTATAAGTTCAGGCAGCCGGACGACATTCGAAAAATTTATGGTCTTCGAACGCAAGAGGCAGATCGGCTTGTTTCTTATGTAAGAATTGCAGAAAAGGAAACCAGTGCCAAAACCAGCTTACAAAATCATAGTTATACTGCACCTGCTAAAAAACCTGAAGAAAACTTCCGAACAAGAATCATAGAAATTAATACCGCCGACACATCTGATTTTATTGCTCTCCCTGGCATTGGAAGTAAACTTGCTGCACGTATTGTAAACTTTAGAGAAAAACTCGGTGGATTTAATTCAGTAAATCAAATGGGTGAAACTTATGGGATACCTGACAGCACTTTTCAAAAGATAAAGGTTCGATTGCAATGTGCGAATGCGTCAATAAGGAAAATTAATATCAATACGGCAGATGCAAATGAATTAAAGGTGCATCCCTACATAAAGTGGAACATTGCAAATGCGATAGTAAATTTCAGAGCTCAACACGGTACTTACAAGTCAATAGAAGACCTGCGGAAAATTGAGATCATACCCGACGAGCTTTTTAACAAGATTGCTCCTTACTTAGTACTGTAACAACGATTAATGTTTTTAGTGGCGATTTGTTATTGTTTTAAACCTACGGTTTTTAAATACCCTTTCGCGTATTTTTGTTTCCTATTAAAGGTTGCTATTCATGAATTTTGAAACATCGGAATTAACGGAACAGGTTGCACAAACAGCAAGGGATTTTGCACAACAACACATCAAGCCATTTGTAATGCAATGGGATGAGAGCCAAGAGTTTCCGGTTGAAATTTTTAAGAGACTAGGTGAGCTTGGTTTAATGGGTGTTTTAGTACCTGAAGAATATGGCGGTGCCGGGCTTTCATATTATGAATACGTAGAAATCATACAGCAAATATCCAAAGTGTGTGGATCAATCGGATTGAGTCTGGCAGCACATAATTCTCTTTGCACTGGCCATATTATGCTTTTTGGAAATGAAGACCAAAAAAGGCAATACCTGCCGAAGCTGGCAAACGGTGAGTTTATTGGAGCCTGGGGTTTGACCGAACCAAATACAGGAAGTGATGCTGCTAACATGAAAACAACAGCTGTCCGCGATGGTGATGACTGGATTTTAAATGGTACAAAAAACTGGATTACTCACGGAATTTCAGGAAATGTAGCAGTAGTGATTGCCCGCACAGGTGAGCCCAGAACAAGTGGCAATTGCACAGCATTTATTGTGGAAAGAGGAACTGCGGGATTTGCAGGGGGCAAAAAAGAAAACAAACTCGGTATGCGGGCCAGTGAAACTGCCGAGATGATCTTTGATAATTGTCGGATTAGTGATGCACAACGAATGGGTGAGGTTGGAGATGGATTTAGGCAGTCTTTGAAAATACTGGATGGAGGAAGAATTTCAATTGCGGCATTGAGCCTTGGGATAGCAAAGGGAGCTTTTGAAGCAGCTTTGCAATATTCTAAGGAACGTCACCAATTTGATACACCGATTTCAAGTTTCCAGGGCATTAGTTTTAAGCTGGCAGATATGGCGACAGAAATTGAAGCTGCAGAACTGCTGACACTACAAGCTTGTGATTTAAAAATGAGAGGCGAGCCAATGACCAAAGAGTCAGCAATGGCCAAGTACTACGCTAGTGAAGTAGCAGTAAAGGTCTCTACTGACGCGGTGCAAATTTTCGGTGGCTACGGTTATACTAAAGATTTTCCTGTAGAAAAATTCTACCGCGACTCGAAACTTTGCACCATCGGCGAGGGAACCAGTGAAATTCAAAAAATAGTAATTGCGAGAGAAGTGCTGAAATAGGGCCAACAACTGTTTCGATTGCAATCGCCAGCCTCTGGCTGGTGTTGTGTTAGCCCGGCATCTTGCCGATTGGTAAAAAGATCAATAACTAAGAATATAAGCCAGAGGCTTAAAAAAGGCATCACCAGCCGGAGGCTGGCGATTGCGTTTCAATAAACCATCGTCTTTAAATTTATTGGCCAAATCCACCGAATCCTCCAAAACCAGAACCTCCAGCGCTTGATCCTCCCGCACCACCCGAAGTGAAGATTTGGTCTACTGCACCACCCAGCATCGGGAATTTTTCTTTTACAAAATCAGCAATTGTCTCAACTGCTTTTTGCGCTTGTTCGGGAGTAAGTCCTGCCTGTTGGGTTAATCGTTCAACTATCTCGTTCATGATGTAAGATTTTAATATGCAATATTAATGATAATGAATGTTGATG
>JAOQAJ010000052.1 GCA_025963675.1 Segetibacter sp.
TTTCCGGATAAAAACGGATTGGTTCAGGTTTTCTTAGCTCGGTAATCTGCCTAATCCTCTCGATCTGTGTTATACGTGTTGCAAAAAAACTTGTCTGCTCACCGTAGCCCTTGTACTGTATCTTTTCATAGCTTCTTTTCTTGTCAGTTATTAAAGAAATAAAGACAATTTACTCGTTTACAACAGTTGCTTTTTTCGCAAAAGCTTGTATTGAAAAGCTACCCTGTGTCAACTGATACTGATGCTGCTAATTGTGTTACGGATGAAGTGATTGCGACGCAACAATGATGCTTCCATTGCGATGCTGGTATCTTAAAAAAACTTCAATAAAGATTAGGGAGAAATATATTTAAGCTACGCTCGATCTGGTTAAGATGCTCACTCTAAGAGCTAATTCAGAAAGGGACAATGGCAAACAAATATAATCATCGGCTCCTTTGTCAAATGCATTTTGCAGATCATTCTCTTTACCATTAGCACTTATAACAATTACGGGAACGTTTTTCTTTTTAGCCTCTTCAACATATGAAATTCCACCTCCCTGGCTGATGTCGGCAATAACTATATTGGGATTAACTTCGGCCATAACAGCGTTAGCGTGAGTGGTGTCTTCAGAAACTACAAGATCAAAGCCCTTTGAACGCATGGTTAACTTTAGGGCAGTAGCAAGGAACGGGTGCTCCTGTACGAAAAGAACTCTCATAAAAATTTGGTTTTTATATAGGATTGGAAATAGGATAAGTAACTAACTTTTAAATAGTTACCGGTTCTTAAACTAAAAAGACTTCCCTTTATTGTGAGGAAGTCTTTTTCGGTTACTTAAATAACTTTAAGCACTATTTATTTTCTTTTCGTTGGCGTACCTGTAGGAATTTTTAATAAACGCTTAACCCTTACGGAAAGCTCTGTCGGATTAAAAGGTTTGGTGATAAAGTCGTCGGCACCTAGCTGAAAGGCTTCCATAACTGTATCTTCCTGGCCTAAACCTGATAAGACAATAATTGGTATTTTTTTATTTTGGTTTGATTTTACAATGCTGATCAACTCAAGACCTGATGTGTAAGGCATCAATATGTCGGTAATGATAAGATCGGGGAGAGTTGTTTCGAGTGCCTTTAATGCCTGGCGTCCATCCTGCGTTCCGATTACTTCAAAACCTTCATTTTTTAATTTTGCCTCTATGGCCATTAGCATTAGTGGCTCATCTTCTGCGACTAAAATCTTCATATTAGTTTAAATTGGGCGAAATCAAAGGTTCACTTTAATTTCTTCTGCAAAGTACGACGTACAAGCAATATTAGGTAAACAAGTTAGGGTTAAAAATCAGTTACAAGCTACGATGAATTTTTTAGATAAAAGTTCTTCGGCAATTACGAATCCATCATTTAGTTTTTGCACGAGAGCAGGTAATGTTTGCAGGTTTATTTTGTTCTTTGCACTTAATTCAATTGCAAGAACTGCGTCAAACATCTCGCTTACTTTAATTACAGAAAGCGTTGACTTAGCATAATGAGCGGCCTGGAATAAGCCATCCCAATTCTCATCCGACAAGCACTGGTCAATCTTTTTCAGCGTATTAGGCATATTTTCTAAAAAGGTCTGAACCATTACACATATGTATGCTTCATCCTCACCAGAAATGTCATATAACATTGAAAGGTCTACTGAAATATTTCTACTAACAAGAATATGCGGATTGTGGGTTACTTCTGATGGCACTGATAAAACTTTTTGAATAACGGTACTTAAATTTTCTATTGTAAAAGGCTTGGAAACATAATCGTTCATTCCACATTCATAACACTTTTCATCTTCACCGTTCAGCCCGAACGCAGTCATCGCTATTATAGGAACATTGCTTTGCAATTGATTTCTAATGTAGGTTGTTGCTTCGTATCCATCCATCAAAGGCATTTGAATATCCATTAAAATGAGGTCGTACTTATTTTTCTTACATTTTTCTATCGCTTCAGCTCCATCACCGGCGATGTCAGCACTTGCTCCCAATTTTAATAATGTGTGTTTAACGACCATTTGGTTAATTGCGTTGTCTTCAGCTACCAGCACACTTTTATTCAATAAAATATTTTCGCTCATACTTGCAATTTATAAAACTAATTGGCCTTTTCCGGTCTGGTCTCACATTAACGCTAAATAAGAGGAATAATTTTGCTCGCAGCGTTATTTTTGGTCCTGAAGGTATTTAGACAACAGGCGCCTTCCTATAGCTCCTAAGCTAACTTCCATTGCTTTTAACCCGTTTCTTTTGACTTTATTTTAACCAAATAAATGATTGCAATTCAGTTATTTTTGCCGCACTTTAACACTGCCATGCAGATTGACGATTACATGTGCACCAAAACATTATCAATAGAAATTACTTTATGAAGAAATTTTTCTTTACTGCTGTTTGCCTTATCTGCCTGCAGGCTGTTCACTCACAAACAACACCAACCACCCCAAGAACCGATAGTAACGTTGTTGCTCCTGTACCATCAATTCCGGTAGAAACTCCTGCCAAAAAACAATGGAGCAAGATTGATCTCAGTAATCGTTCAAACGATCACTTCATGGTTCAATATGGTTTCGATAACTGGACAGGTACAAACGACAGCACGAAACCAAGCGGGTTTTCTCGTTTTTTTAATGCATATATAATGCTTGATAAACCTTTTAAGACCAATCCTAAAATGAGCGTAGGCTTAGGGGTTGGTATTGGAAGCAGTAACATGTTTTTTGACAAAAGATATGTGGATGTTAAATCAACCGGAAATACTTTGCCTTTTAGGAAAGTTGACTCAGTTAACCACTTCAAAAAGTTTAAGCTTACCACAGTTTATGCTGAAGCGCCGATCGAGTTGAGATATAATTCCAATCCCGAAAACAATAATTCGGCGTTTAAAGCTGCATTAGGCGTAAAGATTGGAACAATGTTAAGTGCTTATACGAAGGGGAAAACTTTGCAGGATAAAAACGGCAACACAATCAATCCGTATATTCAAAAGGAGAGCAGCAAGAAATTTTTTAATACCACTCGTCTGGCTGCTACTGCCAGAATCGGCTATGGTATCTTAAGTTTATACGGAGCTTATCAAATAACCTCATTCCTAAAAGATGTTGCAGGACCAACCGAGATAAGGCCTTATTCGATTGGCATCGCTATAAGTGGCCTGTAATTTGAAACTATTTTTTTGGCAGCCATCGGTATTATGCCGGTGGCTTTCTTTTTTTACTATAGTACCTTTATTAAAAATTATATCACTTTGATCGATAAGAATAATAAGATAGAACAGGAGCAGAAAGCAGTATTAATTGGATTGGTTCATAAAGACCAGACAGAAGCTGAAGTAAAGGAATATTTAAACGAACTGGCATTTCTCGCCGAAACCGCAGGAGCAGTAGCGGTAAAAACATTTTATCAAAAGATGGCCCATCCCGACAGCAAAACCTTTGTTGGTAAAGGAAAGCTCGAGGAAATAAAAGATTACGTTTGGGAAAAAGAGATTCAAATTGCGATTTTCGACGATGAGTTGACAGGCTCGCAAATATCGAATATTCAGAAAGAGCTTGCAATAAAGGTGATTGACAGAAGTGACCTAATTCTTGACATTTTTGCGAGTCGGGCCCGCACTGCACAGGCGAAGGTTCAGGTTGAGCTGGCACAATATCAATACATTCTTCCGAGACTAAGAGGTATGTGGAGTCACCTTGAAAGACAAGGGGGCGGTATCGGTTCAAGAGGTCCCGGTGAAACGGAGATTGAAACTGACCGCAGGATTGTAAAAGATAAAATAAGCCTGCTTCGCAAAAGGCTTGTAGAAATCGACAAGCAATCTTTTACCCAACGTAAAGATCGTGGTGAGTTTATTCGTGTTGCGCTTGTTGGTTACACCAACGTTGGCAAAAGCACCATCATGAACCTTTTAAGTAAAAGTGAAGTTTTTGCCGAAAATAAGCTGTTCGCCACGCTGGATACAACGACGCGAAAAGTTGTGTTCGAAAGTACTCCATTCCTGTTGAGCGATACCGTAGGTTTCATAAGAAAATTGCCGCACCACCTCGTAGAGAGTTTTAAGAGCACACTTGATGAGGTGAGAGAAGCGGATATATTAATGCATGTGGTAGACATTTCACATTCGCAGTACGAGGACCAGATAGGTGTTGTAAACAAGACGCTGCAGGATTTGAAAGCTTTTGAAAAACCAATCCTGACTATCTTCAACAAGATGGACTTATACGAAAAGCAAACGTTCGATGAATGGCTTGAAGATGACGTAAAGCAGGAGATTTTGCAGGACCTGAAACAAAGATGGCAAAATATCACGCGTGGAAATTGTGTTTTTGTTTCCGCTCTTGAAAGAAAAAATATTGATGAATTAAGGCAAACGATCCTAAATAAGGTAAGGGAAATGTACCAGATCCGTTACCCATACAAGTCTGAATATTTCTTCTAATGCCCGCGAAAAACATAAAGTGGTTTAAAGTTGCTGACAGCAAAAATGAACTGAACTGGCAAACCAACAACTTAATGGCAACCGAAGTTGGCGGCAAAAAAATTACCCTGGCGAAAATGGGCGAACAGGTTTACGCCTGCGCTTACAAATGCCCCCATGCCAGTGGTATTCTTGCTGATGGCTTTATTGATGCAACCGGAAATATAGTTTGTCCCCTTCACCGGTATAAGTTTAACCTGACCAATGGCCGTAATGTGAGTGGCGAGGGATATTATTTAAAAGTGTATGCAATAGAGGAGCGTGAGGCAGGGATATTTGTTGGTTTTGAAGAAAGTAGCTGGATAAACATTTTTAAGTAGGGAAATGAGGTAGCGACCAGCAACCCTTAGTGCGACAACCGTTGCGACGCTCCGTTCAAATGTCATTTTTCAATCATTCTTCAGCTCTGATTTCATAACAGGGGTACTAATATAGGGTAACAAAATTTACAGCGGTTTTCTCAAAAAATTTTTTTTGCAGGTATACTTAATCCCCTATTTTTGCAACCCAATTCAAACACACCGAATTGGAAAAATTCCTCCTTAGCTCAGTTGGTTAGAGCATCTGACTGTTAATCAGAGGGTCCCCCGTTCAAGTCGGGGAGGGGGAGCTTAACAAAAAAGCAGTTATGATTTAATCATAGCTGCTTTTTTGTTTTGTAACCACAAATGTGACCATAACAATAATGTGACCACGAATTGTGAAAATGTGACCACGGAAACTAAAAAACCTGTACCATTTCAAACAAGCCCTTCTTTTGAGTTTGTTGCGTTGAAATTATAAAGCCAATGATTGACCGCAAATGACCGGGTCGCCTAACTGCTGTATCGAAGAAAATCAATTAAGAAGATGGAACTGAAGCGAGGGGTTATAGAGCTATTTTGATTTCTCAACAAAGGCAGTATTTAAAAGGTTTCGCTTTTGACAAAAGTGTTAGCCTGGATGGTGTGTTTGTGGCTCCTTACACAATCACTAACACTGTTCCCCGTGATGCTGCAACTTTAACCGTTCCGGCTTTTAACCAGGCTAACTTGATTAATGCCCAGCTGGTGCAACTCACTTCCGTTTACTTGTAGCCCTGGGCTGCTGTTTCTGATTTCGCATATAATGACACTACCGGTGTTTATGAGCCAATCGA
>JAOQAJ010000064.1 GCA_025963675.1 Segetibacter sp.
CTATTTCCGAACCAATTATGGTTTCAGCATTGTTACTCAATTTAATGCCGCTAAATTAACACCAAACCGCTAAAGTGGCTTTAATTCCTGTTAAATAAAATTTCTGATTTCTTGTTACAATTAAAAGTGAGTGACACAACATTGCTCAATAGAAATCCTAACGTATGCTCCCACAAAACGCTTAATTAAAAATGCTGCTAAAAGTTGTAAACTAATTAGCAGCATTTTTAAAAGTTTTTTTTGAATTATTAATAAACCACTAACTGTGATCTTTAGGCTTCGCCTGTTCTGCGTCGAAACTTTTTTCAGCAGCCTTTGCTTTCTCAAAGTCAAGCACCACACCGTTAATACAATATCTTAAACCTGTTGGCGGTGGGCCGTCTTCAAATACATGTCCTAAATGAGATTTGCATTTTCCACACTCCACTTCGGTACGGGTCATGCCGTGAGAATTATCCGGAAGATAAATGATTGATCCTTTACTGATCGGCTCGTAAAAGCTTGGCCATCCACATCCGCTATCGAATTTAGTATCACTTTTAAAAAGGGCGTTTCCGCAAACTGCACAATAATAAGTACCGATATCTTTCAAATTTTCAAACTTGCTCGTCCACGGTCTTTCTGTTCCTTTTTGCCTTGCTACGTAATACACTTCAGGTGACAGAACTTTTTTATATTCTTCATCGCTTAATATCGGTTTGCTGCTATCTGCCTTTGAAACAGGGTTATCATTTTTTGTAGAATCCATTTTTGTCGTTTTTTCAGTTTGAGAATAACAACCGTACCAGCTGACAGTTGCAATAAAGATGAAAATCCAATTTTTCATTGATTGCTTTTCTTTTAAATTAACGCTGGTAAAGACCAAATGGTTTTCAGATGTTAAACCTAAACCGAATTTCTTAGAACGATTAACAATAATCTGGTAAAAAACAGCGGAAACTGTTAAAGGATTTTTAATACTCAACCCTTATATTTGCCGCTCATTCAAGGTAAGTTCGATAATGTTCAATATTATTTTGTTTGGTCCTCCAGGCAGCGGTAAAGGTACACAAAGTGAAAGGCTTATTTCGAAATACGGGTTGAAACATCTGTCAACAGGCGATATTTTGCGAAATGAGATTGCAAGCCAGACACCGCTGGGACTGGAAGCAAAAAATTTTATGGATAAAGGACAGCTTGTTCCGGATGAAGTCGTCATCGGGATGATCAGTTCTGCATTAGATAATAATCCAAAAGCGCAAGGCTTTCTTTTCGACGGTTTTCCACGTACTGAAGCACAGTCTGAAGCGTTGGATAAGCTGCTGAAGCTAAAGCAAACAGAAATAGGTGTAGTACTGGCGCTTGAAGTGAGTGAAGAGGAATTGGTAAAACGTTTATTAAATCGCGGCCTTACCAGCGGCCGAAGCGACGATAATAACGAGGCTGTAATCCGGGCAAGAATTATAGAATACCACAAAAAAACATCAGCGGTGGCAGATTATTATCGTAAATTCAATAAAGTAATAAATATTCCAGGCGAAGGATCGGTGGACGAAATCTTTGATAGTCTTTGTGCTGAAATAGATAAACGCATCGTATAAATTTACCGCACCAATACCAACTGCAAGCCTTCCTGTCAAATGGAAGGCTTTTGTTTTTGATCGATGGGGTATATAGATTGGAGATGGTTGGTGTCATCTGGGAACATCCGAAATTCGTTCCCGGAAAGTTGCACCATAAATTTCTATTCATCTTTTTTCTTGTACTGCTAACCTTCTTGCAACTTTAGCGTATAAATTGAAAAGGCAGCAGGTCAACGCATCATTTTAATGTTCATAAAAAGAGCGGGCATATAAATTGAAGTTGGTAACAAACTGAAACTAAGTACTATTAAAGTTCCTATTACCGATGTTATTGTAGTTGTATTCCAGTTTCAAACATCAAAACAAAATTTAAAAATTGCGAACTATGATTACCGAAATAAGCGGAGGTTATGTAAAAACTGAAAAAGAACATGGTATAACAACAATAGAATTTTATCACGAGCAAGGCAATTCGATGCCAGGTAAGTTACTTGAGGCTCTTGCTCAAACAATACATAGCGAAGGGGTAAATTCAAATACAAAAGTCATAATTCTTAAATCGGGTGGTGACAGAGCTTTCTGTTCGGGTGCCTCCTTTGATGAACTTGAGAAGATTACAACGGTACAGGAAGGTGCACAATTTTTTAGCGGTTTTGCAAAAGTGATCAATGCAATGCGCAAGACACCCCAGTTTATCATAGGAAGAATTCATGGAAAATGCCTTGGTGGCGGTGTTGGTATAGCTGCTGCTGCCGATTATGCTATTGCTGTTGAAGGTGCAGACATTAAACTAACCGAGTTGGCAATTGGAATTGGACCGTTTGTCATCGGGCCAGTAGTTCAACGAAAAATCGGGCTGTCGTCGTTTACCCAACTCACCATTGACTCTAATACGTGGCGCTCTGCCGACTGGGCCAGGAGAAAGGGATTATATGCAGAGTTACATCCCGAAACCGCCGGTATGGAAGAGTCTATTGAAAGGCTCTCATTCACATTGTCTCACAGTAACCCGGAAGCAATAAAAGAATTAAAACGAGAATTTTGGGCCGGAACTGAAAACTGGGATGAATTGCTTAAAGAAAGAGCTAGCATAAGTGGAAGGCTGATATTAAGCGAGCACAGCAGAGAAGCAATAAAGAAATTTAAGAGCAAAATCAAAACTGTCTAAGAAAGTTGGTTTCCGTATAGCAGACTCCTTTACAATAAAACTTCACACTGGCGCGCAAGTGCTTGCATGCATCTGCACATCTGGTTGTATTAATAAAATTTTCTTTAGGGAAATAACTTGTTGAACTATTCCGTTATAGGGTATTGTTTAAAAATCAAATTCACCATGAAATTATTCCAAAAGTTGTTTACGGCATTTTCTGTGCTGACAGGTATTGCTATACTCGCTGCAACGGCTTGCAACAAATCGTCAGATACAAATAATGAGAAAGAAAAAGTATCAGTGTTCTTAACAGACGACGCAGGTTTGTTTGATAACGTTTTTATCGACGTCAGATATGTAGAGGTAAAGGTGCAGGAAGGTCATAAAAACAGAGAACATGTCGGAGAACAGGAAGACGACGACGACGATCATTTTGACGACAATGATAAAGACTCAGACAACGATCGTCAATCCAGAGATCAGTACGGCAAATGGGATACGCTAACCATAAGACCAGGAGTGTACGATATTTTAAAATTAAAAAATGGGGTAGATACCTTGTTTGCGCAGGGAGCTGTAAACGGAAGAGTAAGAAAAATCAGGCTTACTTTAGGTAATAACAATTCTATCGTTAGAAGTGGTGTAACCATTCCATTGACTTTGCATCCGGCAATAAACAATTACGTTTATGTTAGAATTCATAACAGGCACCATGAACCAATTGGTTTAAATCATCACGGTTTCTGGATAGATTTTGATATTGCCAATTCTATAATAGAACAAAATGGTCGCTTCTTTTTGAGGCCGTTAATTAAACCTTTTTGCAATAAACAATTTGGCCAGGTGTCAGGAAAGGTTTTTCCAGCCGACGCACATCCAGTTATAAAGATTTACAACACGAATGGAGCCGGAGCAGCAATAGCTGAAAAGTCAGGTGAATATAAAATCCGCGGATTGGCAGAAGGTACCTACAAGGTAACTTTCACAGGAGAAAATGGATATGTTCAAACCACTCTTAATGATATTAAAGTCGTAAAGGATAAGGAAACCAAAATACCAGAGGTTACGCTACGCAAATAGTAGCACAAATAAATGACGTAAAAAAAGAGGTTGCTTTCAAGGCAACCTCTTTTTTTGCTTACTGTTCTTACGAACCAATCTTCAATTCAAAATAATAATAAATTCAACTTTTTATCTTACCATTATTCCACCTGTTTTACTTTCGTTTTATCTCCTTTTACTTTCGTTTTTATGTTACCTTCTTTCTCCTTTATTTTACCATCCTCATCGACTTTCCCCTTATAGTCTTCTCTTTTATCTTTTATTTTCACGCTTCCATCTGCGTTGAATTTCACTTTTGAACTATCATCCTTTATTCTCACATTTCCCGCTTTGTCTTTCTTACTTCTAAAAGCCCCATCCTTTATTTTCCTTGTTCCGTCTGTTTCAACTTTAACCTTGGCATCACCATTCTTTACTTTCACATCCCCATCAATCTCATTTTTTCTTTTATAATTGTCATATTTAACTTTTACATCGCCATCTCGTTGAAACACTTTTTTATATCCGGCTGAATCAGCTTCTGACCTTAATCTGAATTCTCCATCCCTAAATACATAATCTGCATCACCTTGATAGCTAAAAGCTCCGGTCGAATTACGCATTACTTTACCATTGATCACCTCTCCTGTTCTACCGTAAAAAGTATCGTTGGTTGTAGGATTTACATAAATATGAACCGGCCTTTGTGTTTCGGTATTGAACATCATACCGTTACCACTGTGTTTAACCAATGTTACGGTTTTCCCCGTACTAAGATCAATAAACTGCGCTTTAACACTTGCTGCGACTGCAACAAGTACTATTGTTAACAACAATAATTTCTGTTTCATAATTTTAATTTTAATGTTTATCCGTAAAAAAATAGATAACTTATTTTCCATCCCCCTTTCTATAATTATGCCAAAAGTAATCAAGGGGAGAAAATGCAATTGAAGGCGCCAGGAGAAGGGAAATTTTCTACGTCAAATTCTCACGAAACTTGTTTTGAAGATTTTGGGCCAAGCCTTGGTTTTACAATTTTTTGGCCGTTGCGTCGCACAGCTTGTACCAAATACCTTTCAGCGACTGTAGCTTACCCTTTCACTAAGCTTTTAATAGTCACTCTATTGTTATATTTTGTAGCATAACTATAATCATGGAAAACTATCCAATTATTATTATTGATGACGACGATGAAGATTTGGAGTTGCTTACAGAAGCGTTTAAAGAACTACAGGTTAAGAATGAACTGTTGTGCTTTAAAGAAGGAGGCAGCGCCTTAAAATTTCTCAAGAACTCCCAACCCCAGCCATTATTTATTTTGTGCGATGTGAATATGAATACCGTTGGCGGGCTGGAGCTACGAGAAATGTTACATAAAGATGAACATCTAAGAATGAAATGTATTCCGTTTCTATTTTTGTCAACTACAGGAAATCGAAAAGAAATAGCAAATGCTTACAGCCTGTCTGTTCAAGGGTATTTTCGTAAACCAGGCACCTACCTTGAGATGTTGAGTTTACTAAAATGTATAATAGAATATTGGGGCTGGTGCCAACATCCTAATACGCAAGGTTTAAGGGACGATTAGCGGCTGAAAAAATGGACTTTTGTAAACGAAATTTATTTTTCTTCTAATGCTAAACTTTTTTCCACATTAATGTTGCCACCCTCACTCAACCTCTGTAGACGTGTACAAAATCTGTTTCAAATTTTCTATGTGCACCTCCATTTCTTTGGCAAGGCCGAGATGCCGTTCTGAAGTCTTGGTATAACCTCGATCAGCATCTTTTTTACATAAGTTCATAAGAAGAGTTCGTCTTTCTTCCATCATACGCAACGAGGTCCAGAAAGTGTTTTCCATCACTTCAGACACACGTATTAAAAGTTCCCTTTCTGAATAAGAATGACCAACATGACAACGGAAATGAGTGGGCGGCTCTTTTTGGGTCATGTACAAACCTCCCCCACAATCAGGGCAATTAATATCAATTTTTTCAAACTGGCTTATATCATCTATCCTGGTTGATACTCTCAGATCAATCTCTGTCTCTATCATAACATCGTGCGGCACCTCAGCCTCAGGTACATCCTCTTTAGTATTAAAAATATATGAAAGAACTGTTCCCATATTTGTTAACGAGGCAACATAGTCCACCTGCATATCATCTAATACAGAAAGAGGCATGTCAGGGTAGTCTGCCTCGTTTGGATCCTGGACAATACAACTTCCTCCACATCTTTTTACAGCCCGCATGCCAGTGGAACCATCATCAAGAAGACCTGTAAGAATGATTGCAATAACGCGGGAGCTATAGGAAGCTGCCGCCGAACGAAATAAGTTATTGATCGAAGGGCGCCACCCGTTCTCGCGGGCACCTCTGCCAACAACGACACGCCCCTTTGACACCAGGAGGTGGTTGTCAGGAGGAGCTATATAAATGACTCCTCTTTCAATCGGCTCTCCGTTTGTAGCTACTTTACACGTTAGTGAGGTGTGATTGCTTAGTCGCTGAAAGAGGAATTCCCCAATGCCTTTTCTGGATAAGTGAAGCACCATAAAAAACGCTGCATCCATCTCAGGCGTAAGCTGCATTACCAGTTCTTCTAAAGCCCTGATACCACCTGCTGAGGTACCGGCGACAACAATGAATTTAGGTGTAGTTGACATATAATAATTTGTAATAAACATTATGCCATCTGTCGTTTTACCTTAACAAAGAGCTGTAGGGCAACGGTAGGGTAACAATGATACATGTAGGCCTACCTTTTACCCCAAAACTTCCTCACTCAGCATTGTTTCCAGCTTCTCAATCTTATCTAAAGCTGGTCGACAGGTAAATACCCCGCTATCTAATCCTTCCCTCACCCCTCTTACAAACATGTAGATCACCCCGCCGAAGTGAAGCTCGTAATTAAAACCGGCCAGACGACTTTGGAGATATTTTTTTGCTGCGACTGTATAAAGCAGGTATTGTAAATGGTAATTGTTCTCGCTCATCGCTTCAGGAAGCAGTTCTTTTTTATAGTAATCTAAAGAATCTCCAAGGAAATTTGACTTCCAGTCGAGTATGTAGAACTTGCTGTTGTGTTCGAAGAACATGTCCATTTTACCATTCATGATGCCTTCAAGATCGTGATTGTATTTTATGTTTATGCGCGCTTCGTCTTCTTCGAAAGCGGCAAGATCACCAGGGTTGAATACGGGGACATTAAAATCGAACTCCAATTCATTTAAGCGTTTTTCATCAGGTATGTCTGCAAGCGTAATGCATTCACCCGCTACGTCAATATTTACTTTCGTCACCTGCTGCAATAACTGAATTAGCATGGGCGCATACTCCTGCCGGTGCTTAGGCAAAAACTTCTTCAAAGCTCTTTCAACAGGATAACTCCAATACTCACTACTTGTAAAATCAATGTTTTCAAAAATGTCATGCAGAAGGTTGCCGGTCTTGTTGCCTTTGATCAATTGCTTAAATACAAAATGGTCGTATTCATTGGCTGCAACGTTTGAATTATTTTTTGGGGTCGGAGCGTGAGCGGAAGCCAATGCCGTGTAACTGATTTTTCTCCAGTTTACCTGCGAAAGATAAAAGTTAACGTCGTTAGTATTATTAGTATAGACAAATTCTTCAGCTTTGGAATAATAATATTTAGGTGGAATGACAGGTGATTCTTCAAAACGAATTAGAGCAGGATCAGCGCCTTTAAGAGAAGCTACAAAGGGAACCAAAGAGGAATCTTTATAATAGTTTGCAAGACTTTTGTTGAGATAGCATTTATATACAGCACGGGTAATGGCAACATAGATCAATCTGCGGTTTTCCTGTTCGGTTTGTTCGTCTACAATTTGCTGTTGTTCGCGATTTAGTTGCTTGCTGTCAGCAAAAATATAGTCACCGGTTTCTGTGTCCCTGAAACTACAAAAACGGAAATGAATTTTGGTATCAAGGTCGAGAAAAGGTGCGAAGACGATATTGTATTCTAGTCCTTTGCTTTTGTGAAGCGTTACAATTTTTACAGCTTCTTCATCACTTTCCACGCGTTGTTCAAACTCATCACCTTCGGTTTGCATGCCGTCAATTCCACGTTTTAACCAGCTTACCAGTTCAAGTGCTGAAAATTGTTTTGCTGACTGCACCTTATGCAGCACTTCAATAACCTGGAAAAGATTGGCAATTGTTCTTTCACCGTTTTCTGTATGATGGTTTAACAACAATGCCCTTACCTGGTAGTCAGAAACGAACTTCATTAAAACGCTGTAAACGCCGTCTTTGTCCCAGATCGATTTGTATTGCCTGAAATCATTTAGCACCGTCTCTTCATTCAGGGCTAGCACTGCTTTTGTATCATAACCGGTAAAAGGAGACAATAAAGCTTTGTTGATGGCTGACCGGTTAAGATTGATTAAAGCTTCCAAAAGATACAATACATACACAGCTTCTTCTGATTGTAAAATCCTGGAATCGTCGATAGTAACAGCGGGAATGCCACGCTTTGCGAGGCACGCCTTCACTGCGATTGCCTGTTTATTTTTTCGTACCAGTATGCCAATATCAGACGGTCTTATTCTTCTTGATATCTGTTTTTCATCGATCTTATAATCTTCCTTTTCCAGCAGGTTGATAATTTGCGCTGCTACCGTTTCTGCTATTTCGCTATTGTTCTGGTTTCCGTAAATAGTGATAGGCACATCCGGTCGGCCATTTACTAGTAATTTTCCCTTTTTATTGTCTGGCGGTGATTCTACATTAATATAATCGATAGAATGTTCTTGTCCATTAAAATAAAAAGTATCAAAATCACTGTGAGGTTTAAAGAACAAGTTCATCGCATGGATGAAGCTGGCTGATGAACGATAATTCACATCCATCCCATATTTATTGTCAACCTCTTCAGAAGCTTTAAAGTAGGTGAAGATGTCCGCCTTTCTCCAGGCATAGATGGATTGTTTTGGATCACCTATATAAAACAAAATATTTTGTGAGCTAGCAAAAGTGTTATGAAAGATTTCATATTGTAATTTGTCGGTATCCTGGAATTCGTCTACAAAAACCGCTTTGTATTTTTGTTGAAGTGAAGTAAGGAGGTTTAAATTGTTATCATGTACAATTGCTTTATGCAGGTTGACGATCATATCATCGAAGCCAAGCAGGCTGTTGCGTAACTTGTATTGATCAATTGCTTTTGTAACCACCCCAATAGCATGGCAGTAAATTTTATTGATAACTGATTGAAGAATATCATTCTTTTCCTCTACGAGTTCATCACATTCACCATGTTGCGCTATAATATCTCCATACAACTTATCAATATAGCCCGTGCCTTTTTTACTGACAACTAGGTTTAAGAAATCAGCCGGTGTATCCACCAAATGCAACAGGCTTGCTTTAGCCCATTTATTTGCCTCGGTTATTGATTTAAGATGATTTGAGTTGTTCCTGATATGATCATAAACGCACTCCTTTATTTCCTTGTCCTTCTCAGCCAGTTCATTTATCGTATTTGAAAAGCTAACCTGGTCCTCATCACAGATAGAATAGCTTTCGTTTTCGTCGTATTCGAAATATTTTTTCCCCGAGATATGTTCCCTGATTACTGATACAATATCTGCCCTGCATAAGCCATGCTCTATTAATTGACCTAACAGGTTTACGTTTAATGTCGTAATGTTTTCACGCCAGAATTTATTTACTTCGCTTTCAATAAGTGTTACAATATCTTTCAGTGTTTCCGAGCCAAAGAGCTGGTTAGTTTCAAAAGCAAATTCAGTTAACGTTTGCTGGCAAAAGCTGTGAATAGTAAGTACTGAAGTTTCATCTAAAAACAGCACCGCATCTTTCAATTGTTGTTGTACACGTTCTTTAGAGGTATTATTCATTGCATGGTCAACCAAACCCAAAATTGTCAAATCAGGAATCGTAAATCCCTGGCTTGCTTTATGCGCCTGTCTTATAAATAATCTTATCCTTTCTTCCAGTTCGGCTACAGCCGCTTTGGTGAAAGTCACCATTAAGATTTCTTTGATAGATATCTTTTTTTCTAACACCAGTCGCAATACCATTATTGCAATGGAATAGGTTTTACCGGTGCCTGCACTCGCTTCTATCAGGTTACTGCCTTGAAGCGGAACGGTAGAAGCGTTAAAATCTTTTATATTCATTAGAACCGGGATTTATGGATTGTTGCGATTAGTGGGAAATAATTACGACGCCGTTGTTGTTTCTCCAAAGTAATAACAGTGGAGATTCGTCATCGGGTCTAACCAAGCAATCCCATTGCGTTTAAACCAATTTATAAAAAATGCTCTTGCCCTTTCGCCGTTGTTGTGTCTCCGACCAACAACGTTCGCTTAGGTGAGATGATTTTTCTATTACGGGCATTTGAACTTTTTTGTACATCGTTGTGTCACTCACTTTTACTGTAAATTGTTATTCGGCTTTTATTGTATTTGTCTGAACTGGGATTATTGTGATTAGTGGGATCACGCCCCTTCGCTTCTGTTGTGTATCCTATCCAATAAGTTTTTATTATCCCACAATTCACAAACGTCCCACAAATCCCAGCGCAGACATCACCCCTTCGCATAATACGCATCAAACAAATCCTTCGCTTCACCAAAGATCTCTTCACTGTTTTCCTGGTATTGCTCAAACACTCCTTCCTGCGCAAAAAAACCAAATGAATGTTCTTTTTTAAAATAAACATCACAAGCATCGTTTTCGAGGTATTTGTTTACCAAAACCTTAAACTTGTCCTCGGTTAAAGCTGCAATATCAGCCGGGCTTTTATTGAAATCAGGATAAAACACAAGGATCTCTTCATGCCCGAGTTTATACAAATTCACCAGTTTTAGCAAAGTCTTTAAAGCACTCTTCCTGCTTCGCCTGCTCTCGTCAACTTTATACACTTTATTCCTGGCGGAAGAAATATAATATAAATCAAGTGGATTGCCTGCAGCTATAGCTATAAGATACCTGATGTAAGCATCCAGCAAGTATTTGCTTTCATTTTTCGAAAACGAAATGAACACGAGCTTACCGTCATAAATTCTGCTCAGCTTACCTTTCAGTAAAGTCTGGCTTACTTCCAGTTCAATATGCATACTTTCTTCAGCGGAGTCTCCAATACAATCAGTCACCAGATTTTTCAAAGGGCTCACCGCTTCTTCAGTATTGGCGAGTACCCAATCTGCCATATTCTTCAAAGGCAAACTACCGGTTGCAACGCCTTTGTTTCTATACTGGCTTAATTCATCAAAGTCAGAAAATAACAGGTCCTGTTTCATTTGCCAGGATTGTAAACCGTCTAGCTCGAAAACTTCGGTTTCAGGCAAGAGCACATTATCCTGTTCGTACCTGATGCGAAGCACGTTGTTGTAATAAGCCTTAAAAGGATTTTTAAAAAAGCTGATAAAAGAGTCAATAGATACTTCTTCAAAAGTCAACGGTTCGGTGGTCACAGTTTTACTTACTTCGGTATGATTGGTAATCGTTGCAGTCTCAGCCAAATAGTTGTATAAGCGCTGATCCTGCAAATAGTACTTATGGCTAAAGCCATGTAAAGGATGAGTTGTAACAACCGTTTCTTTTACTTTAATGTTTTCATCTGCAACACCAGATTGTATATAATCTATCAATTCATCTATCAATACTGACGGTGGCATCAATGTATTGTCTTTGGCACTTCGACCTATGTAACTGACGTATAGATATTTTTGTGCGGACAGTATCGTTTCAAGAAAAAGGTGCTTGTCATTTTCCTTTACATTCCGGTCGCCTTTTCTTTTTTCCTGCTCCATTACATTAAAGCTAACCCTTGTCTCCTTGCGTGGAAACTTGTCGAAGTTGAGGCCCAATAATGCAACGACTTTAAAAGGAATGCTTCGCATCGGTATCAACGAACAAAACGTAATCCCACCAGATGCAAAAGCGTTTGAACGAGATTCAGATGTAAGCGAATTGACAAAACTGTGTTTAAAAACATCGTAGCTGATCTTATCCTTCACCACATCATTTAACACATACAACTTCTCCAGGTTTTTCAGCAACAACTGGTAATCTTCGTCGCTGTTGTCTTCTGCCTGGTAAATCAGTTTATCAACCACCTGCTCAATATATTCTCCCCATTCAGTAATGGTCCTTAGATGTCTTCGGTCTTCGATCGTCGAGATGAGCACTTCTGCAAAATGACAAAAACGGATCAATTCAAACGAATCTTCTCCTTCTGCAATATCAAGCGGATAAGTAGTATAACTATCTAGACTGTACTCTTCTTCCCCACTCATACATATCCCATACATGATCCTGCGAATCCCATTTTTCCAGCTTACATAGATCGTTTCATCTTCTTTTCTTCCCTCAATACCAAACCTGATATTTGCTTTATCAACAGCCTTTCTAATTAATTCAAGATCCCAAATAGAAAACCGCTTCCTGGTATAATTCGAATCTAATAATTGCAATACTTCTTCAGCCTTAAAGTTATCTTCACTTAAAGCCAGCACAGATTGCAATGCACTAAAAAGATTGTCACTGACAGTAAAACTTTCATCAGCAATAGTGAACGGAAATTTATATTGGGCAGAATTAAAAACAGCTTTTATATAAGGGGCATAAGCATCAATATCGCTTACCATTACCACGATATCTCTTGCCGAAAGATCCTCAGATTTTTTATCGACCAAATGCACAAGATAATTATACAAAACCTCTACCTCTCTCGCTGTAGTATAACATGCGTTGATCGTTATTGTACCATCTGTAATATCATTTTCAGTGAGGTCATTTCTGGCAGACGAATCGCTGTTGTGAAAAATGTCATGCTGTATTTTCCCTAACAAACTTTTAGCGGTTGGTTCCGGAGATTCTACATCTGAATATTCATTCAAAAATTCATCACTTTCAAAAAACATGCTGAATGTGTCCTGCAATACTCTTCCCCATCCGGTAAGCAAAGGATTACCCGCAGTTTGCAGATCTGCCGGCGCCAACTTCATCTTACTCTTCTGTCTCCACAAAGCCAGTTGTTTCTCACTTCTATCTTCGAACCAGTAAACAGCCGGAGCAGGATTTAGCAGGTGAAAAGTAACATTAATAACTTTTGCCAGTTCATAGAAAATATGAACGTGATAAGTCGTTATAATAGACAACCCAAACACGTGAATGTTCGGAATTCGGCCCTTCAGTTTCTTTTGTTGTTCAGGTTGTTTCAGCGCTTCAATGATTGATTTACCTATCACTGTTTTATCAGGCATGGTATCACCCAATATTTCTTTTGCCTTTACCCATAGATACTTTTGCCACCCATTACTGGTTTCAAAAACCAGCGTGTTTTCATTCCACTCCCGTATCATTTCCGGCCTGTAGATCTGGTACTGGTCAAACAAGTCAGCTACTTTTTCAGCGAGCGCCATCCGCTTTACATCATCGCTTGTGTAATAGTTGGCTATGTTTCTAAATTCGTCCTGGAACTCTTTCGCAGACAATAGTGTAAACAGCACCCATTTCAATACTCCTGCTGAAAGCGCCTGTTTATTCTGAGAACCAAGTTTATAATAGATCTCGTTGACAAGGTCATTAGGCTTCAAAAATCTGCAATTAGCCACAATCCCTAAATGGCCGGCAATTTTAATCTTCAGCCAATTATTCATCCCTTGGGTTTGCGTCACTATGTACTGTGGCTGAAAAACGCGGTTCTGCTGCCTGTGCAATTCTTTTGACAGTTGAACCGCCAGTTGTTCCAGTGAATTAGACCCGTTTATTTGTAAACTCATTATTAGTCAATTAATGCTGCTTTGATTGATCAAAGCTTTTTTTCTTTTTTTGAGCAAGCATTTGTTCTTTATTCAGCCCCGGTTGTGTCACTCACTTGTACCTACCGTGTGTACTCATCTTTTTTCTCAAAACAATAGAACACGGATGACACGGATCAAACTGATAGAAAACGATTTTTAAAATGTTTCCCTGGTAATATCACTTCGCCAACTCTGTTTTTCCGGATAAAAACGGATCGGTTCAGGTTTTCTTACCTCGGCAATCTGCCTAATCCTCTCAATCTGTGTTATCGGTGTTCCAAAAAAACTTGGGTGCTCACCGCAGCACTTGTACACTTCCTTTTTCATGGCAACAGTTTGCTGAACCAAAAGCCAGAAAGACCCGGAGTTAAACAAGAAGTTGTTATCCCAACAATCCCGGTTCAGACTATTCCCCAAACCTCTCCATAATCCCCGACGCTCTTTCAACAACACCTTCTGCTGTATGCAAAATAACTGCTTCACTTGCCTGTACTATCACCTTTGATTTTGCCCGTGTAACGGCAGTATATAACAGCTCTCTGGTTAAAATTTGTATGTTGATATTGTCAGGTAAAACCACCAAAACTTTATCATACTCTGACCCCTGGCTTTTATGAATTGTCATCGCAAATACTGTTTCAGACTCTGCTACATATCCGGGAAAAACTGATTTTAATTCATTGTTACTATCTTCAAACCATGCTTTTTGTACGCCGTTTTCATCCGGACGTATAATTCCAACATCGCCGTTAAACAAGCCAAGTGAATAATAGTTCTTGGTTACTATAATAGGCCTGTTCTCATAGTATTCTGAGTTCTTAGTAATCAGTTTCTTTTTTCTCAAATAGTTTTCGATGGCTGTGTTTAAACTATATAAACCCTGCTCACCTTCTCTTACTGCACAAAGTACTCTTAGCTGATTTAGTTTTTGTAAAGCCTCTTTTATACCCGGTTCCTTTATGTATTCAGCGTATCCTTCTACAAACTGTTCAAACAGTTCATGGTCATATTTTGTATCAATTGTCACTTGCTCATCTATTTCGGTCTGCAGGTATTGGCGCAAGACTTCAACATCATTTTTAATGATTGCCTTGCTAAGTTTACCGATGCCTTTATCACTTGTAAAACGATGGCTTTTTCGTAGTTCAATGATATGTTCAGTCAAAACATGAGGGTAGCCTTTTAAAGTATACTCTTCAGAAATCTGCCTTCTCGAATCCCTAATAAATGAATTGATTAGCGCTGCTCTTTCTTCTGAAACTCCAGATCCTTGCTGTGTTTTGCACAGGTCTCCAAATAAGCTTCCGGCTTCAACAGATGCTAACTGATCTTTGTCTCCTAAAAGGATTAGTTTGGTTCCGGGTCCGATTGCGTCTAACAGTTTTGCAAACAGCGCAACATCAATCATTGAAGACTCATCAACAATGACAACATCATAATGGACCGGGTTATCTTGATTATGTTTGAAATAAGGAGAATCGGGTACATACTTTAATAACCGGTGAATCGTTCCCGGCGACATTGTTTGAAATCTTTCTTTTACCCGGTCACTCACGTCCAATGCTGAAGCTTTTAATGATTCAGCCATCCGCACAGCAGCTTTACCCGTAGGCGCAGCTAATGCAACTTTCAGGTCAGGATTTAGCGTATAAAGTATAGCAAGAATTTTAGCAACGGTAGTTGTTTTACCGGTTCCGGGACCACCTGTTATAATCGTAAAATTGTTGAGTACGCCTGATACCGCTGCCACTAATTGCCAGTCAACATTTTCTGCAGTAATGCTACTTTCAGTAAACTCTTTGACACTAAAAAGAGATGCTATAAAACCTGCATGAGTACCTAAATCTTTTACCCGTTTGTCGAACTCCTTTTGTTCGCTTTCAATAAATCTTTTTATCCGTTTTAAGATTTGGCTTTCATAATTGAAATACCGCTGTAAATACAACCTATCGTTGTGAAGAACAAATGGTTGCTTGGCTCCACCTTTAACCGTTACCAGTGGTTCATCTTTTAGATTGATGGTATTATTCAAAACGATCTTTGCATCGTAAAAAGGCGATTCTTCGAGTTCTTCAGCAGCATCATTTACTTTGATACAAATATGCCCTTCACTTAATTTCTTAGAAACTAAAAATGCAAACGGCTTAAGTGTTTCGCTTTTAAAAAATTCAGCGAACTGATGATGAACGTTATTTAGGGTTTGCATGAAAACAGTTATAGTAATAATTATTAATCTAAAAGTTGATATTGAAAAAATTGTTTTTTTCGGGGAAGGCCTAAACTAAAAGCGTAAAATGTAGGTACTAATTTTTACAACAAAATTACATCTCTCAAACTTGTAGCAATTTCAATTTATCCAGAGATTATATTCTTTAACCTGCTGTTAAGTATCACACTGGTTTGGTTGGTTGTGAGGAAGAATATTTTTTACAGGAAGCACAGTGTTTTTGGTAGCGAAAAAAATGAACAAACAATTATGTTTCGAGTTAGATAGTCAAAAGCAAAAGCGGGTCAAAGATCAAGACCCTGCTTTGATTAACTGTTTTAAATTTCTATATTTAATCAAACATCAAAAGTGGATATACGCCTCTTTAAAAAACTGCTGGAACAACAACTAATCTCGGAAACAGAATTTGAAAATATCAAGCGACAGGACACGGCTCCTGTTTCGGTATATTGGGAAGTTACTTCTGTTTTATACATCGGCATCTTGTTACTCACCGGCGGTCTTGGAATTTTAGTTTACAAAAATATTGATACGATTGGTCATGCAGTTATCATTGCGTTGATAGCCGCTATGAGTATCTCTTGCTTTGCTTATTGTTATAAAAATTCAAAAGGTTACTCTAATCAAAAAATAGAATCGCCAAAAGTACTGTTTGACTATGTGCTGCTTTTTGGCTGCTTGCTGCTGCTAACCTTTATCGCTTATCTTCAGTTCGAGTATAAGGTGTTTGGAACTGATTGGGGAATGGCCACATTTATCCCGATGGTCTTATTGTTTTTTGTAGCTTATTATTTTGATCACCTGGGTGTATTAAGTATGGCTATTACCAATCTTGCAGCCTGGGCAGGCTTTACTGTAGCTCCACTAAACATTGTTGATGCAAATGACTTTAGTGATAAAAAACTTATCTATACAGGAATTATATTGGGTGCAGGGTTATTAGCCTTATCTTTTGTTTCTATAAAAAGGCATATAAAAGAGCATTTTGCTTTTACTTATAAAAACTTCGGTGCTCATATTCTCTTTATCTCACTACTTGCCGGGCTGTTTCATTTTGATCACATTTACCTGCTTTGGTTTTTAATATTAGCAACAGTTGCGTTTCTATTTTTTAAAAACTCGATTGCAGAAAAGTCTTTTTATTTTCTGGTATTAACTGTACTCTATTTTTATATCGGGGGGAGCTACGTGGTTTGCAGGGTTTTAGTAAGCGGCGGAAGCACAGGCGGATTATATACTACGTCGATATATTTCATTGCTTCCGGCATTGGCTTGATAAAGACTCTTATCTATTACAATCAATTTCTTAGGAAAAATGCACATTTATAGTAAGGACGATCTGTATAACAAACATGTTCAGAACGAAGCTTCGGAAGTTTATCTGCACAAAGGCATTGCTGAGGCTGCCTATAAAAACATATTAGAAACATACAGCACAAATCTTTATACTCCAAACTATTTTATTCGAATTGCATTAGCTGTACTGACCCTTGTCGCCATTATTTTTTCAGGTTTATTATTTGGGTTAATATTCCAAATGGCAATGGTGCCAACCTTCTTATTTTTTGCATTTGCAAATTATATAGCGCTTGAAATTTTAGTGAGAAAGAAATGGTATTTCACTGCAGGAGTAGATAATTTATTAATGTTTTTTTCGGCAGTATTTTTTACCGGTGCTTTTGTTGTAAATCAATATCCGGGACAAGATTTGGCAGTAAGCGGAATTGCAATCGTGATCTGCCTCTATTTATCAATCCGGTTTGTAGACGCCTTCATGGCAACTCTTGGTTATTTAGCTTTATTAGTATTTATTTTCCTGCTGTTTGCAAAATCGGGACCTATTGCAAAGGCTGCTGCACCCTTTCTCCTGATGTTCGTTTCAGTTGGTTTTGCGTTGTTGATGAAGAGGCTGATAAAGAATGAGAAAATGTTGTTTTACAGGCATTGTTGCCGATGCGTTCTTCAAGTAACGCTACTCACCTTGTATGCATCCTGCAACTATTTTATTGTAAGGGAATTAAGCAATGAAATGTTTGGTCTCAATCTTGCACCAAATGACCCTATTTCTTTAGGCTGGCTCTTTTGGGTTCTTACTTTTGTTATTCCGGTTGCATACGTTGTTACCGGCGTTAATAAAAAAGACCTCATGTTTATTCGAACCGGATTAATTCTTGTAGCTGCAAGTGTATTCACCTTTAGGTATTATTATCATATTCTACCAATCGAGGTGGTATTGCTTGTAGCAGGAGTATTGATGATTGCAATAAGTTATGCAATGCTGAGATATCTTTCGATATCAAAATACGGGTTTAGTGTAGATAAGAAAGTAGTTTCAAACAAAGAAAGAATAGATATAAAAGAACTGATAATTGCACAGGTGTCTGGTCAAAAAACCGAGACTCAAGCTGGGGTCGAATTTGGTGGAGGAAGTTTTGGTAGTGGAGGGGCGGGGGGAAATTATTAAGGAGAAACCGCAGCTGCTTCTTTGTGTTCTTTGTGGTTCTCGGTGTCCTTCGTGTTACATCGAAGGAGCACAAAGGACACAAAGGAAAATTATAAGTGCAAAAGGCATTGTTATTTGTTCGCTGCGTCGAGCTTTTGATTTTTGCGGATGACCTGCCAGTATTCTTTTCCATACCCGAGAAATATTTCAGAACCTGCAGGAATATCTTTTATTGCTTCCACAAATACTCTAAGACCATCAACTACAAATTGCGCATTGTTATTTAAGCCTTTTATTTTCTGCATTCCTTTTGCGTCATTGATGAACCGGGCAGGGGATTTTTTGTAGCGTGAGGCATCAATGATACGGTTCTCGTTTACATAAAAAATATAAAAGTTAGTGTCTTCGTTTTCCACGTCTTTCCATGTTCTGATACGTCCTTTGTACTCCACGATCCTGGTACCTTTTGGTATGAACTTACCTGTAAATAAACCCTTGCCTGCACCTGGAATATTTGACTCTTTTACTTCCAGTTGTTTTTCTAATAATGCCATTAACAGTCCGATTGAGTTTGGAAAAAGATTGAGATAAAATTAGGGTAAGCGATTTGATTGGCAAATGTAAAACAGCTAATTAATGTATCCTTTTTTGAAATTGATTAAACAGAAAAAGAATGAATGAATGATTTAAAAAAACAAAGGATGGCAAGAAGCCATCCTTATTAATATTAAAACAATTAAACTGATCTAAGCCGTGAAACTTACGCTTTCCTTTAGTTCTCTCTCAGTATAAGAAAGACCGTACTGCTTTAAGACGTCATCAGGAACACCGTTCCATTGGTTTGGCCTGTTGCCTACATAACCGATATCGTCCAAACCAATTTTGCTGGTGAAGAAGCCTGAAGCGGTCAGACTTCTCATTCGATTAAAGAAAGCTACTCCCTGTTGCATTTCGGGTGCTGCTTTTGCAGGGTACGCTATTTCTGTAACGATTTGAATTTGTTGCTCGGCATTGCAATCTTTAAATGGATTACCATGACGATTAAGCATTTGAAGGTCTAACCAGCGCAAACCACCTCTCATCGGCAATTGGTGATCAGGTATATCCTTTACCATAAACTCTATAAACTCAGGAACCTTAGCATCAGATGCACTACCTGATTTATCATCTTTTGGAATAATAATGTCTGCTAATACAGTTATGGTTGCCATTTCATGCTCAGTGAAAAATTTATCAGCAGCCAGTTGATTGTTTCTGTCTATTTCATTCTGGGGCCGATCCGATTCTCCTTTCTTATCGTCAGATACCTCTGCATTCTGATCTTTTGGCTTACATGCTTTTAATAAAACCCCGGTAGAAAGTGTACCGATAGTGAGCGCTTTTAATGAGTCCCGCCTGTTCATAAAACGTGTTTTATTGAGTTATAAATTCAACTTTATCTTTAATTGGTCTCAACTGTTATTATCTCAAAACCTATTTGTAAGTCAACCCTTTGTTGCCATAAAAAGATACAGTACAAGTGAGTGACACAACCGGAGTTAAAAAAGGAACAACAGCTGGTACCATAAAAACCCTTAACACTACTACGTTGAAATAAGTAGTACTAAAGATTTTGTTTTTTCCTTTGATCGAGTATATACTCTGCTGTTCTCATTGAGAAAGCAAGGATTGTCCAGGTAGCATTTTTATCTGATTGTTGTACCTGGGATGAGCCGTCTACAACGAAAAGATTTTTACAGTCATGCGACTGGCACCACTTGTTAAGAACCGACTTTTTAGGATCATCACCCATTCTTGCAGTTCCAACCTCATGAATGATTCTGCCCGGAGCTTCTAATCCCCAGTTATTTTCTGCGTTGCGCTCAGATGAGGTAACGATTGCACCCATCTCATGCATGATGGACTGAAAAGTCTCCTGCATGTGTTTTGCCTGGTTAATTTCGTCGTTATTCCATTTATAATGAAAACGTAATACAGGAATACCAAACCTGTCAACTACGTTAGGATCAATCTCGCAATAATTGTCAATTCTTGCCATTCCGGTTCCTCGCCCAGACATACCTACGTTTGTGCCGTAAAAACGACGGTAATCATTTTTTAATGATGCACCAAAACCACCTGCATCTTTCATTTTTCCATCAGGTCCCGGTACCATTCCATTTAATTTAGGCACGTCTCCGCCAAAACCGTAACCAGGCATACCCATTCCACCACCAAATTCTATGTGATACCCACGAGGAAAATCAAGTCCCTTGTTACTTGTAACCCACGGACCCAGCAAGTGTATGCTGCCTACACCATCTTCGTTATATCGCTTACGATCCATAACATGCGGAAGGAACCCGCCGAGAGAAGCTCCTGTAGAGTCCTGTAAATATTTACCTAAAACACCACTGCTGTTGCCGAGGCCGTTTGGATGAATTTTAGATTTTGAATTAAACATGATCCTGGTAGACTCGCAGGTACTTGCACCAAGAATAACGGTCTTTCCACTAACCTGGTATTCCTGCATGTCTTCTTTGTTTACATAAGAAACTCCGGTTGCAAGACCTTTGTCATCTGTAAGTACTTCACGAACCATGGCATTGGAAATAACTTCAAGATTGCCTGTTTTCATGGCAGGAATAACAAGACATGAAGAAGAAGAAAAGTCTGCATATACTTTACAACTACGGTTACACTGTCCGCAGAAAAAACATGCCCCGCGATCTTTATTATTGGGTAAAGCCTTCGTTAAAACAGAACCTCTTCCGGGTATTACTTTTACACCGGCTTTTTCTGCTCCCTGCTTGATGAAGAGCTCGTTCAAACGAAGCTTTGGAGGCGGAAGAAATATACCGTCAGGATCGTTTTCAAGATTCTCTTTTGTTCCATAAACGCCGATAAGCATATCGACTTTGTCGTAGTAAGGCTTGATCTCGTCGTATGTAATTGGCCATCTTTCACTATAGCCATCATCAGGTTGGAAATCTTTTGGTCCGAACCTTAATGAAATCCTGCCCCAGTGATTGGTTCTTCCACCAAGCATTCTCGAGCGGAACCAATCGAATTGGGTATTTTCTTTTTTAGTGTAAGGCTCCCCTTCGAGCTCCCATCCACCATAAGCGGCGTCGAAGTCGCCAAAGGCCCTTAGCTTAGAACCTGCACCTCTTCTTGGTGATTCGTAAGAGTATTTTAATTGTTGGGAATGTTTAACAGGGTCGAAAAAAGGACCTGCTTCTAACAATAAAACTTTTGCACCTGCATTGGCTAAAACAAATGCTGACATTCCACCACCAGCGCCGGAGCCAACAATTACTGCATCGTAAACTTTTGAGGATTTTTTGATTTGGATATCACCCATAAAATAATTAATAAACGTTAGCAATCAGAAGAAAAATTAAATATAGAATTATAAGTTGAAGAATTAATTTTTTTTTAAAAAATTGAACCTATAAAAAGTGCATGATGCAACGTGGTATTTTATTGAAACTGAGTGTAAATACTCCATCATATCTACTTAAAACGAACATCTGATAAGCTATTCTTTTAAGCTCTTTAAATAGGCAATGCTTAACGGCACCTGCCCCATAACATTGTTGCTTTCGTCTTCAATAAAATAGTGTTTTATGCCTGTTTTCTTTGCCTGTTTTAAAATCGCTGGAATATTCAATTCGCCGGTTCCGATCACTACATCGTTTTCAGTTGGAGTAAGGCCCGTTAAGTCTTTTTTCGCTCCTTTTTTCAAATCCTTTAAATGCATCAATTTCCACCTGTTTCCATACTTTTTCATCAAGGCAACAGGATCACCACCGCCAAAATGAACCCATAAAATATCCAGCTCAAATGAGACATATTCAGGATCGGTATTGGCAAAAATATAATCGAGCAAAGTACCGTTTTCATAACGTTGAAATTCATAACCGTGAGCATGATAACAAAAAGTAAGTCCCTGCTCTTTCAAAACTTTACCTGCCTTATTAAAGACTTCCACCGCGTTCTTAGCATCTTCAAATGTTAGTGTACCATTTTTATGAGGGATCCATGAACACATGACGTATGATGCTCCCAAAGCTTTCGCTCTCATTGCAACAGAGTCGGGTGACTTAGCAAGTTGTTCATAACCGGCACCAGTCGAAGGAATACTAATCCCTCTTTCATCACAAAGCTTTTTAAATTCTTGTGGAGACATTCGTCCACCACCACCTTCAATTTCTGTAAACCCCAACATTTTTATAGTATCCAATGTTTTCGCTACATCTATCGGAAAGCTCTTACGAAACGTAAAAGATTGAACACCTAAAGGTGCGGTAAATAAGGGTTTACCTTTTTGGGCAATAGCAGTTTTACTAAACAAAAATGCTATTGCGATAAAAGTGAGCTTTGTAAGAATCTTCTTCATACTTATAATTATTGGCTGACGAACTAACGTCTCTAATAACCTCTCGTAAAACAATTGAGTTTTGCCATCCTCTCAAGTCTTTGTCACTTTTTGCTTACTCAAAAAGTAACCAAAAAAGGCCCGGAAATCGGAAAACAGCCCCGATTTCTGAGGGTAACACAGATGTCGCTTTTGCACTACTGTGAGTTCAATATTTGTTTTTCAATTCTTTAGTAATTCATCACTCGTTCACAATCAAAACAACTTCTTAATTAGTCACTTCGATTAGCCAGGACCGACCTCCTAAAAAAGGCGTTAAGAAATGAAATAGATGTTACTGAAGTTCACAAATATTACTAGCCCGTAAGCCATAATTAGCTCGGATGTTATTCTTGCGTTGTGACTTATTTCATTTTAGCCTAAACTGGTAATTTTTAGCCTTTTTTATGGAGTCTTGATTTTTTGTTTCTTTTTTATCAAAAGAAAAACAAAAACATGATCATAACGAAATGGATAGGGTTTTAGAAGCAAAAAAAGCGATCTGTGAACCTATATGTTTCCTTTCTTCAATTCCTCAATCGCATGATTAGCGGCACGGGCTGTCAACGCCATAAACGTCAAAGTAGGATTTTGAGTTCCCGTAGACGTCATACAAGATCCATCACTTACAATAACATTCTTACAACCGTGTAGCTGATTCCATTTATTAAGCATCGATGTTTTTGGATCTTCTCCCATACGAACTCCACCCACTTCATGAATATCAGCTCCCGGAGGCGATTTTGTATCTTCTGCTTTGATATTTATAAAACCTGCTTTAGAAAACATCTCTTTCGTTTGCTCAATATAATCAGCCACCATCTTATCATCATTCTCGCTCCATTCGCAAGAGACAATTAATTGCGGAATACCATACTTATCTTTTAAATCCCTGTGTAAGCGAACATGATTTTTTTCAAGCGGAACAACTTCACCCATCATCCAACTGCTCAATCGCCAGTTACCTTGTTTGGGATGCAAAATATTTTCTCTCAACTGATCGCCGATCATACTGGTATCTGCCCAGCTACCCCTACCACCACCTAAACCTATTGCATAACCGCGTAAAAAATTGGTCTCCTGTTTCAGTACATTTCTAAACCTGGGCATGTAAGCATTGCTTGGATTACGGCCGTCGGTAGTCTTGTCTTTAAAGCCTTCAAACTCGGCCCCACCTTTACCCCGGTAGTTGTGCCATGAAATAAATTTGCCTAACACATTTCCGTCGTTACCCAAACCATTGGGAAAACGATTAGAAGTAGAATTTAATAATATGGCATTGCTGTTAAGCGTAGAAGCATTCAGGAAAATGACTGATGCATAAAATTCAATCATCTCCTTTGTAGTTGAGTCAATCACCCTGACACCAGTTGCCTTGCCCTTCTTTTCATCGTAAATAATTGAATGAACAACAGCATGAGGACGCAACGTGAGCTTGCCTGTTTTTTGAGCCCAGGGCAAAGTAGATGCATTGCTGCTAAAGTAACCGCCGTATAAACAACCCCTGTTGCACATCGTTTGATTCTGGCATTTACCCCGTCCCTGTTGGGTATGTATTTGTTGTGGATCTGTAAGGTGGGCACATCTACCTTTTATAACATCACGGTCGTTGAAATGCTTTTTTACATTTTCTTTGAAATGTTGTTCGATGCAACTCATCTCAAAGCCCGGCATCACTTCGCTGTCAGGCAGTACCGGCAGACCGTCTCTATCACCTGCAACCCCTGCAAATTTTTCAACATAGCTATACCATGGTTCGAGATCTTTATAACGGATCGGCCAATTAACAGCAAAGCCATCACGCTGCGGACCTTCAAAATCATAATCACTCCAACGTTGTGTTTGTCTTGCCCACAACAACGATTTGCCGCCCATATGATAACCGCGGATCCACCGGAACGGCTTTTCCTGGATAAAAGGTTGCTCATCGTCTTTCATTGCCCAGTTAAGCGTTTCGGCACCTAAAAACCTTGATCCCTGGAAAGCAGTTCTTTGCTGCAGTGTCACTGCACCTCTATGCTCAAAATCCCACGGCGCTTTAGATGCGGCCGGGTAATCAGCGCCGTGCTTTACATCGCGACCTCTTTCGAGTACAAGTGTTTTCAATCCTTTATCACAAAGTTCTTTTGCCGCCCATCCGCCACTCGCACCGGATCCGATCACAATGGCGTCGTATGTTCTGTTTTTTATTGTATCTAATGTGTTCATTGTTTATGTATTTACATTTACCAACCGTCGCCATTCTGTCTTTGTTATCCCCCTTTAGGGGCTAGGGGCACGCAACCGTAATAATGTCCCGGTGCAACTTTATAGTTAAGTATTCCGCCCAAAACCTGTTGTGAAGTATTGTATCCAAGAATGGTTTCTCTTTTTACCAGGTTGAAAAAATCTTTTTCGTTTTTGTCCTGCGAACGCGACCACTTTTCAAGTTGAGCCTGCCGTTCTTGCTGCGTACAATTGGTAAATGGTTTACCATAGCCGGCTTGGGTAGCAGCTTCCAGTTGCTGTAATCCTTTTTTCACATTGTCCAGGTCAGTCTTTTCATAGCAGTCGTCGAGCACTTTTTGAAAATATTTATCCACTCCAACTGATAAGGCGCCAATCGAATTTCCTGCGGGAATAATGGTGTCGGTAACGCTGGCGAGTATCTGTTGTTCGGTGGCAGAGAAGGATGAAAGATGAGTGGGATTACCAGCTGCAAAAGCCTTCATCCATGCCGGGAGGGTAATTAGACTGCCGGTAGCTAACACTAAATTTTTAACGGCAACGCGTCGTTCCATATTGGTAGCAAGGGTTAAAATGTCAAAAAAAATTGAAATCGGAAGTATGAATATAAAGAAAGAATTGAAATTCGGACGGGAATATAGGATTGGGATGGGGTTAAAATCGGTGGGGAAATTTTAGTTTGAACGAGAAGTATGAGAAATTTTTTGTGGGCGAGCAATTGAATAAGCTGGAGGCATTGTTGCGACGCTCCGTTTTGACATTCGAAATTCTATTAATCTTTCTTCCCTCTGGTGTTTTAGCCGCAACCATTAATCTTTCTCATTGCTATCATCAATTGGCAACTTTTTTATCAATTTGATTATTTATTTATCTTTCTGATACCTTGCAGACTCTGACGATTATAGTTAGATTATTATTTATTAAATACTGAATGGCTAAATCAAAAAAAGAAGTACCCGAAGAACCGCTGGAAAAGAAACTGTGGAAAACAGCAGACAAGCTGCGCAAAAACATGGATGCTGCGGAATACAAACACGTTGTATTAGGTCTCATCTTTCTTAAATATATTTCTGATGCGTTTGAAGAGTTATATGAAAAGCTGGTAGCTCAGAAAGACGAAGGTGCAGACCCTGAAGATAAAAATGAATACATAGCAGAGAATGTATTTTATGTACCACCTTCTGCTCGCTGGAAGTGGATACAGGGCAGAGCAAGCCTGCCTACTATTGGTTCAGATGTTGACAGTGCAATGGATGCTATTGAAAAAGACAATACTTCTCTGCGCGGGGTCTTGCCTAAAGTCTTCGCACAGGAAAAATTAGATAAAGCAAGTATAGGAGGCCTAATTAACCAAATAAGTACAGCAACACTGGGAACCAAAGAAGCACAAAGCAAAGATGTTTTGGGTAAGGTGTATGAATATTTCCTTGGTGAGTTTGCTTTGGCCGAAGGCAAGAAAGGCGGACAGTTCTATACACCCGGAAGTGTTGTAAAGATACTGGTCGAAATGTTGGAGCCTTACGAAGGAAGAGTGTTTGACCCCTGCTGTGGTAGCGGCGGAATGTTTGTACAAAGCGAAAAGTTTATTGAGGCTCATAATGATTACTATAAAAAGTACGACCCTAAGAAACTGAACCTGCGACCACAGGACAGAATATCTGTTTACGGACAGGAAAGTAACCAGACGACCTGGCGGTTAGCTAAAATGAATTTGGCTATCCGTCGTATAGACAGCAGCAATGTAAAATGGAACAATGAGGGCAGCTTTTTAAACGATGCACATAAAGACCTGAAAGCCGATTACATTATTGCCAACCCGCCTTTCAACGACAGTGACTGGAGCGGCGAATTATTAAGAGATGATGCCCGTTGGACAGTGCTGGGAAAAAAGTTACCGCCGCCTGTTGGTAA
>JAOQAJ010000075.1 GCA_025963675.1 Segetibacter sp.
GCATCACTGCATTTGCTGCTGTTTTTGCTTCAAGCCATTTGCCCATGTGTAATGCTGTTCTTGCTTTAACCGCAAGTGCTGCTCCTTTAGTAAGCCTTTTTAAGCCAGAGCCGTAAGACACCGGAAGATTAGCTGCTGCGAAATCAAGTTCAGCAAAAATAAAATTTAAAGTTTCTTCTTTGTTTGTCCTGGCTAATCCATACGAATCTTCGAGTTTTAAGGGAGCAGTCAGGAAAGGAACATCTCCGTAATGTGTGATAAGACGCGAATACTGATAAGCCCTTATTAACCGCATTTCTGCTTCAAGCCTGGTCATTATTGCAGCCGATGTATTTGATGCAGCTTTGTCTTTATTTGCAAGGAAAGTATTTACCCTTGCAATCGCCTTATAACATAACAGCCAATAATCTCTTGCGGTTGCATCTTCCGAGTTCATTGTACCAAACGTTACAGCATTTCCTAGTTGTCCTCTATGCCAAAAATTGTCTGTAAACTGTTCATTGTCGTTTCCCCAAAAATCAAGTCTGTATAGATCATTTACTGCAAGTTCCAGCTCTGTTTGATTAGAATAAAAATTCCCGGTAGAAGGTTCTGAAGGTGGAGTAAGATCTAATTTATTGCAACTAGAAATGATGAGTGCTATTAATAGAACGAAAATTAATTTATTCATGATAAGTTTTTTTTAAATTGACTGAGGCATAAGAAAGTAAAATTGATTTCTGTTATGTATC
This sequence comes from Segetibacter sp., assembly GCA_025963675.1. Taxonomy (GTDB): domain Bacteria; phylum Bacteroidota; class Bacteroidia; order Chitinophagales; family Chitinophagaceae; genus Segetibacter. The sequence continues at coordinate 732 of JAOQAJ010000075.1, forward strand.
AAAACCTGACTGTAGCGCCCGCCATAAATGTTCTAACGATAGGATAAGCAGCATTACCTACTTCTGGATCAGTATATTTTGGAAAATTATGCCTTGCGAACAAGTCGTTTCCAGAAATATATACGCGTAATGCCTGCATCCCCAGCCGGTTTAAAACCTTCGTTTTTACGGTGTACCCAACTGTAATATTTTTTACACGGAAGTAAGCTCCATTAATCAACCAGTAATCTGACATCTCGTAATTATTACCTAAAGACCTTGTTGAAAGTCTTGGATATCTTGCCATGAGGTTTTGCTCAGCTTTGTTGTTTTTACTCCAGAAATTTCCAATCATTTCAGCAGGAACATTACCGAAAGCTTCACCAAAGGGCTTTACAATATCATCACTTAGCCTGTTTAGCCTTTTTCCAACTCCTTGAAATACTAAACCAAAATCAAATCCGGAATAATCTACACGGAAATTACCGCCATAGAAATAACGTGGTAGGGACCCTCCAAGTAATACTTTATCTGCTGGAGTAATTCTGCCATCATTGTTTACATCGACATATCTAACATCACCAGGACTTACATTTGAACTTAATCTTGGCGAGCCGGCAGTATCTGCAGATGTTTGGTATAATCCATTCGATTTGTAACCAAACCATTCATTATACTCACTTCCCTGGAAACTTGACAAGGGTCCGGCAGCATTTAAAATGGTGCCTTTCAAGTCAACAATTTTTGATTTGGAATCGGAGATATTGAATGCAACAGAATAATTAAACTTTCTTACCCTGTCTTTCCAACCCATTTCAAGTTCCCAACCTTTTACATCTAAAATACCCGCGTTCTGGCTCGGCTTATCGAAGCCTAAGTACAGCGGAATATCTAGATTAAGTAAAATATCATAAGTAGATTTCTTGTAATAGTCTCCTGTTACTGTTAACCGGTTATTAAGAAAAGCTGCATCAATTCCTACATCTGTTGTTTTAGTAGTCTCCCATGAGATATCTTCTACTGCGTATACTACCTGGGCACCTCCTGTTTGTGGCGATACCACTCCATTCTGGTAAAACAATGCATTTGTAAAACTTATAGTGGCCTGGTAGGGATAATCTCCAATTCGCTCATTTCCTACTTCACCATAAGATCCTCTAATTTTAAGGAATGAAAGCCATTTAATATTCTGCAAGAAACTTTCTTCAGTTAATGTCCAACCGGCAGATAAAGATGGGAATAATGCGCTTCTGTATGAAGGCCCAAAACGGGAAGATTTATCGTACCGGATATTTCCTTGCAGGTAATACTTGTTCTTATAATCATATTTTACACGGCCAAAAAAAGAACGGAGTGCAGATTGTGAAGCACTTCCAGTATTATCTCTAAGCTCCTGTGAACCAGAATTTAGGTAAGGAAAACCATTAAGTGCAAAACCGCTTCTTGAAGCGCCCAGAGTCTCGTTTGAATTAAACAGCTCTTCATACCCTCCAAGCACTCCTATGTTGTGAACACCATTAAATTGTTTTAAATAATCAGCAAGAAATTGACCAGTGATAAAAATGTTTTCTGTTCTGCCTTCTGTAAGTGTTGTTCTCGCCTGATTACTAAAACTGCTTGGCGTTCCTTCAGGATTCGTAAATGCTATTCTCTTTGAGAAATTTTTAGTTTTGTCATAATCAAAACTCGGAGAAACCAAGGCTGTTAAAGTCAATCCGTCAACAGGTTTAAAATTAAATGCAAGCCTGCTGGTGATTTGATTGAAACGACCGTCATTTGTTCCACCTTCTCTTAATTGAGCGATAGGATTACGTCCATCTTTGGCCAAAGCGTAATTTCCATTATCATAATAATCATCAAAAATAGCCGGCATTAGACGGGCTTCATAAATCGGATTAACAACCGGCGAAACCGTATTGGTACGTTTAAAGGCGATATCGAGATTTACCCCTAGCTTTCTACTTATTTGAAGGTCGTTGTTAATACGAAATAAGTAACGTTCGTAGGTGTAGTTATCATAAAAAGCTCCGGCTTTAGAATAGCCTAAAGATGCTTTGGTCTTTAACTTTCCTGTACCCATTGTAAAAACAAGGTCGTGACGTACCCTCGGCGCATTTCTATTCGTCATAATAACCTGTTGCCAATTAGTATTGGAGAAAGGGAATTTGTCAGGAAATAATCGATTACTGTCGGCGAAATTGGTAATAAAAGCTTGTGGATATGCACCGGTAGCAGCTCCATCATTCGTGGCCTGCTCGTTAAAGAAACGCATATAGTCAGGTGCCGATGCATATTCAGGAAGTGCTGTTGGCCTTTGGATCCCATACTCGTAATTGTATTCAAAACTGCTTTGGCCCTCTTTTGCTCTTTTTGTAGTTACAAGCACTACTCCTGCCGCAGCTCTCGACCCATAGATAGCTGCTGAAGCCGCATCTTTTAATACTGTAATGCTCTCAACATCATTTGGGTTAACATTATCAATACTACTTACCTGAATACCATCCACAATAAAAAGTGGGGTATTGTTACCTATGGTAGTAACCCCTCTTATTAAAATAGATGAACCGGCGCCAGGCGCACCACTGCTTCTTGTAACGGATACACCAGATATTCCTCCTTGTAAGGCTTCAGATACCTGCAATGTTTGCCGCCCTCCAACATCTTTGGCTCCTATTGTAGAAACAGCACCGGTAAGGTCTTTTTTGCGCTGGGTACCGTAACCAACTACCACAACCTGGTCAAGTTCCCTTTGTGCTGATCTCATGACAATTTGAAAACCTTGAAGCGTTGTTACTGGAACCTTCAATGTTTCATATCCAACTGCGGAAACAGTTAGGGTATCATTTAAAGTGGCAGAAATAATAAAATCTCCGGTTGACGAAGAAGCAGAACCTTTTCCTGTTTTTTCTGATACGATGTTAACAGAAGACATGGGTTGGCCTTTTTCATCTAAAACTTTTCCGGTTATGGTTTGTGCATCGGATCCCGTCCAAAACAGCAACAAAATAGGTAGGAATAAAAAAGTAAGTAATAAATTTTTCATATGGGAGGTGGTTTTGGAGTTACAATCGTTATGAGTAATAATATTCAGAAAATTCGTTAGATCGTAAAAATCAAAGCAGCTATCTTTATTAAGAGTAAATCTATCAGATAATTAAGAAGTCGCAGAGAGGTAAAGTTTGTAAATTGTATTTTATCTATCACAAACGGTTGTGCAACCGTTTGTGATAGATATATTTAAATAATTCTAATCCCCATTTCACCATCTATTCCATGCCGCGGATCAAATGCCCGAAGTGCAACAAAGCCGAAAACATCTATAAGTCGGGATTTATTAGAAATAAGCAGAGGTATTTGTGCAAAAGCTGTAATTATAATTTTACTTTATTTCATCAAAAACCGAGTAAAAAAACAACGTTTGTACCTAGCCAAAAACAAACTACAATTATAGATATAGCAAATGCAATGGGGGTTTCTGTTACTACTGTTTCCCGTTCTTTGCACAACCATCCTGACATCAGTAAAAAAACGAAAGAAGCTGTAAAGGCATTGGCAGATGAAATGGATTACCAACCTAATCTACTTGCGAAAGGATTTGCAAACAAGAAAACTCGGACAATAGGGGTAATTATCCCAAACCTTGAAACAACTTTTTTTTCTACAATGCTGAGTGGCATACAACAGGAAGCGTCTAAAGCCGATTATAAAGTGATGATCTGCCTGTCAAATGAAACACATAAAACAGAAGTAGCCAACGTACAAACCTTGATGAGCAACTGGATAGATGGTTTGCTCATTTGCCATTCAATAGAAACAGAAAATTTCGTTCATTTAAATTGGCGATTAAAGAAAAATATTCCTGTAATTAATTTTTATAGGGTAAGTATGTATTCTGAATTATCAAAGGTGGTTGGAGAGGATGTAGAAGGAGCTGAAAAAATAAC
>JAOQAJ010000078.1 GCA_025963675.1 Segetibacter sp.
CATTATTTAACCTGTTTTTGATGCACAAACAAACTCCCGATGGGTAACTCATTCATTGGGTGCGTATAGAGTGAGAGAAGGTTTTTGCCATTACCAGTACATTGACGTAGCTAACCGTGATAGTAGAATTGAAGCAGAGCTGCTTCAATTTTGTTGATCAAAACATTTTTTCTTCCGTCATTACCAATTTCGCCAGGTATTGATCAAACTCATCCACAAAAAGTATTTCAGTTGTCCATCCTTCCTGATCAGCTATTTCAGTTAAGGTTTTCTGATCGATGTACAGCCAGCTAAACCAATCTGTTTTTTGCTTCTTGTATTCGTACCGATACCTGATCTCTCCATAATAATGGTCCATCTCTGGTATCTCGTGATCATATAAATAGGCAACATCTGAGGAATCGAAAATTAGGTATCCGCCCCGATGAAGGAGTTTTTTGGCGTGTTGTAGAAAAGACTTTAGACCACTAGTGTTTCCTGTTAATCCAATTCCATTCATTAACAAAAGCAAAGTATTAAATTTTTCTTTTTCAAACGAAAAAATATCTGCCTGTATAATCTTTTCAACTCCCCGCGACTTCATTACTTCCGCAGCTTTTTTTGATATTTCAAGCGCTGTTACATCTATGCCTTTTTCTTGTAATTCTAATGCGTGACTGCCGGCACCTGCACCTATGTCTAGTACTCTGCCCGTGCAGTTTTGTAATGCTATCAATTCGAGGTCCGGCATCTCTGCTACGTCCCTAAAATAAGTAGCTATAGGCATTTCTTCCTTTTTGCCATACTTATTATGAATCCAAAGCTTGTTATAAGACTGCTTTGTATAGAAGTCTGACAAAGCCTGGCCTAATACGTCATTCATGTCGCGGTATTTTTATTATTGCAGCGGTCGGTGACAAATGTACAAGTGTGCGACGCAACGATGTCTAATAGTTATTCAAGTGCCGGGTACAAAAAAATCAAAATAAAAAAGAGCTCCATTGTTGAAGCTCTTTAAATAAATTGATCAATCTTCTATAAAATCAGCATAGCATCACCGTAGCTAAAAAACCGATATTTTTCTTTAATGGCCTTTTTATACGCTTCCATTGCAAGTTCATAACCGGCAAATGCACAAGTCATTATAAGGAGGCTTGACTTCGGGAGATTGAAGTTGGTAACCAGGCTGTCGGCGACATTGAAATCGTACGGCGGATGTATAAAAGTGCTTGTCCACCCTTCGCCCGGTTTTAATAGTTTTTGTGCCGTAAAACTAGTTTCAAGTGCACGCATTGTGGTCGTACCTATTGCACAAACACGATGTCCTGTTTCTTTCGATTTATTAACGATTTTGCATGCCGCTTCATCTACATTATAATACTCTGCATCCATTCTATGCTTGCTCAGATCCTCCACTTCTATGGGACGGAAAGTGCCCAGGCCGGTATGAAGCGTAACCTCGGCAAAACGAATTCCTTTGATTTCACAACGCTTGATTAGTTCTTTGCTAAAGTGGAGCCCTGCAGTTGGCGCAGCAACAGCGCCTTCGTACTTGGCGTAAACTGTTTGATATCTCTCCCGGTCTTCTTCGTCTGGCTGCCGTTTGATGTATCGTGGCAGCGGTGTTTCACCCAATGCCTCTAATTGTGCTTTAAATTCCTCTTCCGTTCCTTCCCAAAGAAAGCGAATAGTACGCCCGCGGCTGGTGGTATTGTCGATTACTTCGGCTATCAGTTCATCTGAGTCTCCGAAATATAATTTGTTTCCGACACGAATTTTTCTTGCAGGTTCTACTATCACATCCCACAGCCGGTTTGGTTTATTCAATTCCCGCAGCAGGAAGACCTCGATTTTTGCTCCCGTTTTTTCCTTGCGCCCGTACATTCTTGCAGGAAACACTTTTGTATTGTTTACTACAAAAGCATCTTTATCGTCAAAATACTCAAGTATATCCCTAAAGGTTTTGTTTTCAATCTGTCCCGTTTTTCTATGGACAACCATCATACGGCTGTCTTCTCTTTTTTTTGTGGGATGTTGGGCAATCAGATTTAGTGGCAGGTCAAATACAAATTGAGATAATTTCATCTGCTATTGATTCTTTGATTTTCAACCGTTACATACAAGCTGCGGCCGTTAACGCTACTGTAAGCATAGTATGTTTTTAAAGGTAGCTAAAGGTAAGGTAAAAGGTTTTTACTATTTAATTTTTACTTTTCGGCGACGCTTGGTCCAGTCGGTATAATTCCTTCAAAATTTTAGTTTTTAGCATGTATTGTAATGGATAATAATTATTCTTAAATTTTCTTTTTCCGATCTTATTAAACTTTTTTTCCGTATTTATTTGATAACTTACGTTTTCTATTTAAGACTTTGATGAGAAGATTTTTACTTTCCCCTTTTTTAATATTTCTGCTTTTTTTTTCGGCCGCCGACGCTCAAAAACGTCCAGTTGTAAAGAAGTATCCAAGCCTGTTTTGGGAAATTACAGGAAACGGTTTAAAAAAGCCCTCCTACCTCTTTGGTACCATGCATGTCAGCAGTAAAATGGTATTTCATTTAAGCGACTCATTCTATTATGCGATGCGTAACACGGACGCGGTAGCACTCGAGCTAAACCCGGAGATATGGCAGGATGAAATGTTCAGGTTTCAAAAAGCGCAAATGAACCTTGCACATTTTTCATTGGGCAAGATGAACGATTACCTAAAGGAAAGTTCATTTGAATTAGACCGGTATGAAGATGATATAAAAAGGGCGTTAATTGAAGAGCCTACTGTCGTAAATAATTTATTGTACCGGTCATATCAGTCTTCTGCAGATTTTGAAGAGAATACTTACCTCGATCTATACATCTACCAAACAGGCCGCAAACTTGGAAAGCAAGCAGCCGGCGTAGAAAACTATATAGAGTCGGAGCGATTGATGATGGAGGCTTACCAGGACATGGCGAAGGATAAAAATAAAAGGCGCTTT
>JAOQAJ010000080.1 GCA_025963675.1 Segetibacter sp.
ATCTTAAAAGCAGTGAGCAACCATTTTTTAATATTGAGTTTATTAAATGAAAAAGCAGGCACTTCTTTCAAAGCCTTTTTGACTTTGAGTGTACGAAGGTTATGGTGCAAGTCGATGATGTAATCAAATTTTTCCTGCTGCAAAACTGTAAGGAGATGATCAAAATCGCTTTCCAAAAGATGCACCTTATCAACGTACGGATTGCTTTCGATTATTCCCCTAAAACTACTTTTGGTGAGGTAGTGAACCTCTGCATCTAAAACCTGTTGTTTGAGGCAACGAATGACCGGAGTCGTAAGTACCATATCTCCGATAGATGAAAAACGGATGATCAAAAATTTCATCGGGCGAAGGTAAGCTTTGTTGGATGCCTGCAGGTTTGATTGCTCGATTCTTCGATTGTTAAATTACTGAGTTTAATCACGATGATTTTTCACCACAGTATGGCAGATAAAAGTGTCTTCAAAAGCCCGGTTACTCATCCTATCCACAAATCACAGTTATTATGGGAACAATCCTCATATCTTTCTTCAACATCGTTGTGTCACTCACTTGTACTTGTAACTTTTGTTGAGCTTTTTAAGAGCGAAAAGGGTGGATTGATAGGAGGAACAATTTCGCTTAAAATTTAGCGAATTTGTCAATCTCGTTCGAAAAAGTCACATCTCTGATGTACAGTTGAACGGAGCGTCGCAACAATGATGAAGACAGATGAAATGGTGACAACAACATAATAATAACATTACTCCACGTACATCAAATCTTTTCCAAAAGTTTCTTTGGTATAGTAAGCTGCAATCAGGGTTATGACCATAATAATAACTGCAGTTATAATTCCCCCGGTAATAAACCCTGTTGACTCGCGCAATGATTTAAATAAAAGTATCATTAATGGCAAGGCACCTCTAACCATATTGGGCACCGTGGTGGCGGCTGTAGCCCTAAGATTAGTGCCAAATTGCTCAGCAGCCATTGTAACAAAAATCGCCCAAAAACCGGTAGAGAAACCGAGCGCGGCACAAATTAAATACATCACCAGGGCTGATGATCCGTTTTGTAAAAAGAAAAGCGCCATGCAAATCATTGTGAGGATGTAAAAGATAAACAGCGCTTTTTTGCGGCTTTTGAGGGCCTGGCTTACAAACCCAATTGCAATATCGCCAAGCGAAATACCAACGTAGGCAAACATGATGGCGCGGCCAGGATCAATAGGTTCAACAATTCCCATATTTTTTCCAAACTGGTCCGAAAATGTTACCATTATTCCGATGACGTACCAGGTAGGCAAACCAATGAGAATACATTTTATATATTTGAAAAATCTCTCCTTATTGGTAAAGAACATGAAGAAATTGCCGCGGCTAACATTCATTTCCTTTACCTGGTTGAACATACTGCTTTCAAAAACACTGATCCGTAATAGCAGCAAGAGCAATCCCATGCCACCACCGATGTAATAACAGACACGCCAGTCAAACTCTTTAGAAATAAAATAAGCAACCACAGCGCCAGTGAGTCCAAAGCCGGCAACCATCGATGTACCGAGACCCCGCTTTTCTTTCGGCAACAATTCTGAGACGAGTGTTATACCTGCACCTAACTCTCCGGCAAGGCCCACACCTGCGATAAACCTAAGCAAGGCATACTGGTTCACCGTATGAACCATGCCATTTGCAATGTTGGCCAGTGAGTATAAAATGATTGATCCGAACAAAACGCTTAATCGCCCCTTTTTATCACCCATAACTCCCCAAAGGATTCCGCCAAGTAATAACCCAACCATTTGTATGCTGATGATAAACTCGCCACTGGTTAGTACCATTTCTTCTGACAATCCAAGTGACCGTAAACTTGTTTTACGGATGATTCCAAATAAGAGCAGGTCATATATGTCAACAAAGTAACCTAAAGCAGCAACAAGAACCGGAATTGAAAATATACCTTGCTGAACTTTGTGGTTTTGGATCATAACAATTTTTTGTCTTTACCCATGTCTTTTATCAACTCTTCCGACGCCTTAATTCCCGGATCCTTTTTTCCGAAAAACAGTTTAAACAAAACCGGCAATGTTGTTATTAAAATGATCACAATTGCTATTGCTTCTATATGGTCTTTTAGACTGAAGTGAAACTCGTTTTCTACCCATTGCTGCAGGTAATGTCCGCCAAGCATCATCGACAGTACCCATGCGGTGCTGCCTAGAATATTAAATAAGGTAAAGGCAGGTTTTTCCATTTTTACAATCCCCGCCACGATCGGTGCAAAAGTTCGAATTATGGGAAGAAACTTCGCCATGAAAATAGTGGCCTTGCCATATTTTTCATAAAAGTCATGCGCCTTGTACAAATACTTCTTTTTAAACAACAAAGAGTCTTTCTTTTCAAAAAGCTGTGATCCATACTTGTAGCCAAACCAATAGCCGACTGAATTTCCCACCACCGAAGCAATGATCACCAGTAAAATAATGACACTAAAATGCACCCCATAGAAAGCAGCAGACAGATCCTGCACATAAATGCCGGCAGCAAAAAGCAAAGAATCACCGGGAAGAAAAAAACCAACAAATAAACCGGTTTCGGCAAAAATTACCAGTAGCAGGACATATAGTCCGCCGTTATGTATTATCCATTCAATAAATTGTTGAACCAGACCTTTATCCATGTAATCAGATTAAGTGTTTTCTAAAGAATTTTCCCATTTGCTAACAACAGTCGTAGCCAATGTGTTTCCTAAAACATTTGTACCAGTGCGAAACATATCGCAAAAATGATCAATAGGCAATATTAAGGCAATCCCTTCCGCTGGTATTTTAAACATGGCCAACGTTGCCGTAACCACAACCAATGATGCTCTTGGCACACCGGCGATACCCTTGCTGGTAAGCATAAGCACCAGTAACATTGTAATTTGTGTGCCAAAATCAAGATGAACACCATAAGCCTGGGCAATGGCAACACTTGCAAATGTCATATACATCATACTTCCATCAAGGTTAAAAGAATACCCAAGCGGAAGCACAAAAGCAACAATTTTGTCTTTACACCCAAACCGTTCAAGTTCTTCGGTCAGTTTTGGAAATACTGCTTCGCTACTGGTCGTACTAAAGGCAATTAATAACGGACTGGAGATGCGCCTTAAAAGTATAGGCAACCTTCTACCCAACACTATAAAGCCAACTGTCAGCAGTACAGCCCACAATAAGACGATGCCCAAAATAAATTGGCTAAAATAAAGACCGTAAAACCTGAAAATTTCTAATCCGTTGGTGGCAATTACTGCTGATATTGCTCCAAATACCCCCAGGGGAGCAAAGTTCATTACGTAGGTAACCATTTTTAGAATCACGTGGGCAACGGCGTCCAAACCCCTAATTACAATTTTGCCAAAATCACCTAGCGCGGCAGTAGCAACACCAAAGAAAATACTAAAGACTACTAATTGCAAAATTTCATTTCCCGCCATTGCTTCAAAGACACTTTTTGGAACAACATGTTCTACGAAGTTCTGAAGTGAAAAGCCCGTTGTTTTTCCAATAAGATCTTTTGCTGCATCTGAAGTTTTTACGCCAAGATGAATGCCTTCACCTGGTTTAAAAAAGTTAACGAGAACCATCCCTAATATAAGAGAAACCAGTGATGCGGTCACAAACCATAAGAGAGATTTAGCTCCTACCCTTCCAACTGTTTTTAAATCACCTAGTTTAGCAATACCTACTACCAGGGTTGAGAAAACCAATGGTGCAATAATCATTTGCACAAGACGAAGAAAAATAGTGGTAAGCAGCTTTATGTTGGTAGAAAAAACAGCTCTTGTATCTTCCGAAGAATACTGGTTAATGAGATAGCCTGTAACAATACCTAATGCCATTGCAATGAGAATGTAAACCGTAAGTCTATTTTTTGGTCTCGGTACCGCATTATCCATTAAAACGACAATTTGTTAGTGGTGCAATATAAGACTTAAACAGAAACAGGCTTAAATGCAAAACACTAATTGACAAATAAAAGCCGGCAAGGTTCGAAGAAACCTGATTTTTATAAATGCCGGAAAGTACCAGTATCGCAAGCTTATATATTTTGCAATTCCTAATCAACGGTTAACTCTAAAAATTTCAAGCTGCTTTTAAATAAATCGCTATTTTTCCAGCTAATAAAACCTATAACAAAAACCATTTTATGAGTTTATTTGTAAGAAAACCAATGAATGCGTTACTAAATGAAGCGCAGGAAACAGGTACTCACACCCTTAAACGAACGTTAGGTGCAGGCGGACTTGTTGCATTAGGAATAGGAGCAATCATTGGTGCGGGATTATTTTCAATTACAGGTATGGCTGCTGCCAACCACGCAGGCCCCGCTATTACTATCTCTTTTGTTGTGGCCGCTTTTGGCTGTTTGTTCGCCGGTCTTTGTTATGCAGAATTTGCATCAATGATACCTGTTGCCGGAAGTGCCTATACATATTCTTATGCAACAATGGGCGAGTTTATTGCCTGGATCATCGGGTGGGACCTTGTTTTGGAGTATGCAGTAGGCGCAGCAACTGTTGGCATTAGCTGGAGCAGGTATCTTATAAAGTTTTTAGAGGGTTTTGATGTTCATCTGCCTGTCTCACTTACTCTCGGCCCCTGGGATGGCGGCATCATTAATCTTCCTGCTGTTTTTATTATCGTCTTAATGAGTTTACTACTAATAAAAGGCACTAAAGAAAGTGCACTGGTTAACGCAATTATTGTTGCATTAAAAGTAGCAGTGGTAATGGTGTTTATATTTTTAGGTTGGAAATACATCAATAATGACAACTACAATCCTTACATACCTGATAACACCGGCAAGTTCGGTGAGTTTGGTTTTAGTGGAATCATAAGGTCCGCTGCAATAGTTTTCTTTGCTTATATCGGTTTCGATGCCGTAAGTACCGCCGCACAGGAAGCTAAAAACCCAAAGAAGGACATGCCATGGGGCATACTAGGTTCACTCGCAATTTGTACAGTACTATATATATTGTTTGCTCACGTGATGACCGGGGTAACAAACTATTCAACTTTTGCCGGCAAAGATGGTATCGCGCCGGTTGCTCTTGCAATCGATAAGATGGGCACTCCCGATGCTGCAGGTGTTATACAACCAGATTATCCATGGTTAAATCGCGCCATTATTGTAGCTATCCTTGCAGGTTATTCTTCTGTTATATTGGTTATGTTAATGGGACAAAGTCGTGTTTTCTTTAGCATGAGTAAAGACGGTTTAATCCCTAAAATTTTCTCTACTGTAAATCCTACAACTCAGACACCGGCAAAGAATAATTTGCTGTTTATGCTGTTCGTAAGCCTTTTTGCCGCCTTTGTACCGGCAAGAGTAGTTGGCGAGATGACAAGCATCGGAACCTTGTTTGCATTCATTCTTGTGTGTATAGGTATTTGGGTGATGCGCAGAAAAATGCCCGAATTACCAAGATCATTTAAAACTCCAATGGTGCCGTTAGTGCCTATACTGGGTATTTTCACCTGTTTATTCATGATGGCATTTTTACCGATGGATACATGGATTCGTCTTTTGGTTTGGATGCTCATTGGTATGGATATTTACCTTGCTTATGGTGCAAAAAATAGCCATTTAGGTAATGGCACTACAACGAGGAAAGGTATGAAAGTCGCTCGTTACACGGGTCTTGTATTAGCTGCTTTATTAATCGTTGCCGGCTTGTTGCACCAATATGGTGTTGGTTTCGACGAAGACAAAACTTTGCTTTATATTTCAATAGTATTTGCGCTGGTTCATTTCTTTGTGTTTGCCAACCGACTGGGAAGGCCAGAACCTACAGATGACCACGAGCCGACTAATCCTTTGGAAAAGAGAATCTAAGATTGATTTTAATAGAACCGAAAGCCGTTCTGCAAACAACAGAACGGCTTTCGATTTTTAGGTTGGCAGGCTGATTACGTTCTCTTAAATTTGCCCACATCTTATAAAAGGATTTTTGGAGCCAACTTTTGGTTTTTCAATAATTCTTTTCTTGCGTCGCACTCTTCAACTACAACGGTCCTGCTGAACAAAGAATGGCTGTACAAGTGAGTGACACAACAAAAGCTGGATAAAGAAAAAAAAGCAGGTTCAACAAAAGAAAAAATTGTTAAAATGAATTATCAATAATTATGGGAAGAATATTTGAAGTTCGTAAGTCTACCATGTTCGCCCGCTGGGACCGCATGGCTAAACAATTTACTCGTATTGGAAAAGAGATTGCTATTGCAGTAAAAGCAGGTGGTCCTGACCCCGCAACTAACCCTGTGTTGCGGCGGTGTTTTGCAAATGCGAAAGGCGTTGGTATGCCAAAAGACCGGGTGGAAGCTGCAATAAAAAGGGCGCAGGGCAAAGACATGACGAACTATGAGGAAGTGATTTATGAAGGTTACGCTCCTCATGGAATTGCGGTACTGGTTGAGACGGCGACCGACAACCCGACCCGTACTGTGGCAAATGTTAGAATGCATTTTAGAAAAGGTGAAGGAAGTCTTGGAACAAGTGGTTCAGTAGCGTTTACTTTTCATCGGATGGGTGAATTTAAAATAAAAAGCGAGGGGCAAGATCTTGAAGAACTTGAGCTTGACCTGATAGATCATGGATTGCAGGAGATAGGTGAAGATGAAGAAGGGAACATTGTTTTAAGAACAGAATATGATGACTTTGGTACCATGACAAAGGCGCTTGAAGACAAAGGAATTACTCCCATTTCATCCGAACTTACCCGCATACCCACAACAACTGTTGAGCTGCCTGAAGAGCAGGCTAAAGAAGTATTGGAATTAATTGATCGACTCGAACAGGATGAGGATGTACAAAAGGTTTATCATAATTTGAAATAGGTGTCTTTAAAGCAGTAGCAGGAGAACTTCGGCGACTCTTGCGTTGCATACCGAACCTTAAAAACTTCACTATACCAGCACTGGTTTCGTTAGCTTTTATAAAGATAGAATAACCTTTAACTTTACAAGGTCGGATAAGATCCGGCCTTTTTTTATGGCTGAAATAGCAAACACTCAACACCCGGTAATTTTGTTTGACGGTATCTGTAACCTTTGTAACAATGCCGTACAATTTGTTATTAAAAGAGACAAAAAAAGCTTGTTCCGTTTTTCTTCATTACAATCTTCATTCGGACAAAATTTATTAAACCAACACAACCTTCACCATGCCGGCTTTGATTCTTTTATATTGTTGGAAAACGGAAAAATCTATACAAAATCTACCGCCGCGTTAATGGTTGCAAAGCGACTATCCGGGGCATGGGCACTGCTTTATTGTTTCATTATTATCCCCCCATTTATTCGGAACTCCGTTTATGATATTATTGCCAGGAACCGGTACAAATGGTTCGGCAAAAAAGAGAGTTGCTGGCTACCTTCGCCAGAATTAAAAATTAGATTTTTTGATTAAGTGAAAGCAACTTTCCTGCTGTAAATCCCTTCTTACACTATTGCGGCCTAAATCATTTTCTCTTTGATTTTATTGCCCTTTAATCTCCACCTATTCCTGGAAAATCCGCCATTGAGCCTTTTTAAAGGGCTCTAAATCCAATTCTTATCGGAAAGACAATTATCTGTGTTATTCTCCAAATATCACTTATGAAACTGCTATTTACCAGAAATTAAATATCAATTATGAAAACAATGTTTACATCCAAAAAATGGGTTTACATGCTTGCTTTTCTATGTTCTTCACTGTTGAGTTATACAGTGAGCGCTCAAAGATCAGCAGCGAAATGCGCGGGCTTTACTGCCAGGATTACAAATGGCTCAGTTCTTAATCTCTGTAGTGGCTCATCAATTACGCTTTCCGCTGAGCCTGCAAATAGAGAGTACTCCTTTCAATGGCAGGTACAAACTACAGCCGGAGGGCCTTTTACAAGTATTTCAGGTGCGACCGGCTCTACTTATTCGGTGAATAGCCTGGCAGCTTACCGGGTTTACATTTCAACCGGTTCGTGCGTAGACACTTCCGGTATTACTTCCGTTATCAGGATAACACCTGAAGGTGGTAAAATTACAGCGGCTACTACTGGCGCTATTTGCCAGGGAGAGCCAGGCGGTTTGGTTACCGGTAGCCAGGTAGCAGGAGCAGATGTAGGCATCATTACATATACCTGGGAAAGAAGTGAATCTAGCGGCGTATGGACAGCGATAGAGGATGCAACCGCAAAGGATTATGCTGTTAGCAATCTTTTTAAAACAACTGCTTTTCGTCGCGTATCACATGACAATTGTGGTAACACGGCGTATTCAAATGTGCTAACCTTAGCAACAACCCCTGATGTGGTTGCCGGAACTATTAGCCCTATGACACAAACAATCAGTATCGGTGCAACACCTGCTGCGTTAACATCAGTAACAGCAGCAAGTGGCGGTAGCGGAGACTTTACTTACCAATGGCAGTCTTCTATTTTCGAAAGAGGCACTTTCGTTGATATTCCAGGTGCTACTTCAGCGACTTATTCGCCCGGTCCGTTGAGTCAAACAACTTACTTCAGAAGAACAGCTAAAGATGTCCGTTGCTTTAATATAGGTAATACTGGTGTGGCAACTGTATTCGTGATCAATTCTCCACTGAATGCCGGTTCATTTACCATTGGTTCAAGCTGCTTTTTTCCAGGCTTCCCTCCTGCTGCATTAATGACAGCATATGAACCAACCGGTGGGCTGGCACCTTATAAAGTAGAATGGCAGTCAAGCACCGATAACGTAAACTTTACCTCAATTCCAGGGGCTTCAGAGTCACGTTATCAGCCAGGGATCCTTACTCAATCTACTTATTTTAGAAAAAAGGTAACAGATGCAGCCGGAACAGTTGCATACTCAGGATCTGAATTGATAACAATGGTTGATTCGCCATTAACCGGCGGTACCATAAAAGCTACAAGCAACGTTGCTTGTCTCGGTTCATCCCCGGCCGAAATTACCAGCACGGGTTCGCCAACCGGGTACGGTGGTGGGCTCGGTTACCAGTGGCAGTATATGAACTCAACAACTGGTGGATGGAAAAATATAGAGGGACAAGTACGTGCCAGTTTTATTCCTGACCCAATAACTGAAAAAACCACATTCAGAAGATTGGCAATTGAAAACTGCGGTACAAATCAAAGAAGTGTATCATCAAACGAGGTTGTTATCGATATCAGGCCGGCGCTTATAGCAGGAGATATTGAACCTACATCACAAATGATCCGCAGGGGTGGAACACCTGTCCCACTAAGATCAGTTGCCGGTCCTTCAGGTGGTACAGGTTCTTATAACGTAAGTTGGGAAAATGCAAATCTTGCTGTCGGTCCATGGGATACAATTCCTTCAGAACATTCTCTTAGTTACCAACCACCTTCTCTTACTCAATCGGCTTATTACAGAAGGGTCGTAACGGATAACAATTGCCTTGCAACCAAGTATACTTATGTTGTTGAGGTTTATTTAAACAATGCACCACCAATTGACCCTTGTCACCTTGGCGGTTCACAATGTGTATTCCCGGGGAACAGGCCAGGCTTAATAGATGGTGGCAGTATGGCGGTAACGGGTGGTGTTCCTCCTTATACCTATACATGGGAGACAAAAGGCATAACAGCCGGCACATGGGCGGTGATTTCAGGAGCTACTTCTGCAACATACCAGCCACAAATGATTACTCAGAGCACTCAATATAGAAGGAAAGTTACTGATGCTGTTGGCGATGTCGCATACAGTGATCCTTTCACAATTGAGTATCATACTGCAGCATTAAACGCAGGTACAATAGGCATAAGTTCTTCAAACATCGTTTGTGCAGGTTCTACACCTGGTGCGATTGAAAATGTTACAGGCGTTTCTGGCTACGGCGAAAATCCAAGGTATCAATGGCAAATGATGAATGAAGGTGGAAGCTGGACAAATATTTCAGGTGCAAATGAGCAAAGTTACCAGCCAGGCAATCTAACTCGAAGAACACACTTCCGCAGAGCAGTAACTGATATGTGTGGTGGCGTTACCCGTACAGCTTATTCAAATGAAGTAATATACGACCTGCCTGCTAACGTTAAACTACTTGCAGGTTTGGTCGATGCACCTTTCATCACTTGTTCAGGTACCGCTCCCGGTACTATTAAGAGCGTGCTGGAAGCATGCGGTGGTAACAGTAATCTTCACTACCAATGGGAAGTAATGCAGGGTGGAACATGGCAAACAATTGCAGGGGCTACTTCTGCATCCTATACTCCTGGTGCAATTAACGACAACACAACTTACCGTAGGAAAGTATATGATGATTGCGGAAATGTCGGTTACAGTAACCAGGTAGAGATCTTCGTTTACCCTGCTATTGAGCCAGGTATAATTGGCACCCCAACACAAACGGTTTGTATTGGTCAGGCTCCTGAGAAAATTAAGTTGATGACTAATTGCCATTATACAGACGGAACAGTTACTTATCAATGGCAAAGTGCAACAAGCATGACCGGAACATTTAGCGACATTAGCGGAGCTACAGCTGCAAGCTACCAACCTGCGGGCGGATCGGCTAACATGTACTATCGTCTTAAGGTGAAAAGTACAACTTGTGCTGCGATTGCTTATACTAATGTTGTGTCAGTTCTGGTAAATACAGGTTGCCGCGCCCCAAGTCTTCGGGTTACTTATGCCCCTGAAGAAATAAAGGTTTACCCAAATCCTTTAACCGGAAATTCCATTAAAGTTGAAGGCGAGATAAAAGGCAAACCAAGTGTAAGGTTATTAAATTCTGAAGGGCGTGTAATACCTGTTACCATTTCACAGGCTGGTACGCACCTGATGAATGTGTCATTGCCAGGAGTGCATTCAAAAGGAATGTATTTGTTAACTGTTACAGATGAAAAAGGAAGTTGGACAAAAAAGATAATTGTTCAATAAAAAAACACAGGTTAAATAAACAAAAAGGCCGGGCTTTATAAGCCCGGTTTTTTGTTTGTTTTTATTTACCGTTGTCACAATCAGCATCCCTAATTGCCGCTATTATCCCCTTTCAAAAACGGTGGTGGATTGTATCTTGCATATAAATTCAAATCGTTTTTTCCAACTAGCTTTTAAACGAGATATTATGTCAAGGATAAAATTGTCGATAAACATTAATGCTACGAAAGAGAAAGTTTGGGAAACACTTTGGACTGACTCCACCTACAGACAGTGGACAGCACCTTTCACAGAAGGTTCTTATGCTGAAAGCGATTGGAATGAAGGAAGTAGGATCGTGTTCCTTACACCGAGTGGTGAGGGAATGTTTAGCGTTATTGAGAGGAAAATACCCAACAAGCAAATGAGCTTCCGACACCTGGGCGAAATAAAGAACGGGGTTGACGAACCTAAAGATTGGGACGAAGCAACCGAGAATTATTACCTGGAAGAAAAAAACGGCGTAACTGAACTGGTTGTTGAAATGGGAAGCACGGAAGATTTTGAGCAACACTTAAGAAATACTTTTCCAAAAGCACTGGAAATACTGAAACGTATTTGTGAACAATAACAAAGTAGGCTAAACTAAAACCTCAACCTTCATTTTTGCGCTAAATATGTAAATCAGTATTGGACTTAACATTCAGGAAGTTGCTTTAGTATTGCCAGAACAAGCCGAATAATGATGTACTGATAAACGGAGCGTCGCAACAATTGCCGCAATAAGATTGAAAGATTGCTTCCAAATCTACTCCGCCATCATTTCCTGAATCACCTCAACAATATCTTCCACATTTGGCTTACTAAAATAATCTCCATCGCTTCCATACGAGGGACGATGCGCTTGTGATGTAATTGTTCTTGCTGCCACATCTAAGTACCGATAACCATTTTGTTCTTCCAACACCCTGTTGTACATGTATGCAGAAGCGCCGCCGGGAACATCTTCATCAATAAAGACAATTCGATTAGTCTTTTTGAGGGAAGCTAAAATTGTAAGTGGACGATCGAAAGGCACCAGAGTTTGTACATCTATGATCTCGCAACTTACGCCCAGCCTTTGCAATGTGTTAGCTGCTTCGTTTACTATTCGTAATGTAGAGCCATAAGAAACAAGCGTTACATCTTCTCCGTCACGAAGAATTTCAGGCATACCGAGAGGCACCCTGAAATCAAGTAAATTAGAAGGTAATTTTTCTTTTAGACGATAACCATTTAAACTTTCAATCATCAGCCCGGGGTCGTTTGCGTCAAGCAAAGTATTGTACATACCTGCGGCCTGAACCATGTTTCTTGGAACGCAAATAAATATTCCTCTTAATGCATTTATGATCATCCCCATCGGAGATCCACTGTGCCAAATGCCCTCTAGTCGGTGACCGCGGGTGCGCACAATGAGCGGGCAACTCTGAAGGCCTTTTGTTCTGTAATGTGTTGTTGCTACGTCATCCGCCAACGGCTGCAAACCATACAACAGGTAATCCAGATATTGTATTTCAGCTATAGGGCGAAGGCCACGTAAAGCCATTCCCAATCCTTGCCCAATTATCGAAAGTTCGCGAATACCAGTATCGAAAATGCGATGGGAACCATGTTTCTCCTGAAGCCCCGAAAACCCCTGGTTTACGTCCCCGATTTTTCCAACATCTTCACCAAAAGCAAGCACTTTTTTGTTTGATGAAAATAAAAGATCGAAGTATTTATTGAGGATTTCGTATCCATTTACTATTCGCGCATCTTCGGCATATGTAGCTTTTACCTCCGATACCGTTAAGGCAGATTTTGATCCTTCATTATACAAATGCGTATTGAATAAAAGTTTATTTTCCTTCTTCAATTCCTTGTAATAATTCCTTATTTCCTTTGCTGCGGGAAGTATTTGCAATGCCGTGCTTAACGTCTTCATTATGTCACGACGAAGCGGCTCGCGATTTGTTTGAAGTTCGGTTATTAGTTTTTTAATCTCCTCTGATCTTGCTGTATTTTGCCTGGCTACGGCGGTAATTAGCTGCACTACTTTGGTAACCTGTTTTTTTATTGGCGCAACAAAACCATCCCACGCTTTTGCCTTGCTTGTCCTGACGTATTCTTTGGCAGCAGATTCTATATCAGATAGCTCCTCTTCTGCGGCAAGACCATTGGCAATAATCCATTCCCTGAATTTTTTGATACAATCCCACTCCTTTTCCCATTGCAGTCTTTCGTGGCTTTTGTACCGCTCATGACTTCCACTGGTAGAGTGTCCTTGCGGTTGAGTGATCTCCTCAACATGAAAAAGTGCAGGCGTATGCGTTTCACGCATTTCATCTAAAGCTGCTTCAAAAACTTCGCACATCCCTGCATAATCCCAGCCGTTTACTTTATAGATATTAATTCCATTGGTGAGTTGGTTTTTTTGAAACCCGGACAATGCTTCAGAAATCGAACCCTTTGTAGTTTGGTACTTTTTAGGCACGGAAATGCCATATCCATCATCCCATACAAAAATGGCTAATGGCACCTGCATTACGCTTGCGGCATTTACCGTTTCCCAAAAATGACCTTCAGAAGTACTTGCATCGCCGATAGTGCAAAAGCAAATTTCGTTGCCGTTGTTGCTAAGATTGATTAGCTCTTTTGTGTCACCCAGGTTTCTAAATGCTTTTGAAGCCAGCGCCAAGCCTAATGCACGTGGCATTTGCCCGGCTGTAGGTGCTATATCAGCAGAAATATTTTTAAGGTTGGCCAGGTCAAGCCAATTACCATCATCATCAACAAATCTGGTAGCAAAGTGAGAATTCATTTGACGACCCGCACTAAAGGGATCGTTGTTAATATCAGGGTCAGAATACAATTGAGCAAAAAATTGCTGAACATTTGCAAGACCTGTCGAAAACATAAAAGTCTGGTCACGATAATATCCAGAGCGAAAATCACCATTTTTAAAAAACTTAGCCATGGCAATTTGTGCCACCTCTTTTCCATCGCCAAAAATTCCAAATTTTGCCTTACCTGTCAGCACTTCTCTTCTGCCGAGTAAGCTCGCTTCCCGGCTTTCCATCGCAATCTTGTAATCCTGTAAAACCTCCTGCCTAAACCTGTCATACGACATCACCTCCTCACCAACCTCCGTATTGAAATGCTGATTCTCCATATGCAAACTTATAAATAATGGCGGTGCAAACTTATTTGTGTTAAAAAATACAACTTATTAAACTTCTATATAATTTACAGGTCAGAATTGCGTTTCTAAATATCAACAGACACAATTAATAAAATCTTAAAAACAGTAAGGGTAAGAAACCGGCACTATTATTTCTTACCAAAGCAATAACTTTACAATCTTAAAAATGATTTTTCAAATGAAAAAAATTACTCTTGTTCTTACCAGTTTATTTGTTGCTGCTCTTGTAAATGCACAAACGCCAGCTGTTTCGTCAACTGCAAGCACTACTCAAACTACACCTAAGGCAGACATCTCCAAAGTTCTGGAATTTAAAGAAGAAAATCATGATTTTGGAAAAATCCCATACGGTAAACCAGTTGAGTTTGATGTTGCCATCAAAAACATAGGTACAGAGCCAGTAAAGGTTGAAAATGTGAAGGTAGCGTGCGGATGTACAACTCCTAAATTTGAACAAGGTAAAGCTTATGCTCCTGGTGAAACTTTCAAAGTTACTTTAGGCTTTAGCGGATACACTGAAGGCCCATTTGAAAAATATGTAGATATTTTCTTCAGCAATGGATTAACAAAGCAAATCAAGTTTCACGGTACTGGTTACAAAGTCGCTGAAACTCCGGCTCCTGCAAATACAGGAGTTCAAAAATTGAAAAACGCCGGCAAATAAAAATATAATTAAACCAGAAAGGTTGTTTGAATAAAATCGACAACCTTTTTAATATCCTCAAAACATGAAAAAAATAATATTCCTGGTTATCGCAGTATTAAGTATTGCAACTGTTTTTGCACAAGCCAAAGCACCAATTAAGTTCAAAGAAGTTAAACATAGTTTTGGTAAAATAAAACAAAATGTTCCTGCAACATACACGTTTACTTTTACCAATACCTCAAACACTCCGGTAATTATTGAAAGTGCAACAGCTGAGTGCGGATGTACTACGCCTGAATATCCAAAAGGAGTAGTTGCAAAAGGAGCTACAAATAAAATAACAGTCACTTACAATGCAGCTACGATTGGTAGTTTCACCAAAAAAGTTACAGTTAGAGTTGCGAAAGCTGCTGATCCAATTATTTTAACGATAGACGGAGAAGTAGTTGACGCAAAAGCAACCGCGAAAACAGGAAAATAACTTTTTAATACAAATTTTCTAAAAGCCGCCAATTTGGTGGCTTTTTTATTGTTGACCATAACTATCCTACATACCTCTATTATCTTTGCGCGATGTTAACTATTAGTCAGCGTGGTCAATCAATGCCCGCTTCCCCAATAAGAAAACTGGTTCCTTTTGCTGAAGCAGCAAAGAAAAAAGGTATTAGAGTCTACCATCTTAATATAGGTCAGCCTGATATCGAAACTCCGAAAATGGTATTGGATGCGGTGAGAAACAGCAACTTTTCAATTTTAGAATATAGCCATAGTGCTGGCAACGAAAGCTATCGCAGAAAATTAGTTCAATACTATGCTTCGGTTGGAATTGATGTCGATTACAACCAGATCATTATAACTACCGGAGGCAGTGAAGCCATTTTGTTTGGTTTTATGACCTGCCTCGATGCTGGTGATGAGGTAATTATTCCTGAGCCCTTTTATGCAAACTACAATGGCTTTGCTGTGGAAGCTGGTGTACATGTGGTACCGATAACGTCACGAATAGAAACAGGTTTTGCACTTCCGCCAATCGAAGATTTTGAAAAGGTTATTACCCGGCGAACAAAAGCTATTGTTATCTGCAATCCAAACAATCCAACCGGTTATTCATATAGCCGTAACGAGATGGAGCAATTGAAAGAACTGATAAAGAAACATAACCTGTATCTATTTTCCGACGAAGCTTATCGTGAGTTTACCTACGAAGAAAAGCAGGTGAGCGCCATGCATTTAGAAGGAGTAGATGAGAATGTAATCATCATGGATACGATTAGCAAAAGGTACAGTGCATGCGGTGGACGTATAGGAGCATTTGTCACCAAAAACAAAGCCGTGCTAGATGCAACGATGAAGTTTGCACAGGCGCGTTTAAGCCCCCCAAGTTTTGCGCAGATTGCTGGTGAAGCTGCCATTGACCTGCCTTCTGATTACTTTAATACTACCAAAGAAGAATATCGAAGCCGCCGCGATTTAATTGTAAAACGCTTAAATGCTATGGAAGGTGTTTTCTGTCCCAACCCCGGTGGCGCCTTTTATGCCATGGCCAAATTACCGATAGATGATAGTGACCGGTTTTGCCAGTGGCTGTTAGAAAGTTTCGAGTACAATGGAGCAACGCTAATGCTGGCCCCCGCGAGCGGTTTTTATGGTACGCCCGGATTGGGAAAGCAAGAGGTAAGGCTCGCTTATGTTCTTAATCTTACCGCCATTGACGCTGCTATGAATTGCCTTGAGCATGCTCTAAAAGCTTATCCGGGAAAAACCTGTTGATGTTGACTTTTAGATGTAGCTATAAATATTCATTGAACAAATGCTCGGTTATTTTTTGATACCGGCATTTGTCTTTATAGCATCATCGTTGCGTCGCAATCACTTTATCGGCAAATCTTTTGGCATCCTTTTTCAATACGATAATAAAGCCTTTTATTTAAATTAACGACAGTGAAAATTAAAGATATTCTTCAGGTACTTGATGACCTTGCTCCCTCTTCCTACCAGGAGAGTTATGACAATGCAGGATTAATAGTTGGCGATTCATCCCTTGATTGTACAGGTGTTATCTGTACATTGGATGCAACTGAAGAGGTTATACTTGAAGCAAAGCAAAGGGGTTGCAACCTCGTAGTCGCCC
This sequence comes from Segetibacter sp., assembly GCA_025963675.1. Lineage (GTDB taxonomy): Bacteria > Bacteroidota > Bacteroidia > Chitinophagales > Chitinophagaceae > Segetibacter. The sequence goes on from JAOQAJ010000080.1 coordinate 16,886, forward strand.
ACCACCCCATTGTCTTTAGCGGGTTGAAAAAAATTACCGGGAAAAACTATGTTGAAAGAGCGATCATAACTGCCATAAAAAATGATGTTGCTGTTTATGCCATTCATACAAATCTCGACAACCTGCTTACAGGAGTTAATGGTAAAATGGCAGATAAGCTAAGCCTTCAAAACAGGAAAGTTTTATTGCACAAACAAAATAACCTGATGAAATTGATCGTCTTCGTTCCCGTTACGGAAGCGGAACAAGTGCGGGAAGCCATTTTTAAAGCTGGCGGAGGAAACATTGGAAAATACAGCGAGTGCAGTTTCAATATAAGAGGAAAAAGTACATTTACCCCCGGTGAAGGCACTAATCCTCATACCGGCGAGGTTGGTAAAAGAGAGGAAAACGACGAGGAGAAAATTGAAATCATCTTTCCGGCATATTTAAAAGAAAAGTTAATAACGGCAATGGCCGAGGCGCATCCTTACGAGGAAGTTGCGTACGATATCATTGCTTTAAACAATTACTTCCAGGAAGTTGGAAGCGGGTTAATTGGTGAGTTGGAGCAACCGATGGAAATAACTTCGTTTTTAAGGCTGGTAAAACAACAATTTGGTTTACAGGTTATTCGCCATACGCCTTTTACCAAAAAAGAGGTAAAAAAGGTTGCTCTTTGTGGTGGCGCAGGTAGCTTTTTGGTGAAGCATGCTTTATCAGCCGGAGCAGATGTATATATAACAGGCGACACAAAATACCACGAATTTTTTGATGCAGAAGGCCAGTTAGTTATCGCTGATATCGGTCATTGGGAAAGCGAGCAATTTACTATAGACTTGTTGCATGATGTTTTACATTCAAAATTTACTACCTTCGCCGTCTTAAAAAGTGAGGTAAAGACTAATCCGGTCAATTACTTCATGTAATAATTTGGTGAACTTTGGACTAATTCGCTTTTGATCATAGCCAAATCAGGGTACTAAAAGATGAACGGAATGCGACGCAACGATGATTAAACAAAGTTGTACTGCCGGTACCAAAAAAGTGAATTTCCTACTGATTACCTGCAAACTCTAAAATTTTTTAAATAAAATATGCCTACTGTAAAAGACTTTTCTGTAGAAGAAAAATTAACCGCGTTGGTTAAGTTGCAAAAAGTTGACTCTAAATTAGACGAGATCGGAATTTTGAAGGGTGAATTGCCTATGGAGGTGAGTGATCTTGAAGACGAAATACAAGGTTTACATGCACGCCAAACCCGTATTGAAGAAGAAATAAATGGTATTTCTGATTTCATTGAAAAGAAAAAAGAAGTAATAAAAGAATCAGAAGCACTCATCAAAAAATATGAGAAGCAAAGCGAGAATGTAAAAAATAACCGGGAGTTTGAAGCCATTAATAAAGAAATGGAGATGCAACACCTGGAAGTTAAACTTGCTGAAAAACACATAAAAGACGCTAACGAAGAAATTGCTGATAAAATTAAAGTACTTGAAATAGCTAAAAAGCAGATTGCCAGCAAAGACAGTGTTTTAAACAATAAAAAAGGTGAACTTCAGAAAATTATAGCAGATACTGAAATTGAAGAAAATCACTTTAAAGACTTTAGCCGCGAGGCACGTGTAGCGCTTGATGAGAGACTGCTTTTTTCTTATGATCGTATTCGCAATAACTACCGAAATGGTTTAGCTGTTGTTCCTGTGATGAGAGACTCTTGTGGAGGCTGTTTCAACGCAATTCCACCCCAAAAACAAAGTGAAATAAAGCAACACAAAAAGATTATCGTATGTGAAAACTGCGGTAGAATTTTAGTTGATGAAGAACTACATCACAACGTAGAAACCAAATAAGGTCGATTAATAATATTGTTAAAAGGGCATCCTAAAGGTGCCCTTTTTTAATGCACCTTGTTTATCACATATCTTTACAGCGATGAAGAACCTGTTAATTACAATTACAATTTGTTTAATCTCTGCTACGTCTTTTAGTCAAAAAGTCTATGATTTTAACCCTACCTGCAAAGAAGCGTATAGTGAGATAATAAAACTGAAGTTAACGACCGGAAAAGAGTTAATTGCAAAGGAAAGACAACAAAACCCAAACAACTTAATACCAGAATTGCTGGATGGTTACATTGACTTTTTTACGTTGTTTTTTAATGAAGATCCTACTGAATACGCTGCCCGAAAAGACAACTTTGACAAAAGAATTGAAGCGTTTGACTCCGGCCCTTCAAAAACTCCTTTTTATAGGTACAGTAAAGCCCTGACATATTTGCAACGGGCAGCAATAAAAATAAAATTCGGAGAGCGGTATGGTGCTGGATGGGATTTTAAAAAGGCGAACTCGTTAATCAAAGACAACGCAGAAAAGTATCCCTCGTTCCAACCTAATAACATGATATCAGGACCAATTGAGGTGGTGATTGGAACTGTGCCACCAGGCTATAAATGGATAACAAGTTTATTTGGAATGAAGGGCAACATTAGTGAAGGGATGCAGGTGATGCGAAGTTTTATTAACAGTAATGATCCTTATGCAAAACTGCTAAGCAACGAAGCGATTTTTTATTATTGTTACCTAATGTTTTACGTAGAGAACAAACCTGGCGAAGTCTTTAAATTGATCCAGGCAAAGAAACTTGATTTGGTTAATAATCATCTATTTACTTACCTGGCTGCTAACCTTGCCATCAATAGTAAACAAAATGATTACGCGGCAAAAATCATCGAGGCTCGCAATACATCGCCCGAATACATGCAAACCGCAGCATGGGATTTTGAGATGGGTTTTGTAAAACTTCACAAACTTCAATTAGATGATGCAATTGAATACCTGGGTCAATTTCTGCAGAAATTCAAAGGGAAGTTTTATGTAAAAGATGTGTCAGAAAAAATGAGTTGGGCTTACTACTTAAAGGGAGATAAAGCTGAGGCGGAAAAATACAGGCAGTTTACAATAAAAAACGGCAACACGGAAAGTGATGCTGATAAAAAAGCCTATCGCGATGCAAGGCAGGGGATTTGGCCAAACCAAATTTTGTTGAAGGCAAGGATATTAAATGATGGTGGTTATCAAAAAGAAGCACTGGCTCTATTGCAGAATAAAACAATCGATGATTTTCCAAAACCTGAAGAGGCGCTTGAATATACTTATAGGCTTGCCCGTATTTATGATGATATGGGAAGAGATGATGAAGCTATTAAATATTACCAGTCGGCGATAAAATTAGGGAAAACCCGGCCGGAATATTATGCTGCCCGTGCTGCTTTACAAATGGGAAATATCTACGAAAACAGGAATCAAAAATCGCTTGCAATTGCTGCTTACAAAGAATGTCTTGAGATGGGTGATCATGAATATAAAGATTCGTTGGATCAAAGGGCAAAGTCAGGAATTGCGAGATGTAAGGGGGAGTAAAATCTTTTAGAAACGAATTTGAAATCCAAAACTTTTCGATTCCAATGTTCCAATTTTTGATTCTAAGGGCACAAATTTATTATTTAGCAAAGTATACCCCATTACAAGCTTTTCAAAAGGTTCTATTATTTAATATTCGCTTACTCCAAACTTCTCGTATAAATCCTTTTTTTCCTTTTTATCATAGCCAGCATTAGAAGATGAAAGCACCTCGATAATTAAATCAGGAGTTCCAAAAAAGCGCGCTCTTCAATTTTACTGGCGTTTTCATTTAAGATCGGAAGAATATCAGGTTGAAGAATATTTTCTTTGTCAAAATAAACAACATACGGAGCTATTCTTAATTCTCCCATAGCATTGTCTTCGACGAACGCTAACAGTTTCGTGAAAACTTTACCTAAAACTTTTTGATGAGTATCAAAGGCCCCGGGAGACATCACTAACGTATTATTATTACTTCGCACCGGGTTCCTTTAGGAAGATTCCTGTAAACTTCCAGGATAGTTCGTGGAGGAGGTTGAAGTAAGATGGCATCCATGACAATTAAAGTTATTGCATTATATCATCAAAATCCCCCCCACAGTTTTTGATAAACCCCGTTTTTCCACAGGCATAACAATTCCGTTTTCCAATTCAAGATCACAAGTATCTTTACCGAATGTTACGCAAGTTGCACATCCAGAATTACGCTATCATCGATGAAATTGACATTGATTTCTCCAATACCCTTAATGTAATTACCGGTGAGACAGGTGCAGGAAAAAGTATCTTAATGGGAGCGCTGAGCCTCATTTTAGGTGAAAGAGCAGATACTTCATCATTACAAAACCGGGATAAGAAGTGCTTTGTTGAAGGCTTTTTTTCGGTTGACAATAAAAAAGCAGTTGAGAAATTTTTGACTGAAAATGAATTTGATTTTGAAGATGAACTGGTAATAAGAAGGGAAATTTCTGCAAGCGGAAAGTCACGAGGTTTTATAAATGATACACCAGCAACAGTTCAGCAACTGAAAGAACTTGCTTCCTCACTAGTTGATCTACATCAACAGTTTGATACACTGGAGTTAGGTGACAGCGATTTTCAGAGACAGGTATTAGATGGCCTGGCAAATAACTTCGAGCAATTATCTGCTTTTCAGAAAAACTTCCGCAATTGGCACAAACAAAAACATGAACTCGAACAACTGCAAAAACAAAAAGAGACTTTTCAGAAAGAGTTCGATTATCACCAGTATATTTTTAATGAGCTTGATCAGTTAGAGCTGGCGGAAAATGAGTTGGAGACGCTTGAAAATGAACTTCAACTACTAACAAATGCAGAAGGGATTAAAACTGCTTTGACAAAAGTATATTTTGAATTAAAAGAAAGCGAGCAACCGATTGTGCCGCAGTTAAAAATACTAGCAAACCAGTTAAGCGCATTTTCAACTTATCATAAGAATTTACCTGAATTGGTCAAAAGGCTTCAAAGTGCACAAATTGAGCTACAGGACATTGCTGATGAAGTAGAAACTTTAAACGATCATGTAAGCTTCGACCAACAAAGAATTGACCAGGTAAACGAGAGATTGTCTGCCGGCTACAAAATGCTAAAAAAGCATGGCGTACAAACCACCAATGAATTGATCGCTATTAGAAACGACCTTTCAGAAAAACTGGAAGCAGTATTAAATATTGATGAAACCATATCATCAAAAGAAAATGAAGTAAAGGTTTTATTACAAAAAGCAGAAGACGCCGCAAAGACAATATCCGCCCGGCGAAAAAAAGAAATACCAGCACTCGAACAAAAAGTAAATGCTTTGCTGCACCAGGTTGGAATGCCAAATGCGAGACTTAAGATACAGGTTAATCAAGCTCCATTAAATCTTTATGGAACAGATGAAATAGAGTTCCTATTTGATGCAAACAAAAGCAACCGGTTCGAACCAATTCGAAAAGTGGCAAGCGGAGGTGAACTAAGCCGTTTAATGTTATGTATTAAATCGCTGGTGGCACAATCGATAGATCTGCCAACTTTGATATTTGATGAAATAGATACTGGTATTTCCGGCGAAGCCGCAAAACAGGTTGGCTTCATTATGAAAGACCTTTCTTCAAGCAGGCAATTAATTACCATAACACATCAACCCCAAATTGCTGGCAAAGCAGACGCTCACTTTTTTGTATACAAAGAAATTAAAGGCGATGCAATAAAAACCAACATCAGGTTATTATCACGCGACGAAAGAATAACTGCCATCGCACAAATGCTTAGCGGTGAAAAACCGACCGCTGCCGCAATAGAAAATGCCCGCGAAATGGTAATGAACTAGACGAGGATTTCTAATTTTCAAGCTTTTCGAATTTATTGATTTCATGCATTTCCCAAATTTCGATTTCACCAATTTCAATCGCAAAATCTCCAAATCAACAATTCAAAAAATTGATGAAGAATGTTCCGCACTGGCAATGGTTTGTTTTGTTGTACCTCCTTATAATTGCCTTTCCCGTTTATCTCGTTCACGACTTTTTAAAGAAAAGAGCCTATTCTGACCGCACTTTTGGCAACCTTATTTTATATTTTGTTGGCGTTCTGGGCATTGGTTTTATTATGCATTCAATTTGTACATGGCTTTATTTTACATTCTTTTTTCAGATTAGGAATTGAATTTCTATTTTTACCACTTGTAATAAAAACAAAACCAACTCATAATGGCCTATAACTTACTGAAGGGAAAGAAAGGTATCATCTTTGGCGCACTTAACGATCAATCGATCGCGTGGAAGATTGCAGAAAAATGTTATGAAGAAGGAGCACAAATTGTGTTAACCAATGCACCTATTGCATTGAGGATGGGCGAAATAAACAAGCTTGCAGAAACGTGTGGCAATGCCCCTGTCATTCCTGCTGACGTGACAAGTAATGATGATTTAAAGAATCTTCTTACAAAAAGCATGGAGCATTTTGGTGGAAAGATTGACTTTATTTTACATAGCGTAGGCATGAGCATGAACATGCGCAAAAACAATCATTACACAGCTTTAAACTACGATTTCACACACAAGACTCTTGATATTTCAGCCATCAGTTTTCATCGGGTATTACAACTGTCCTATCAAATGGATGCACTGAGTGAATGGGGCAGTGTTGTTGCGCTCACTTATATTGCCGGGCAGCGTGTATTTCCTGACTACAATGAAATGGCTGATGCAAAAGCTTTACTTGAAAGCATCACCAGAAGCTTCGGTTACCAGTATGCCAAAAAGAATAAAGTCCGCATTAACACAGTGAGCCAGTCCCCTACCCGTACCACGGCCGGAAGTGGTGTAAAAGGTTTTGAAGGCTTTATCACTTTTGCCGAAAAAATGAGCCCTCTTGGCAACGCAACCGCAGAAGATTGTGCAAACTATTGCGTTACCTTATTTAGTGACCTCACCAAAATGGTTACGATGCAAAACCTCTTTCATGATGGCGGATTTAGCTTTACAGGTGTAACCGCAGAAGTCATTGAACAAATGGAAAAATAGAACAACATAACGGCTGCATCTTAAAATACAAGAGGCTTTTTCTTATCTCTAAGATGGCCTCTTTTTTCTTTTCGCAGCTACTGCATTTTTTATTTATCAGGTTGATACCGTCATTCGGTTTCTATAGCAACATCGTTGCGTCGCAATCACTTCTACGCCAAACTTTCAAGCAGCTCCCGCTTCCATTTCACTGTCTATTCTTTATTTAGATTACTTTCATTAACAAGCAGAGAAAGTGAGCAAAACCCTTTGCGCTGTAAGCCCTACTTTATTTTATTGTATTTTGAAATGCATCTGAAACAACAAATCAGATGATGTATTGAACTGAAACAATGATTTATATACCCTTGCCATGATAAAAAAACGATTGCTTTTTTGCCTGTGTTTTGTAATCACCTTTTTAGCAAACTCACAAGACCGCGAACAAGATTTCTTAGACTCGGTTTCAGGAAAGTTAATTACTGAAATCAGGAAACAGGGCAGACCAAAGGCCTTAATTGAAACAGATAAGTCAATCTTTAAGGCCGGAGAAAATATATGGTTCAGAAGTTTCCTGATCAACTCCATTTCGCAGAAAGTAACAAGGCAAAGCAAATACCTGTTTGTCGACCTTGTGGATGAAAAAGACAGCGTGGTTTCATTTGTATTGTTAGATGCAGCACGACAGCAACTAAATTCAAAAATCTCTTTACCCACTACCATCTCCCCAGGCTACTATTGGCTAAGAGCATACACCAGGCAAATGGCAGAAGGGGATTCTAACCATGCTGTTGTAAAACCAATTTATGTGGTAGGTGCAAATGGTAGAGTCGCAACAAGAAATTTTGCAACACACATCGCGACACCAAATGGAGACCCGGTAATACAATTTTACCCCGAAGGTGGCAGCATTATTACAGGTGCAAATTCAACTGTTGCTGTTTTAGTAAAAGATGCACAAGGCAACCCAATAGCAACTGATGGAGTTGTCAAAGACTCACGAGATACTGTTGTTGCCCGTTTCACTTCTAACAATCTCGGACTTGGAAAATTTAGTTTCACACCCTCTTATTTAAGAAAATACAAAGCTTCTTTAAACTGGAATGGAAAACAATTGACGTACCCCTTGCCCCCATTCAACTTCTTCGCCGCACAAATCGCCATTTTAAAACAAGCAGGCGGAAGTAAAACGTTAAGAGTATTGTTAGAAGATAGTATCTATAAGAAAAATGTAGTTACCTATCTGATCGGTGTTAGTAAAGACAGCTTATGTTATGTGGCGATAGGTCATGGTCAGTATGAAGTATCGATACCAGAGCAAAAATTTCCGGAAGGCATAGCCACATTCTATTTGCTCGATAACCGCGGTAAACTTTTAAGTGAAAGAAGTATTTACATCAATGAACACAACGTATTGGCGACTCCAACGCTGGTCAAAAATGTCTTTTCAAAAAGAGAAAAAGTTGCCTTAAATATTTCAGTTACTGATGCTAATCAGCAGCCGGTTCCGGCTCTGCTTTCTGTGGCAGTCACAGATTCTGCATTTGCAGTTGCTGGCGACGAGCCTATCACTGATCCCTTAAGTATTTCAAATAAAATTTATAATACTTCAAATACTTTGAAGTATATGAATGATGAAGATAGAGACCTGATGATGGTCTTAATTAATAATACTTATTTGAAAGGTGCCAGTTATAACGCAAAGCAAGTCTATAACTATGACGACAGTTTACTATTTATTAAAGGCAGAGCGATAGATTCAAAAGGCAGCCCCGCATCGAACAAAATCTTATCGCTTATATCCAATGATGGAAAGGCAACCTTTTTAATGGATACAACTGACAATGCCGGAAAATTTATCTTCCCGATTTATGATTATAGCGATAGCACCGAGTTCGCTATTCACGCAAGAAATATGAACAGTGGTACAGAAGACATCAGGATTGAAAGAGAGTCACTTACCTTTCCACGTTTCAAGACACCTGTTGCTCTCAAACAATACTTTGCAGTCTCCCCTGTTTTTACCACTAAATATAGAAATGCTTATCTCGACACAACACTTCCCGGGGCAAAGGATTTTCTAAGTCCTGTAACAGTTAGAACAAATAAGAAAAAGGATGTATCTTATAATGAAGCTTTAAGAGTAAGTCCTACATCCGTCATTATTGCTGCCGACCAGCTTGATGAAAGAAGAACTGTTGGTGACATTATACAAAATGCTTCAGGTGTACGCATGCTAAATCGCTTTTTAGTAATAGGTGGCCTTACATCATTGAGAACACCAGATGCTACATCTGAACCGTTACTTCTCATTGATGGAGTACAAACTTCAACTGCACCCGGCCTTAATGAAAGTCCGGTTATCGCAGCATTAAATTCTATCAATCCGAAAGACATAGATTTTATAGAAATCCTGAAAGGCCCTGAAGGTTCTAACTATGGCATGAGAGGTGGAAACGGTGTAATACTTGTAAACATGGGTCACAACCGGCGGGATGATTTCAGACGAAACGTAAATGGTCTCCAGACTTTTTTTGCAAAAGGAATTTCTAAACCTTCACCCTTTCCTCTCATAAATTATGATCGTAAGGAGGTGAAATCTATCCCACAATTTGATAATCGCTCCACTATTTATTGGAATGGAAGCGTACTAACAGGTACACAAGAGCCTGCCAGTCTCAGCTTTTTCACCAGTGACGTTCCAACGACTTATAAGGTGACAATCACTGGCGTTACAGTTTACGGAGACCGGATTTACCAAACATTGACTTTCTATAACAGGTAGGAAAGACGAATGAAGCTGTATTTGATGAAGGCTAATTTTCATCTGCCTATTAAAAGTAATACCCGACCGAAAGAACTTTTTGTATCGATATTAGTTAAAAGGGAAATAACAAAATGTGCTTATATTCATCGATCGACAACCTTTTTATGCTAAATGAAGTATTAAGATTAATGCAACAATGAAAATTCACTCATTCCAGTTTTTATTAATCTTATTTATTTCAACTTCACTCAAAGCACAATTCTGCAATGGAAGTTCTGGCGACCCAATTGTAAATGTCACGTTCGGCACCCGCCAGGCACCTGTACCCAAGGAAAAAACTTCGCTGTCTTTTGTGGGCGGCTGCCCGTTCGACACTGGTTCATACACTATACGAAGCCTGATTTTCGGTTGTGGTGAGACTCCAGACGCTCATTCCTGGCACATTCTGCCCGGCGATCATACACGGGATATAAACGGACAGTACATGCTGATAAATGCCTCGTGGGCTTTGGGTCTTACACACGGCCCGGTCATTATACACTTAGATACGGCAACCGCCTTATGCCCAAATACAACTTACCAATATTCTGCCTGGTTAGCTAATGTTATGGGTAACCTTGCCTGTGGCGGCAAACCTCTTTTACCAGATATTACTTTTACTGTCTCCTCGCTTTCAGGTGTAGTCTTAGCTACTTCAAAAAGCGGAAAACTTCCTGTCAAAGACGGAAGAGTCTGGCAACAAAATGGTTTAACTTTCACTACACCAGCCAATGTAGACGCCGTTGTTCTTACACTTTCGACCGATCCGGAACGCGGTTGTGGAAATGCATTTGTCGTAGATGACATTACGCTTAGCATGTGCGGACCAGCAGTGCAGGCAACAATTGATGGTAAAACAGAACCGGCAAATGTTTGCGCCGATTATACCAATCCGTTTATCCTTAATGGTTCTTATGCAAGTGGTTTTAATGATCCCGTAGTGCAATGGCAAAATAGCCTCGACAGCGGTAAGACATGGAAAGATATGCCGGGTATAACCTCTTTATCTTATGCAGTTCCCCGAAGAAGTATCGGTACTATCCTCTACCGCATGGCCGTTGCTGAACGGCAAAACATAAATTCTTTGCATTGCCGTGTTGTGTCTAATCCAATTTATACTGAAGTTCATCCTGTACCACCGCATCGTGCACCTCAAAGTGTTATTGGTTGCATCGACAAAGACTTACATTTACCACAAACAGATCCATCGGCACTTAGTATTCAATGGGTCGGACCTAATGGATATTCATCTACTGAACCGAAATCTATTGTTCCTAACATCAAATATGCTGATACAGGAATTTATCGCCTGAAACAATCATTTTATTTTGGTTGTACTTCAATAGATACTTTCAATTTAAATGTTTTCCCATCAACGACTATTTCTACGCAGACGCTATACTCGATTTGTGAAGGAAATTCTGTTCAACTTTCCGCTTCAGGTACAGGCACTTTCAAATGGTCACCTGCTACCGGGCTTTCAAATGATGCTGTGCCTGATCCTGTTGCATTGCCACGCGATTCAACTTTATATAAAGTTGTTGTTACGAATACATTTGGCTGTAAAGACTCTGCTGATGTTCAAATAAACGTATTTAGAAATCCGGTTGCTATTGCCGGACCTGACCGGACGATTGTGCTTGGAGACACCGTTTTATTAAATGGCTCAATTAAAGGAACCGCTACTGTTAGTTCGTGGTCACCAACTAGTTTCATGAACAATCCGCAATCAGCTACCCCACGTGTGTTCCCAAATCAAAATACACAATACACACTTACTGCAACTTCTACGGTTGGTTGCGGCACCTCTACAGCATCAGCGTTGGTAAAAGTGTATAAAGACATTTACATTCCAAGTGCATTTACTCCTAATGGCGATGGAACAAATGATCGCTTTAAAGTGTTTGCGGCTGATGGTTATAAACTCATTAAGTTTCTTGTATACAATCGTTGGGGACAGCCAGTTTTTTCAGCAAGGGAAACAAGCGAAGGATGGGATGGCAAGATGAATAACCAGCAACAACCAGCGGATACTTATGTGTATTACTTAGAGATTGAATCTTCGCAACTGAAGAAAATTGTGAAGAAAGGAACGATAACCCTTGTCAGATAACTATCGTTGCTTTTTTTATTGATAGTATCCTTACCTTATTTCAGGCTTTTTGAGAAATACATTGAAAATGTTGGTTTCAAGCAACTGTTATAAATGTTGCTTTTGTTGCGTCGCACTCTTGTACTGTTGTAACTATTGCAACGCCTGCTTCCACCATGACGACAACAAAAAGCCTCAAAATCTCGCTTTAGATTTCATGGAGCGGGCAGTGTGCTGATATTTGATCTAAAAGTACAAGTGAGTGACACAACGATGTTGGAATATGCTTGATTGCCGGGAATAAAAAAAACCATCTTTTCCGATGGCTTTTAAATATACTAGGTTTCTTTTGGGTTGGGCTTAATACTCATCTTCATTAAACATGAAGTCATCCTGGCTCGGATAATCAGGCCAGATGTCTTCAATGCTCTCGTACACTTCACCTTCGTCATCTAACTCCTGCAGGTTCTCAACAACTTCAATAGGTGCACCTGAGCGGATTGAATAATCAATAAGCTCATCTTTTGTCGCTGGCCATGGTGCTTCTTCCAGGTAACTGGCTAATTCAAGTGTCCAAAACATCTTTAATGTGTTTTAAATTTTTGCAAATGTAGGGGTATAAATGATATAACCAAATGAACGTTTTTGCAAAGGCATGTTATATTAAAATTTCAGTTAAAAGTGCAGGCCTAACATAGTAACATGTAGGTTTGTATATTATTGATAATCTTTCACATAAGGGAGTTGCATGCTCACAGCTAAAAATATTTTTAAAAAGTACGGAACATTAGAGGTTTTAAAAGGCGTAGATCTGACAATAAACAAAGGAGAAATTGTAAGCATTGTAGGTTCTTCGGGTGCCGGAAAAAGTACACTACTACATATTCTTGGCACTTTAGACAATGCTGACGATGGTGAGATTTACCTGGACAACAATCGGATTGATACACTTAAAGGTAAACCGCTGGCAAGATTCAGAAATGAACACATTGGCTTCGTTTTTCAATTTCATCATTTGCTACCCGAATTCAATGCACTTGAAAATGTTTGTATACCTGGCTGGATTGCAGGCAAAAGGAAAAGAGAAGTTACCGACAGAGCAGTTCAATTATTGGAAACATTGCATTTGAAAGGACGCTTAGAAAATAAGCCGCAACAACTAAGTGGCGGAGAACAACAACGGGTAGCAATTGCCCGTGCGCTTATCAATAATCCTCAAATCATTTTTGCTGATGAACCTACCGGCAACCTCGATAGCAAAAATGCAAAAGAGCTTCATCAATTATTTATTCAACTGCGTTCCGAGTTTGATCAAACCTTTTTGATTGTGACGCATAACGAAGAACTAGCCGCAGTAAGCGACAGAACAATTCATATGAAAGATGGAAAAATTATAGATCCTGTCGGCGAAGAAGCATCAATTATATAAGAACAATCAGACCATTTAACATTTACACCCTGGCCTTCCACGCAACTTCTTCCACATGAAGCAGGTGACCTATATAGCGTGCTGAAACAAAAAGATAGTCGCTTAGCCGGTTCAAATACTTAATAACCAAAGGATCGATAAAACTTCCTGTCTCCATTATTTGAACACATAACCTTTCGGCCCGCCTGCAAACACAGCGACAAATATGTGCTGTAGAAACAGCCACATGACCACCAGGAAGAATAAAATTTTTCATCACCGGCAATATTTCGTTCATTTTATCCATTTCATTTTCAAGCAGCACAATGTCATCCTCTTTTAAATCGGGAATCTTCATTAATGGTTCTTTATCGGGGTCGCAGGCAAGTGAAGATCCTACAGTAAATAACCGGTCCTGTATTTCCTTCAAAATTGTTTTGAGTGCGTTATCTGTTAAATGATCACTTAAAAGACCAATAAATGAATTAAGTTCATCAATCGTTCCGTAGCTGTCTATTCGGATATTACTTTTAAAAACTTTTGTTCCGCCAATAAGCGACGTCTTACCCTTATCGCCGGTTTTTGTATAAATTTTTGTAGCCATTTCTTATTTTCTTTTCGCCACCGCCAGCGTCCCGCTGGTGATGGTATTATTAAAGCTTATACTTTACTAAACAGTGTCTATTTTTAATAACGGCAGCATGCCGTTCAAAGAGCATCACCAGCAAGACGCTGGCGATTGCGGGTTTTAGATCTCAATTGCCTGACTAATTGTATGCCCGGTTTTTGTAGTATCACTCTCTATCACACCATCTCTTAACCTGACTATCCTTTTGGCATATTTAGCAATATCTTCTTCATGCGTAACTAAGATCACTGTGTTACCCCCGGCTTGTATCTTACCAAAAATATCCATCACCTCTATCGATGTTTTGCTGTCGAGGTTTCCAGTTGGTTCATCTGCAAGAATAATTGCGGGGTTATTGATTAAGGCGCGGGCAATAGCAACACGCTGGATCTGTCCACCGCTCATTTCGTTGGGTTTATGATGGCTTCTTTCCGCAAGGCCAACTTTGGCCAAAACCTCCATGGCTCTCTCCATTCTTTCTCTTTTCGGAATTCCTGCATATACCAACGGCAAGGCAACATTCTCGGCTGCATTTAAACGGGGAAGTAGATTAAATTGTTGAAAGACAAAACCAATATCTTTATTTCTCACTTCTGCCAGTTCGTTATCTGGCATTTTACTAACATCTTTTTCATTGAGAATATAAGAACCGGCAGTTGGACTATCAAGACATCCTAATATATTCATCAAAGTACTTTTGCCCGAGCCGGAAGGTCCCATCAACGCCACGTATTCGTTTTTGAAAATATCAAGGTTTATTCCTTTTAACACAGGAATTGCCTGGTTGCCCATGAAGTAACTTTTCCTGATATTATTAAGATGTATGATCAAACTCATAAGGTAGAAAGGTATTGTAAATATGCGGAAAACCGTAAAGGGCCTTTAGAGCTAACAAAAATTTTAATCGGATGATTTTTTTATCCAGTACAAGTGTGCGACGCAACGATGTTCAGTAAAAAACCTTTTGCCTGGCCCCCATATAATTTCCTCATTTCTACTCTCCTTATTGACTTATTGACTCAATGGCCTATTGACTTTACTATTTCCGAATGACTTTTGGAACTTTAAAAAACTGGTCATCTTTCAGCGGGGCATTCAATAAGCCTTGTTCTCTTGTGATCGATCCTTTTACTTCATCTTCTCTCAACACATTTACTTCGTCGGTCATAAATAATAACGGCTCTACCCCCGTTGTGTCGAGCTCATTTAATTTTTCGATAAACGAGATCATTTTTTGAAGATCGTTTTTAATGCCCTCTTTTTCCTCTGGCTTAAAAGTTAAGCGAGCAAGATTTGAAAGCTGATCTACCAATTCATCATTTACTTGCATACACTATTAATTACATCAATTTGAACAAAAATAATCATTGCAGCAAGTATAACCAGAATATGCCAAAGGGCAGCTCAATTCGGGGCAATAAATGACATTTGTTATCTTAAAAATTTCCTTTTCCCGCATTATTGATCTTTTTTCCAACAAAGTTCGAATCTCTCATAATGATTTTTTTTTCCCATTATGGCATTCGTAAACAATACCTTAAATACTTTTTCGTTTTATAAACATATGAAAAACCAAAAGACCTTCAAGGTTTTTATCGTAGAGGATGATCTATGGTATAGCTCCATGCTGGAGTATTACCTGTCACTTAATCCGGACTATGTCATCCAAAAATTCGATACTGCCAAATCCTTCTTATCCAGGCTGCACGAGAAACCTGACGTGGTAACGCTTGATTATTCTCTACCCGACATGAATGGGGACAAGCTTTTAAAACAAATCAAAGAAACAAGCCCGGATACAAAAGTTATCATCATCAGCGGGCAGGAAAATGTAAAAGTTGCACTTGACCTTCTGAAAAAAGGCGCTAATGATTACATTGTAAAAGATGAAGATGCAAAAGATAAATTATGGAACACCATCATCAACTTACGCGAAAATATAGAACTGAAGCAGGAAATTGAAACCCTGAAAGAAGAAGTAAGCAGAAAGTATGATTTCAGTAATGCAATTATAGGTAGTAGCCCGGTCATTCAAAGGGTTTTTAGCATGATGGAAAAAGCTGCCCGAACGAATATAACTGTATCGGTAACAGGCGAAACCGGAA
Organism: Segetibacter sp.; assembly: GCA_025963675.1. Taxonomy (GTDB): domain Bacteria; phylum Bacteroidota; class Bacteroidia; order Chitinophagales; family Chitinophagaceae; genus Segetibacter. Next base: position 32,815 of record JAOQAJ010000080.1, read on the forward strand.
CAGGTAAAGAATTAGTTGCTAAATCTATTCACTACAACTCGCCGCGCAAAAATCTTGCATTTGTAGCTGTAAACCTTGCAGCCATTCCCAGAGATCTTTTGGAAAGCGAATTGTTTGGCCATGAAAAAGGTGCCTTTACAGGTGCCATTGCACGTCGCATTGGAAAGTTTGAAGAAGCCTCAAAAGGGACATTGTTTCTGGATGAGATTGGAGAAATGGACATAAATATGCAGGCCAAACTTTTAAGGGCGTTGCAGGAAAAAGAGATTGTAAGAGTGGGAAGCAACGAAGTAGTTAAAATAGATGTTCGCATTATTGTAGCTACTCATAGAAACCTGCTTGAAATGGTTAAAAACGGAACATTTAGAGAAGACTTATATTATCGTATTTTAGGTTTACCCATTCACCTGCCGCCTTTGCGTGAAAGAGAGAACGACGTGCTGATTATTGCGAAGCACTTTATGGATAACTTCTGTAAAGAGAATAATTTACCTAAGAAAAACCTGTCGACTGAAGCGAAGAAGAAATTGATGGGCCATGCTTTTCCTGGCAATGTTCGTGAACTGAAATCAGTGATCGATCTGGCCTGCGTAATGGCTGAAGAAAAAGAAATTGAGGCCGAACACTTAAATGTAATATCGCAAAACATGATCAGCGACTTTATGCTTAAAGAGATAACGCTGAAAGAATTTACCATTAAATTTATTCAGTTCTATCTCGATAAATACAATTACGATGTATTAAAAGTGGCAAGAAAATTAGATGTCGGTAAATCGACCATTTACCGGATGATACAAAACAAAGAAGTTTTTGTAAATAAGAAATATTCTTTCGAGGCGAGTTTTATGAACTAAATCAAAAAGGCAGTGGAAACGATGACAAAGACTTATTCAACGATTGACCGTAAACACATCATTTCGTTTGGAAAGCTAAAAGTATTATTAGCAGAAGACAACGAGGTAAACCAGTTGCTTGCAAAAGGGATTTTGAGATATTGGGGAATGGAAACGAAAGTTGCCGCAAATGGCAACGAAGTGCTGGAGTTTTTAAATA
>JAOQAJ010000091.1 GCA_025963675.1 Segetibacter sp.
CACTTTTTATTTATTAATGGTCGATCCAAAAAACGGTGGTTCTGTTCAATTGCTTATGATGGGAGCCATCATGCTTGTTTTTTGGCTATTTATGATCCGTCCACAAGCTAAGAAAGCAAAATTGCAAAAGACCTTTATCAACGACTTAAAAAAGGGTGATAAAATTGTAACGATAGCTGGCATTCATGGAACTATTTACAAGGTAAACGATGACAATACAACGATCCAGTTGGAGGTCAACCCGGGAAGTTATATTAAGATTGAAAAGTCAGCGATTAGCTTAGAATGGAGCCAGGCATTAAATAAACCTGCTGCTGCAGTTGCTGATACTAAATAATACGACTGATCTTATAGCTGATAAAATAATTCCGAATTCTAATTTTGAAATCTTCAATTTAGAGTTCGGTTTTTTATTTTCAACCACGCACAAAAGGTATCACCAACTGGTATGCTAAAAATTGGATTAACAGGTGGAATTGGAAGTGGCAAAACAGCAGTAGCGGGCATTTTTAACGTGCTTGGAATTCCTGTTTTTGACGCCGACAAGCAGGCTAAAATTTTAATGCAATCTGATCAGCAACTTGCCTTGTCGATACAAAAAGCATTTGGAGAAAACAGTTATGTTGATGGCAAACTTAACAGGTCTTACCTTGCTAATATTGTATTTAACGATCCGCCAAAATTGAATGAATTAAATGCCCTGGTTCACCCAGCGACAATAGATGCCGCAAATATTTGGATGAATGCCCAGACTACTCCTTACGTCATAAAAGAAGCAGCTCTTATGTTCGAGTCTGGCTCTGCATCAAATCTCGATTTCGTTATTGGAGTATATGCGCCACAACATATTCGTATAAAAAGGGTAATGGATCGGGACAATGTAACCCGCCAACAAGTGCTATCAAGAATGAGTCACCAGATCAATGAAGTAATAAAAATGAAATTATGCGATTTTGTACTTGTTAATGATGAACAACAACTCCTTATTCCGCAGGTCTTACAACTTCACGAAAAGTTCGTTGAAAGGAAATAAACCCGTTTTTTTTAAGACATTAATGGGCCGCGCATTTTTTTCTAATTGAGCTCCCGTTGCGTCGCACACTTGTGCAGCATGACCTCCTTCGGCAATTACTTACATATTTACTCAAACTGGCATTTTATTTTAATCTTGTAATTACCTTCCAAAAAACTATGTTTTATAAATAAAATTAAAAATAACAGGAAGCTTTCTGTATTAGAAATAAAAGATTTATTTCCCTACTTTTGAAATTATGGAATTCAGATATCTCAAAGTCTTTAAAAGAAAAATTTTACTGCTGATACTTATTGTTGTATTAACAGTAGTAAGTTCTGTAACAAAAGGAAAAGTTTCTGTTATAGTTAGTACTATTACCGGTATCTTTTTAATCGTTGTTGCTATCTATTATATTATCTGGATTATAAAGACACCTACTACCAAAGAAAAGGATCAAACCTTGTGATGGCCTTTTAATATATACGCTTCAAGGCTTACATCTTCCGACAGACGACTTAGCAGCCTCTATGGCAGAGATTTTACCTACAACTCAAAGTCATTGAGGGTGATAGGGGATTGCGTAGAAATAGCTCTGAGTGAGCAATTTACTAATACGAAATTTTGTTAGATTTTTTGTAAAATCTTAAAAAGAAAAAAAATCAGAATTACGTCAATAATGAATATCAACGCAATTCTGATTGAAGGATCATGAATAGGACATTAATCTAAACTCAAGTCTTTCTATGACTTTAATCTATTTTTCTTAAGTCTAACAAAAAAAGGATGAAATTCTCAAACTATTGGCAGATCGGGGCTTGTTTACCATAAGCTCTCGCCCTCCATGTTATACGGGAACTGTTCCAGATTATCGTACGCCTGCGTTTCAGTGTTTGCGGCTGTTACTTCAAATGTTGCATTTTCGTCGGAACCCGAATTAGCTACTTTCAATTTTTCGCTTTCGTGTCCTTCTGACTTTAAATACATTCCAGGATATTCCATCTCGTCATTTATATTATCGATAAACATTTGTAATAATTAGGGTTAGAAAAAATTCTACAACCTTCTTCTTATAAAATGGTGCCAAAGACCATCATCGATAGCTAATTAAAGCCATTCACAAATATGATCATCTGTTTGGAGTTGAAGTATAAAGGGATAGCCTTCAAAGAGAATTAAAACGAGTTGTTAAAAGACTTTAGACAATAGATAGCACAGACTAAAATGTTTTTTAACGTGCCGTTTAATAATAGTGGAATTGCTTCCCCTTTTCAGGCTCTTTTTCCTATTACTTGTCGTATGGAAGCTTTTGCACGCAGGTATTGAGACTTACTGGTGCTCTCTGTGATCCCTAATATCTCAGCGATTTCTTTGTGCGAATAGCCTTCAACTGCATATAAATTGAACACATTTCTGTAACCTTCGCTCAGATCGCGGGTAATACAAATGAGGTCTTTTGCGTAAAGATTATCAAGCGCGGAACCGTCAGAGCAAACCAGTACATCTTCAATATCATCGGAATCGATGGCTGCCGGTTTCAGGCTGCGATAATACTGGATCGCTGTGTTTACAAAGATCCTCCTTACCCAACCTTCAAAAGATCCTTCTCCCCTATAGCTGTGCAGGTGATTAAAGAGTTTTATAAAACCTTCCTGTAGCACGTCCTCGGCATCCGCACCTCTGCTGAAGAACTTGAGGCAAACGGGATACATTTTAGGTGCTAAAAGCTCGTACAGCTTTTTCTGGCTTTTTCTGTTCCCGGCAATGCAATTTTTTATAAGTGTAGAGTCAATCGGAGTAAAATTATCCATATATCAGTTGGTATTGTTTTACTCATTAATTCAATTAAAATGCCAATATTAAAAAGACATTAACAAGTAAAATTACTCACCTTTTTACAAAACATCTTATATTTCTCATACTTTTTGTTGAATTTTTTACTTAAAAAGTACCCCAACAAATCATCATTATCGATGCGCAATAAAGTAGTTGTAACACAATGGGCTATTCCTAACCTTTTTGAGCAGGAATATTACATCAATTACGTACTACTCCAACCTATTTCTCGCTTGTATAAAATCATATAAGTCGGCTTAATTCTTGAAATCTTTTTGCCATATGTTAGTAGGAAAAGTTCGAAAACCTGGTTTTATTGTTACAATTGGAGCGTCGGCCGGAGGTTTAAATGCAGTAAATGAATTAGTTGCCCAACTACCTGAAGACCTGAATGCAGCAGTATTTATAGTTATTCATTTATCACGTGTTGGCCTGGGAGATTTTTTGATAACAAGACTTCAAAAATACACGCCGTTTATTTGTACCATTCCAAAAGATGGTGACGAAATAGAAGCGGGACATATATACATCGCTCCTCCGGATACCCATTTAATAATCAAGGATGGAAAAACAGGCCTTGGGCATGGACCAGCAGAAAGCAGGTGGCGCCCTTCTATCGATGTCTTATTCAGGTCTGCTGCCGCCTACTATGGCAATCGCGTTATTGGCGTAATTCTTACCGGCTATCTCAACGATGGCACAGCAGGAATGTCAGCAATTAAAAGAAGTAAAGGGTTCTGCATTGTTCAGGATCCAACCCAGGCTGAATACCCCGATATGCCTAATTCTGTATTGGAGTCAGTGGAAGTTGATTTTTGTGTTCCTCTTGAAAAAATGGGCGAAATCATTTACACGATCGTCGAAAATGCCGAACCTGAAAAAAAT
>JAOQAJ010000142.1 GCA_025963675.1 Segetibacter sp.
TCAAGAAAAATTTGCAGTATGCAAGACTGGAAAGAATATCAATCGCAGAATAAAGATCGGTTTTTAACCGAATTATTGGAATTGCTTCGAATTCCCAGCATCAGCGCCAGAAGTGAACATAAAGACGATATGACGGCATGTGCAAATGCTGTAAAAGAAAGATTGTTACAAGCAGGTGCAGATACGGCAGAAATTTTTGAGACAAATGGTTACCCTGTTGTTTACGGAGAAAAAATTACTGACCCTGCAAAGCCAACTGTTTTAGTATATGGTCATTACGATGTACAACCTCCTGATCCCCTCGACCTATGGCATAGTGGACCATTTGATCCGGTAATTAAAAATGAAAAAATTTATGCAAGAGGTGCATGTGATGATAAGGGGCAATTTTACATGCATATAAAAGCTTTCGAAACCCTGGTTCAAACAAACAGTTTACAAACCAATGTAAAATTTATAATAGAAGGTGAAGAAGAAGTTGGAAGCCCTAACCTTGCAACCTTCATTAAAGAGAAGAAAGAGATGTTGTCAGCGGATGTCATATTAATCAGTGACACTGCAATGCTTAGTTTACAAACCCCAAGTATAGATGTCGGTGTTCGCGGACTCACCTATATTGAAGTAGAAGTTACAGGTCCAAACCGCGACTTGCACAGCGGAGTTTATGGCGGAGCCGTTGCCAACCCAATTACCATTCTTGCAAAAATGATTGCCAGCCTTCATGATGAAAACAATCATATCACCATCCCTGGTTTTTATGATGATGTGCTTGACTCAACCGCCGAAGAGAGAGCCGAAATGGCAAAAGCCCCTTATAATGAAAATGAATTCAAACAAGATTTAGGCGTTACCGAATTATGGGGCGAAAAAGGCTACACAACCAGCGAAAGAACGGGCATACGGCCTACACTTGAAGTAAATGGAATTTGGGGTGGTTATATAGGAGAAGGCGCAAAAACAGTTTTACCTGCGAAAGCATTTGCAAAGATTAGTTGTCGCTTAGTTCCCAATCAAACCAGTGCAAAAATGACTAAACTTTTGATTAGCCATATTGAGTCCATCGCGCCTCCTTACGTTACTGTAAAAGCTTCTGAGCACCACGGAGGAGATCCATATCTTACGCCCGTTGACAGTATTGAATACCAGGCCGCAGCTAAAGCGATTGAGACAACTTTTGGAAAACCTCCTATCCCGGTTCGTGGCGGCGGTAGCATCCCCATTACCTCGTTGTTTGAAAGTATTCTTGGCCTTAAAACAGTTTTCTTAGGCTTCGGGTTAGACAGCGATAACCTGCATAGTCCTAATGAAAAATTTGATCTTGCAAATTTTTATAAGGGCATAGAAACGATCCCTTATTTCCATAAATATTTCGCCGAGTTGAAAGGCGCGTAAACAAAAACATTTATCCTCTTCCATCGAAATCCCTGCATGCATCATGTAGGGATTTTTTTGTTACCAGCTATTAACGACATAGCAACAATCGTTGCGACGCTCCGTTTTGACTTTCGTTCGCTATTGAGCTTTTTTCTTACCAAATTCAAAAAATTGATTATTTTATTAATGCCGCTAACGAGCGCTTTTAGTAATTAGTACAAGAGGGACGTTCCAATAATTTTTACGTATTTCCTAAAATTCCTTTAAATAAGTTTCATCCCCAGGGTAACAGTAGGTATAACTTTTGAACTGTTGAAGTCATGAAATTACCGCAACCATTTATTGAAGGAAGTGACAATATAAATGCTATCGTAGAAACACCGAAAGGTAGCAGAAACAAATATGCGTATGACGAAACAACAGACCTGATTAAGCTTAAGAAAGCATTACCCGCAGGTATGGTGTTTCCTTTTGATTTTGGGTTTATTCCTTCAACAATTGCTGAAGATGGTGACCCGATGGATATCCTTGTACTTACCGACGCACCTACTTTTCCAGGTTGCCTTGTAGAAAGCAAAGTGCTCGGGATTATAAAAGTGGAACAGGAAGAAGATGGCGAAAAGGTCCGAAATGACAGGGTAATTGCCGTACAACTACAGTCCCGTTTATACTCTTCCGTCAACAATATTGATGAACTTCCTGAAGGTCTCGTAAAAGAGATAGTAAACTTTTTTGCATCTTACAACCAGGTAAGCGAAGACTTATTTAATCCGCTTGGAAATGACGGACCTGATGTTGCGATAGAGTTAATAAATCATAGCATAAAGAAAGCTACAGAAACAAATAATTGCTAAGGAAATTTAAAGAACCGCCTATGGCACTTAATGAAGACTTACAGAAAAAACTTGCCAAAAAATTTGAACCAACGTCAATGGTTGAGATGAAATATAAAGGTTATGATCTTTCTTTTAAAACCGACGACGAGGGAAATCCGATCTTACTTTTTATCGGTAAGAAAACGGAGCAGGGAACCATAAAAGGTGAACGCTATGCACGCACCCTCAAAAAGGATCGTGAAGGCAAGATCTTCAAAGACCATTGGGAGTTGAAGGGGAAAGCAACGTGAGGGAAGCTTCGAGCTCGTAGCTGCGAGCTTCAACCTTTCTATGTTTTGTTTTTGAACAGCTGTAAACTGTACGTTCACGTCTCAAGCTTCAACGTTGCATTTGAGACAACAGAGATGAAGCTACCAGCTGGGAGGATCAACCTTCATGTTATGTTTTAGAAAGTCGAAAGCTTAATACTTTTCCTATGTATTATTTGCAAAAAGTGGAAAGCTCTCAGCTAGAAGCTAACCGTTGGCAGCTAGCAACTAACGGCTAGCAGCTTGCAACTTCTCCAACTCCATCTCAAACCTTTGCTTCGGAATTTGCTCGTTGAATACCTGATAGTATTTAGTCGGGTTATTTACAAATATAGAAGCTGGAATGGCACCTTTCCACTTAGGTTCAATGATAGGAATGTACTGTTCCGGATCTGTCTCGTTCAGGTATAATATCTCACCTTTATAACCGCGTTTCTTTACAAACGCCGCCAATTTTGAATATTCTGATTTGTAATCGAGACTGACCAAAACAAGTTTAGCGGGTGAATTCTTTGCAGTCATTATGCTGTCAAACCAGGGAATTTCCCTGATGCACGGCCCGCACCAGGTAGCCCAGAAATTAACAATCATCGCACCTGTGCTATTATCAATCATTGCCTTCACGTCTTTCGCTGAAACTTTCTTTATTGATCCCGCAGAAGCAGATTGAGCAACTGCATCGGATAATAAGACACCGGCTATTAAAACAATAAAAAACAATGCTTTTTTCATATAATTAGTTTTCTTCCTCCGCAGGAATATCCTGTTGTTTAAATCCCCATTCATTGTAAAGCTCATGAATTTTCTCGTTTGGCAGATTTTGTTTGTTATAGTGACCCGCCAGTTCTTTTTGCCTGTAGGCTTCGTAGATAGAAACAGCACAGGCGACAGAAATGTTCAGGCTCTGAATTATTCCAATTTGAGGGATTACAAAATTACCATCCGACAAAGCCCTGGCTTCATCACTTACGCCAAACCTTTCATTGCCAAAAACCAAAGCAATACTTTCAGTAAAATCAATGTCATATAGACTAACGGAATCATTGCCAAGATGAGTTGTTAAAACTTTACTATACATGGTCCTTAATTCCTTAAAACAATCTTCCGCATTAGTGTATTGATGAATAGTCAACCATTTCTTGGCACTGCCCCCACTTCTGAAGCCCCATGCCCTTTTAGGCGGCTTCCTATTGTTGATTATAAAAATATCCTGGATGCCAACACAATCACACGTCCGCATAACCGCGGTCTCATTGTGCGGATCAAACACATTCTCCAGCACCACCGTTAAGTTATTTTGTCGTTTTTGTAATACTGTCAATAATTTCTCTCTTCGTTCGGGTGTCATGCTGTTTTCTATAGACGCAAAGTTGTGGTTGACAATAATACTAACCAAAATATTAAATGAAAGCCGGTTAGCCGGCCCACTCAAGAATACTGATATTAAAAAACCTTCCGTAAAGGAAGGCTTCATTGTAATTTCTATTAAAATCTCTTTAATTACTTTCCATCTTTTTTCTGTGGACCGCCCGACTTACCTCCACCAACTCCCGAACCGGAGCCCGCGCCATGTGTGCCGCTTGCAGACGTAGTGTCGCCCATTACCCCATTCATTGCTGAAGTGTCGCCAGTTTGTTGCACACTATCAAAAGCCTTTTGCATGCTATCTTCTCCTACAGTTGTTGCTTCATTATTTCCACCCCCGCAAGCAGTTAAACTTGCTGCTATTGTTGCGATTGCTAATAGTTTTTTCATTACCGAACGTTTAAATGAATGAGATAAATTACATTAGAAATATTAGCAATTCTTTTGCCACCTACTTTTTCCTGAAGAAAATTCTGACAGGGACTCCTGTGAATTTAAAGTTCTGCCTCAATTGATTTTCAAGATAGTTCTTGTAGGGAGCCCTTATATCATCAGGATAATTTGTAAAAAATGCAAATGACGGAACGTGGGTTGGAAGTTGGGTCACATATTTTATAGTAACTGCATTTCCTCTTACAACCGGCGCATGGTAAGCTTCCACAGCTTTCAACATAATATCGTTCAGCTTCGAAGTAGGCACTTTTTGAGTCTTATTTTCATACACTTCAAGCGCAACCTCCATAGCCTTCATGATCCTGGTTTTCTCTTTTACCGAGATAAAAAGGATAGGAACATCAGTAAACGGAGCAAGTTTCTCTTTTAGCCTTTTCTCGTAGTCGCGAGCGGTATTTGTCTCTTTTTCTATCAAATCCCACTTATTTACAAGAACGACTATTCCTTTACCTTTTTTCACCGCGAGGCTAAAAATGTTTAAATCCTGCGCAGTGATACCGCTCCCCGCATCTAATAGCAACAGGCAAACGTCAGCTTCGTCCATCGCCCTTATTGCACGTATTACTGAGTAAAATTCGAGATCCTCATTCACCTTCGTCTTGCGTCGAATACCCGCTGTGTCAATCAGGATAAATTCCTTTTGAAACATGTTATAATGGGTATGAATGGTATCGCGGGTGGTACCGGCAATATCACTTACAATTGTTCGCTCCTGCCCTACCAGTGCGTTTAGCAAAGAAGATTTCCCTACGTTCGGCTGACCTATAATTGCGAACTTTGGTAAATCATTATTCTCTAGTGCATCTTCCGATGCTTCCGGAGTTATGAGTTCTGCAACAGCGTCTAAAATCTCGCCGGTACCACTACCGCTGACGCTGCTGACGAAAAAGATTTTTTCAAAACCAAGGCTATAAAACTCGGCAGCCTCAAGCATTCGCTGACTGTTATCAACTTTGTTTACGCACAAAAAAACCGGTTTTGTACTGCGCCTTAATAGATCTGCCACAGATTGATCGAGGTCAGTTATGCCGGTAGTTACATCTACCATAAATATGATTGCATTCGCCTCTTCAATCGCAATTTTAACCTGTTTGCGTATTTCCGTTTCAAAAATGTCGGATGTATTGGCAACGAAACCGCCTGTATCGATTACATTAAATGCTTTCCCGATCCACTCCGTTACTCCATATTGACGGTCGCGGGTCACACCGCTAACATCATCAACAATTGCCTTTCT
>JAOQAJ010000181.1 GCA_025963675.1 Segetibacter sp.
ACGAGTTAGGTCATACGCTCGGGCTAATGCATAATACGGGTAACAGCAGCCAGACACCTGTAGAAAAATTACGTGATAAGGCATGGGTAGAAGCGAATGGACACACAGCTTCAATAATGGATTATGCGCGTTTTAATTATGTAGCTCAGCCGGAAGATCACATTTCACAAGTAGGCTTGTTTCCGCGCATTGGTGATTACGATAAATGGGCGGTGCGATGGGGTTACGGTTATATTGCCGGTGACAGTAAAGAAGAGCAAAAAACAGCCAGCAACAAGCTGATTATTAAAACGCTCAGCGAAAACCCGAGAACGTATTTTGGAACCTATGAATTAGGAAATGCAAACGACCCGAGAAATCAGCGCGAAGATCTTGGCGACAATGCAATTAAAGCAAGTAGCTATGGTATCAAAAACCTAAAGCTGATTTTGAAAAATCTAACAGAGTGGACAAAAGACGAAGTAGACCAGAATGAAAATATTGATGAAATGTATACCCAGCTAGTTGCGCAGTTTCGTCGGTATATGGGGCACGTAGCAGCAAATGTTGGTGGGGTTTATGAAACAATTAAAACTTCTGCACAGGATGAGCCTGTGTATGAGGTTACTCCGAAAGCAAAACAACGTGAAGCAATAACGTTCCTTCAAAGTCAAATATTTATAACACCAAAATGGTTAATGTCTAAAGACATTTGGAACCGTGTTAATAATCCTGGTGAGACTGATCCGATTGTAGCTTCCCAGGAAAGTGTTTTAAATAGCCTTTTCAGTAGTTCAAGGCTAAACAGGATGCAACAGTCGACAGAACGATTTGGAGCATCAAAAGCATACAGTGCAATAGAATTGTTTAATGATGTACAAAACGGATTGTTTGTTGAGCTTACGTCAAAACAACCTATTGATACCTATCGCCGGAGATTACAAAAAAGCTATGTTGACAAGCTAAATGATTTGATTAATCCTTCCTCTGGATTCACAATATCTTTTGGAGGTGGCTCAACTGCTATCTCTTCAGTTGACATTAGCAACACCGATATTCCTTCAATTGCACGGGCACAATTAGTACAATTAAGAACGTCAGTTACAAATGCCATTCCTGCTACAACAGATAAGATGAGCAAGATGCATTTGTTAGACCTAAAGCAAAGAATTAAAGACGCTCTGGATCCGAAAAACTAAAAATTTTAATTTAGCAGAAAATACAAAATCCCGGTAAAACATTACCGGGATTTTATTTTAAAGCACTTTTGGTTTCAACAATTCAAACTTCTATCATCATTGTTGTGTCACTCTCTTGTGCTGAAAACCATTATTCAGCGCTGAGCGAAAACAACTTGCACAAAATATAAACGCCGTGTCCGAATATTTTTTCTGCTGATTTTTTTTAATCATTTGTTTTGTTCATTCTAACCTTTTCGTTTCGCAGGTGGCGCTATGCAAAAAGGCCACTACTCATACCTAAGCGCTACAATAGGATCTAGTTTAGAAGCCTTTATTGCTGGCCACAGGCCAGCGGTTAATCCTACTACACTGCAAATGATAATTCCTGTTATCACCCAACCCCACGGAACCACAAAACCGGTGCCCACAACCAGAGCAAAACCATTTCCCACCAACACCCCTAGCACTATTCCAAAGATTGCCCCTAATAAGCTTATAATAATTGATTCGAACAAAAACTGGTTCCTGATACTTTTCCTTGTACCGCCGAGCGCCTTTATTAAACCAACTTCTTTGGTTCTCTCTGTAACCGCCACCAGCATTATATTCATCAATCCGATGGCAGCACCTATTAATGTGATCATTCCGATTGCACCTGCCGAGCCGGAGATGCTTGAGAGCAGGCTAATGAAAGTTTCTGCAACGCTATCACTTTTGTCAATAAAAAAATTGTTATTATCCTTTATATCCAGCCTTCGAATTGCTCTCAGTGTACCTGTTGCTTCGCCTATCGCAGGTTCGAGCTGCGTGACATCATCGACCATGACATTAATAGTGTAAGAGGAACCCGTGTTCGGTAAACGACGAACATTGTTATAACTGGTTACTGCAACTTTATCCATTTGCATAAATACACTACTTCCTTTCGGCTTTAGTAACCCAATAACCCTGTAAGGCAAGTTTGCAATCCGAATAATTTTATCAACTGCCGCTTCCTTGTTTCTTGGAAAAAGCTTTTCCGCAACATCACTTCCCAACAGACAAACATTTCTGCCCGTTTCCACATCTAACCTGCTAAAGTTTCTTCCTGATTGTAAGGTGTACCCGTTAATCAATAAAAAGTTTTCATCGCCACCATTAACCGAAACTTCAGGGGTCGTTTCCTTGTTTCCATACTTTGCTATAAGCGACCTCGGCCCATTTAATTGCAAGCCCACTAATGAAGGGAACTTGTAATTTTCTTTAAACATTTTTGCCTGCAGATAATCTATCTTCTTACCGACATTAGAATTCTTATCTGGCCTTGCTCCCTTTTTTGTCTGTGCTACTCTACTACTTCTGCCTATGGTTATATTCCGGTCTTTATACCTGATGGTAAAAGCATTTGCCCCTAACGTTGAGAAGCTTTCCTTGATACTTTGATTCATTGCCTGAATAGCTGTAATGATGCCTATCAATGCCATTATGCCAAAAGCAATAATTGCCACAGTTATGCCTGTTCTAAGTTTGTTGCTGGTTACAGTTTTATAAGAAAGCGCCAAAATATCTGCTGTCTTCATAACCAAATATAAGATAAAGTGGGAAGTGGAAGCGTGGGTAATAAATCGGAAATCGCAAGTTCTAATTCGGAAATCGTTAGTAGCGGCTACAGTCCCTACGGCAATCTAATCACTCGGGCATGAAGGATTTCTGCGGCTGAAATAAAGATAAAAGTACAAGTGAGTGACACAACGATGTCAATTGTAGTTCTAAAGCCGGCACCAAAAATCTTTTATTTCTATTTACAACGTGGAGTTAGAAATAAAGAAAACTTAGCAATGAATTTGGAAATACTCCTAAAAGAACGATGAGAAATGCAACGAAAACCAACAGGTATTTAAAGCGATTGGTTACGGGGGCTAAAACAATGTTTCCCTCTTTGAAATACATTGCCTGAATTACCTTAAAATAATAATATGCGCTAACAGCGGCAAACAGCACACCAACGATAACGAGACCGAGATACTTGCCAGTTTTAACCACTGATGCCAACATATAGTACTTGGCAAAAAAACCACCGGTTAAAGGGATACCGGCAAGCGACAAAAGAAAAATGGCTAGCAAAGCGGCAATTAAAGGTTGTGATTTGGAAAAACCGTTAAAACCTTCCAGGGTCATGTCGTCCATTTTCGCCAGCACAGAAAAAATGCCTATTGTTGCGAGAGAATATGCTGCTGCGTACAAAAGCAAACCTTCCTTTGCAGCATCATTCACGGCAAAAAGAGCAAACAGCATAAAACCCGCCTGTGCAATGCTGGAGTAAGCCAACATTCTCTTGACACTTTGTTGAAAGACAGCGGTAAGGTTTCCAAAAGCAAGGGTAAGTATGATAACTATTCCAATCAGTCTGTCTGACTGGCTTCCCATGCTTCCAAGCCTACCTTCGATCAGTCGAATAAATGCTGCAAACCCTGCAACCTTAACGACTGTCGCCATAAAAGATGTAATGACGGCAGGAGCTCCATCATACACGTCCGGAGTCCAGAAGTGAAAAGGTGCAGCAGATACTTTAAAAGAAAGGGCAATAAAAATTAGCACCATTCCCAATGCCGAAAGGTAAGAAAGCATGCCTTCTTTTGCTACACGCTCAACCATAAAAGTGCCGCCGGAACCATACAGCATTGCAATACCCATGAGCAAAATTCCGGTCGAAAACGAGCCCATTAAGAAGTACTTTAATGCTGCTTCATTTCCTTTAAGGTTTTTCTTATCGCTTCCCGTTAATATGTATAATGGAATAGAAAGGATCTCTATTCCGATAAATAACATTAGCAAATTGGTGTAAGAAGTAACGATGCCGATTCCGCATAAAACAAAGAATATAAGCGCATGTACTTCTGCTGTGTTATTTCCGGCTTTTTCAAGATCTCTTCCACTAAGCATTACATAAATTAAAGTGGAAAAAATACAAATGCTATTGAAGAGTAAACCAAACGGATCAAAATGAAGAAAATTTGCTGTATCGATATTGAAGATGGCAGAACCGTGGCTTTCAGCAATGTTGAATACAAGTAACACCAATAGCGCAACGGCTGATACGGTTTTGTAAACAGAACGGTTATGAATAAAAATGCCGGTGAACATCATAACCACACCAAAAATTGCCGAAAGTATAATCGTATTCATAAGTAAACCTTAAATCAGACCCTATTTTGTTTGAGCTATAATCTTTGTGACTGTGTCGCTGGTTAAATTAATCATAGGTTGAGGATATACACCAAAGATGATAACCATCGCAACCAAAATTCCCAGCATTATTTGAGTGTTTACAGGAACGTTTAATGAAATATTTTCTTCATTTCTAACTTCCCCGTAAAATACTTTCTGAACCATCCAAAGTGTATAAACAGCAGCGAGTATTATACTGATACATGCAACAGCTCCAATAATTACACTATGACGGAAGACGCTGTTAAACATCAGGAACTCCCCGACGAAGGAATTGGTTAAAGGCAATGCGATATTGGCAAAGCACATGATGACAAACATGATTGCCAAAACAGGCGCCTTCTGGGCAAGTCCACCTAATTGGCTAAACTTACGCGTACCTAATTGTTGTTCGATAACATCAATCACAATCCATAAACCAATGATGTTTACTCCATGTGCAAACATTTGAAAAATTACTCCCTGCATACCGGCAGAACTTCCGGTAAACATTGTGGCCGCCATTAAGCCAATGTGAGCAATTGAAGAGTAAGCCACCAGTCTCTTCATATCATCCTGCCTTATTGCAATCAGGCTAGCGTAGATCATTCCAATTACAGCTAGTATCATTACGATATCAGCCATCCTTACCGATGCTGCAGGAAACATAGGTAACAACCATCTGATCACTGCAAAGACTCCCATTTTTACCATGATACCACTCAATACCATAGTAACGGCTGTCGGAGCCTGCTCGTAAGTATCGGGCTGCCAGGTATGAAATGGGAATACAGGCATTTTAATGGCAAACGCGATAAAGAATAACCAGAAAATAAAATTTTCTTCACTTGCAGTAAGTGCAAGATTGCGTAAAGAGTTAATGGCAAATGAATGATCAGGCGTTTTATAATAAACATATAAAATACCAACAAGCATTAATAATGAACCTAAAAACGTATAAACGAAGAATTTAAAAGTAACAGGTATTCTTTTTTCTCCACCCCATTTTGAACATAGAAAATAGGCCGGTATAAGCGCGAGCTCCCAAAAGAAATAAAACAGAAACAGGTCCATTGCACAGAACACGCCCATTAAACCTGCTTGTGTCAATAACATGAAACCATAAAAAGCGTTTGGGCTTTTATATTTGTTATTATATGTTGAAGCGAAAATTATCGGGAAAGAAACAGCTGTTAAAAGAGTAAGGATTTTTCCCATTCCATCCAAAGAAACCGAAAAACGACTACCAAGCATTGGAAGCCATGAAGCATCGAACGAATTTTGAGTGCCGTTTTGAAAAAGGCTAATTAATGAAACTGCAAGGGTTGCAACCGAGCTCAATAATGCAAAAGCTTTTGCACTTCTTTCCTCCTTTATTAAGAAAGATATCAAGCCGGTGACCAAAGGGATAACAATCAATAAAACGGGAATCATACTTTATTTTTACCTGCAATTATTTTGAAAAATAGTTAAGTAACGGATTGAGATTATTACCATAAAAAACCAGTATGATCATAAGCACCATACTCAATACCATAAGAAGAATATAATTTCCAACCTGTCCACTTTGCATTAGCCTGATCTGCCTGCCTGCATAATTTACACCACGGCCCACTCCATTCACTATACCATCAATCCCACTTTTTTCTACGACATTCTTTAGAAAACCTCCCAACGCCACCAATGGGTTTGCGATCACTCTATCGTACAGCTCATCTATATACCATTTGTTTGCTAAGAACTTTCCTGCTCCTTCCGGTTCAGCTATTTCAGGTTTTTTGCTAAATCGTGTCCATGCGTAAATAATAGCAACAATTGCCAGTCCGACAGAAATAGCCATCAGCATGTATTCAGTACCAGTATCCAAATGGTGAACAGTCTCAGTAGATTTTACAATAACCGGAGAAAGGAAATGTTCTAACGCGTGTGCGTTGTGAGCAAACGCTTCAGGAATTCCTACAAACCCTCCAACAACACTTAAGATTGCCAGTATAATTAATGGTATTGTCATTGCTGAAGGACTTTCGTGCAAGTGATGTTCCTGTTCGTGCGTACCACGAAACTGGCCCATAAAAGTCATCACATACAAACGAAACATGTAAAAAGCCGTGAGACCGGCAGTGATAGCGCCAATCAGCCAAAGAACCTTATTGTGTTCATAAGCTGCAGCTAAGATTTCATCCTTACTAAAGAAACCGCTAAAAGGTGGAATTCCTGAAATAGCCAAACAAGCCAATAAAAAGGTGATATGAGTTATGGGCATATATTTCTTCAATCCACCCATCATACGTATGTCCTGTTCATTGCCCATTGCATGAATAACGCTTCCTGCACCCAGGAACAACAAGGCTTTGAAGAATGCATGAGTCATTACATGGAAAACAGCGCCTGTATAAGCGCCCACACCTAATCCTAAAAACATGTATCCAAGTTGGCTAACGGTTGAGTAGGCCAATACTTTTTTAATATCATTTTGCTTTAGTGCAATTGTTGCAGCAAGAAAGGCAGTGGCCAGCCCCACAACAGCGACAACAGCTTGTGTAGTTGGTGCCATTGTATAAAGCACATTGCTGCGCACAATCATGTAAATGCCTGCAGTAACCATGGTGGCAGCGTGTATTAACGCTGAGACAGGTGTAGGACCAGCCATCGCATCGGGCAGCCAGGTATACAAAGGAATTTGAGCACTTTTACCCATAGCACCCACAAACAATAACATGGTAATTGCGGTTACATCAAAGGCGCTGAAGGCAGACGCATTTGCAAAAACCTCATTATAAGAAAGTGTTCCCAATTTTGATAAAATCCAAAAAACTGCCAATAAAAACCCAACGTCACCAATACGATTCATTACGAACGCTTTGCGGGCGGCGTAGTTATAATTATTGTTCTTAAACCAATAGCCGATCAATAAGTAAGAGCAAAGACCGACCCCCTCCCAACCAATAAACATGATCAGATAATTTGCCCCTAACACCAGCAACAACATTGAGAAAACAAACAGGTTTAAATAAGCGAAATAGCGTCCATAGTGTTGGGTCTCTTCGTTATGCATATACGAAGTCGAATACAAATGAATGAGGAAACCAACACCGGTAATTATAAGCAGAAATAGAGAAGATAACTGGTCGACCTGGAAGGAAAAAGGAATTGTGAAATTCTCAACTTTTATAAAGTCAAAAAGATGAATGATTTGGGGTTGAAAACCATCTTGTTTCACTTCGAAAAAAATACCAAGACTTACGGCAAATGAAGCGAGAATAACACCACTGCCTATTACTCCAATCAGTGATTTAGATAATGATTTACGCCCTAAACCATTGATAAGAAAACCAATCAAAGGAAATAATGGTACCAGGTAAACAAGTTTGCTCATATTAACCTCAACCCCGAAAGGGAATTTGCCCCAAACCCCTAAAGGGGCTTAAGAAAGTGAACCCTAAATCCTTGAGGGACTTAAGAAAATATTTTTTAAAACCCTTTTTCAATTTAACCATCGTTACCCAACTCCTATTAGTTATAAGCCCGCTTTACTCTCTTCTCCCTTTAGCGCTGGGGCTAATTCTTCAATCTGTTCAAAAAGTTTACATCGACCGAGTGCGTATTCCTGTACATCATTACTATAATTGAAAGACCGACACATACCTCCGCAGCAGCAACGACCATAATAAAAAATACAAACAACTGCCCGTCAATTCCTGCCGTTGCAGCATTAGCAGTTCCTATTGCACTATTATTATGCATTTTAGAAAAAGCGACCAATAAAAGGTTAGCCGCATTTAGCATTAATTCAATAGACATAAAAATGATGATTGCATTTCTGCGTGTCAGCACCCCCACAACTCCAATGCAAAACAAGACAATTGATAATACTATATAATAAGTTATCGGCATATTCCTAGTTGGTTTTGCTAATTCGATTTAATCTTTCTTCCCTATCACGACCGCCCCTACCATAGCAGATAAAAACAAGACACTGCTAATTTCAAATGGTACAACATACTCTTTAAACAATACCATCCCCAGGTTCTTTATCAAACCTATGTTTCCCTCCTTAACTAATGCTTTAGCATGTTGAATTTCACCTGCATCTCTTATCACGTCGATCATAATAAGCATCAAACATCCGCCTGAGATTGCACCCGCAATTTTAAACCATTTGTTCTTCTGCGGTTCGGAGTCACTGTTTAAGTTCATCAACATTACCACAAACAGAAACAGCACCATGATGGCGCCTGCATATACAATCAGGTTAACTATTGCAAGAAACTGTGCATTCAACAAAACATAATGCCCGGAAATAGCAAAGAATACAATGATCAGCCATAAGATACTGTGCACCGGATTTTTACTTATTAAGACCATAGTAGCACCGACCAGTGCAAGAGCAGAAAGGAACCAGAATAAAATTTCAGTTGTACTCATTAGTTGCAGTTAGTAAAGGTGTTAGTGTGTTGCCGGCGCTCTTTCACCTTTAGCTTTTTCATATTCTTCAGGTTGTGTCAGAGGGTTTGGTATCAACAAATCTTCTTTACCATATATAAATCCTTTCCGTTGGTAATTAGCTGGGGCAAATGTTTCACTTAAATAGATCGCATCTTTGGGGCACGCTTCTTCACACAAACCGCAGAAGATGCAGCGCAGCATATTAATCTCATACTTTGCTGCATATCTTTCTTCACGATACAAATTTTCCTCACCTCTTTGTCTTTCAGCCGCTTCCATTGTAATCGCTTCTGCCGGGCAAGCCAGGGCGCAAAGACCACAGGCAGTACATTTTTCGCGTCCCTCTTCGTCCCGGTTCAATACCTGTAAGCCTCTAAACACTTTAGCAAAAGGACGGGTTTGTTCCGGATAACTAATAGTCGGAACTTTCTTAAAAATATGGCTAAACGTAATTGCCATCCCTTTAAAAATCGCAGGAAGGTATAACCTCTCAAGAAAGGTCATCGGCTTACGTTCTACTTGTTTTACTTTTTTTGTTAACGGTTGCATATTTGGAAAAGCTTTTAGCTGTTAGCTATTAGCTTTTAGCTCTTTTAAAAGGTCTGCAAAAATATTTTTCTACTTCTAACCCACCAACTTTATTTAGCCCAAAATCCGCAAGGGACTTTTACACCACCGTGTGAAGGGGTTCAAATTTTTTTGTTCGTCGGCTTTTTATCTCATCTCTACATCGTTGTGTCACTCACTTGTACTGATGTCTCTTTATTCACCCTTTATTGCGAATTTGTTTATTGAACACTCATTATGGCTTATTCCATTTAATGTTCAATAATAAACTTTTAGTGCACAACACTTATTCTAAAAACTCATCCATTTTACTCCTACGCTTGTCATCAACAGAATTACTGCAGACGAACGAAATGCGACGCAACAATGTTCAATCGGAGTAGTTGAGTTCGTATCAAAAAAAATTACCCTCAAAACAAATGCTTCAACAAGGCTACTGCATCTCTACACCTCTCTGCAATATCACGCTCATTTAAGCCTCCCCTTCCGAGATGTTTGGGGCGGTTTTACCCCTGTCTCCATAATATCACAGCGCCGGTAATAAACATATTAATTAATGCCAATGGTATTAACGACTTCCATCCAAGGTTCATCAACTGGTCATACCTAAAACGAGGCAAGGTCCAGCGCACCCACATAAAAATGAAAATGAAGATGAATGATTTTCCAAGCAATGCCACGATTCCTATAACTGCAGCGACGTTTACAGAAAGGTTCGCTTCGTTTACAAAAGGCATATCGTAGCCACCGAAATAAAGCGTCGCCATAATAACACTGCTGATAAACATGTTGATGTACTCAGCAAAAAGATAGAAACCCAGCTTCATACTCGAATACTCCTGGTGGTAGCCAAAGTTTAACTCGTTCTCAGCTTCAGATAAATCAAAAGGAGCACGGTTACATTCAGCAAAAGCACAAATTAAAAAGATCAGGAAACCAAGTGGCTGATAAAAAATGTTCCAGACACCACCGCTCATTTGCTGATCCACAATAGTCTTCATACTAAGAGAACCAGTAAGCATCAAAAGCGCAATAAATGAAAGACCCATCGCTAGCTCGTAACTTATCACCTGCGATGCTCCACGCATTGCCGCCATCAAAGAAAACTTGTTATTACTCGCCCATCCACCAATCATAATTCCATAAACACCGGTGCTAACCACACCAAACACATAGAGCATCCCGATATTGATGTCGGCAATTTGAAGGTTTATTACCCGGTCAATTCCAAAAAGCTTAAAATGTATTTGATTGCCCCAGGGGATAACAGCACTCGTCATCATAGCCGTCAGCATTGCCAGGCAAGGACCTAAGATGAACAAAGTCTTATTTGATGTATTAGGAATAATTTCCTCTTTGAAGAAAAGCTTTCCCCCATCTGCCAAAGGCTGAAAGATTCCGAAAGGTCCTGCGCGGTTCGGGCCCTTGCGATCCTGTAAGATTGCAGCTACTTTGCGCTCGCCATATGTTGCATACATGGCAATAACCAGTGAAGCTGTAATGATCGCTCCGATAAGAACTAATTTTTCTGCCAATAAACCCCAGTCAATTTGTAAAAGCAACATTTTTTATATCAGTTTCTTTATTTCGTTAATCAGGTTTTCTTCAAAAGCTTTCCTTTCCATTCAAACTTATTCTGATTTATACGGCAATCCATTTTCCTTATTAAAGACCGCACCTGTGGCCGGACCTTCAATTTCGCTCAAATGTACGTTTGGTTTATTTACCTCACTTACTTTATGAATATCCATCAATAGTTTAGGCTTCCTTCCACCCATAACTTCTGCAATGGTTTCATGTGGTACTTTTAAATCATTTAAATAATGATTGGCAGAAATAACCGAATGCCTGTTTATCTTTCTCGGTCCTTCGATAACCCAATCGCTGGTTTTCTTTTTATCAAAACGACAGGTATTGCAGATCCAACCCGTTTTGCCGTCAAAATCCTCTACCTCACCCCACTCATCTTTGCGTGCAGTTACCCGAAAGACTTCATCTCCTCTATTCCAAATTGTTACTTTTCCGCAACATTTATCACAATCTCTATGAGCATTCAATGGCTTTAAAAACCAAACCCTTTGTTTAAAACGGAATGTACGATCAGTCAATGCACCAACCGGACAAACATCGATCATATTTCCACTAAAGTCGTTGTCAATAGCTTTAGAAATATAAGTGCTAATCTGTGCGTGCTCGCCCCTGTCTAAAATTCCATGCATCCTTGTATTGGTGATTTGGTCAGCTATATAAGTACAACGATAGCAAAGAATACAACGAGTCATGTGAAGTTGGATGTATGGACCAATGTCTTCTCTTTCAAATAGTCGGCGCTGAAACTCGTAACGGGTTTCCTCGCGGCCATGCTCATAGCTAAGATCCTGTAAATGACATTCTCCTGCCTGATCACAGATGGGGCAATCCAAAGGATGATTCAGCAATAAAAATTCGACAACACCTTTACGCGCTTCAAGCACCTTCTCACTGGTAATGCTTTTTACAATCATTCCATCCATTACGTTGGTACGACAACTTGCCACCAACTTTGGCATAGGGCGCGGATCTGCAGTTGAACCTGCTGCCACCTCAACTAAGCAAGTACGACATTTGCCGCCGCTCCCCTTCAATTTGCTGTAAAAGCACATTGCAGGTGGAGTAACATCGCCACCAATCTTTCGCGCTGCCATTAATATAGAAGTTCCCGGAGCAACTTCAACAGTAATATTGTCAATCGTTACTTTAAAGTTTGCAGGAGCTTCTTTTTTTACTTCTTCGGGCATATTTTATTTTTTCACGCAAAGCAACATAAGTTGGCAAAGCGTGCAAAGTTTATAAGTGATTTACAATTCTATGTCTCCATCTTTAATCAATGGCACATTGAAGTTGATTAATAAACCTAGTTTCAATCCAGTCAGTTTTAAATAAGTTTGAACTTGCTTGTAATGCACCTCCGCTAAAACTTCTACTGACTTAAATTCCAAAAGAACTTTGTTATCTATGATTACATCCGCCCTAAATCCCGCATCTAATTTTATCTCTTCGTGTATCAATCGAATTGCTTTTTGTCTTGCAAACGGAATTGAAAGTTTATTCCATTCATAACAAAACAACTCCTCATAAACACTTTCGAACAAACCCGGCCCATATTGCTTATGAAGCTTAAAACACAAATCAACAATTAATCTAGATATTTCATTTTCCGTCATAATTATTTTTTTGCGCCCTTTGCTTCCTTATGCCTCTTTGCGTGTCTACCGCCTAAACAGCGACTTCTCTTGCATCAGCATAATGTGCTAATCCAAAATTCCGAACCTGGCTTTCTTCAGGGTTAAGTACATGCCACTCAAATTCATCTCTGAAATGTCTTATTGCTGCTGCTACTGGCCAC
>JAOQAJ010000188.1 GCA_025963675.1 Segetibacter sp.
TGGAGCAACAACTATAGGGCAAGTGGCAGATAAGTAGGTAGCTAACAAAAGATTATCGCATATACCATTTGCCATTTTAGCAAGAGTATTGCAGCTCAATGGGGCAATCAGCATAATATCCGCCCACTGTCCTAACATTACGTGGTTGGCCCATAAATGTTCCTCGGCAATTTCATAAAGAACCGGGTGTTTACTTAAAGTCGTTAACGTAAGAGCTGGGACAAAGTCCCTTGCTGCAGGTGTCATAACAACCTTTACGTCAGCTCCAGCCTTTACAAGCAATCTAACAAGCAGTATAGACTTGTACGCAGCTATGCTGCCTGTTATTCCTAATAATATTTTTTTGCCACTTAACATTAACTATTACTAACAAAAAACGACAGTTTTAATAACTGTCGTTCTTGATATGAAAACTTTTAATAATTATTAACTAAACAGATCCGAGTCATTCTTCCGATAATAAATTTTGTTATCCATAAATTCATGAGTTGCAAGAATGGCAGGGTTTGGCATTCTTTCATAAGCTCTTGAAATTTCAATTTGCTCTTTGTTTTCGTGAATTTCTTCAAGACTATCTGTATGAGTTGCAAACTCCTCTAGTTTATTGTGCAACTCTTCTTTCAAAGCGATATTTATCTGATTAGCTCTTTTAGATATAATAGCAATTGATTCATATAAATTACCCGTTCTCCCTTTAATATCAACAAGGCTTTTTGTTTCAACCACACTTGCAGTATTAGTACTAAGCTGCCTTCTTAGTTTGCTCATTTTTTGAATTTATATTATTAAAAGATTGTGTTTTATAGTAATCAACAGTTTTAGAAAGCTTACTTTCAGGAAACCTGTCAGTGAAATCAGTGCACTCGGCGATGACTTTATCATACCTTTCAGCCTGCTTTTCTTCCACACTGTTGTTAGCGTAAAGATAATAAGATTTTATTACCATCAATTTATATTCATCTCCCTTGTTAGAGTCAGGATAATTATCAATCAAGGCGCTGAACGCAATAGCTGCGGCTTTATAAAAACCAAGATTATAGTAAAGTTCTGCACTTTTAAAATCTTTCACCTCCAGTTTTGCCCTCGCTTCATCAATTATTGACGTTGCCTCAGGAACGCGGGCAGAAAGAGGATGAGTATTAATAAACGCCTGCATCTGCCCCATCGCTTTAGTCGTATTAGTTTGATCCAATTCAGCCTTTGGGGATTGTTTGTAATAACAGTATGCCCTCATAAAATCAGCCTCCTCTGCTTTGCCACTATTAGGAAACGTTTCAACGAAGGTCTTGAATAAGTTTTCTGCGCTCGTGTAATCGCTTAAATAATAGGCAGTGTAAGCATACTTATAATATAAATCCTCAAACCTGGCGGTACCCTTAAAAACAGGAAAAAGATCTTCAAACAAAGCCTGAGCATTATTATACTTCTTTTGGGCATAATAACTCTCGGCCATTTTCAATTTATACTCATTATCTGTACTTTTTAAAGCCTTTGTAAGCTTATTAGCGCATGAAGTAAAAATGACAATAGAAAAAACTATAAAATAATTCTTAAACATAAAAGTGCACAAAATTAAAGCTAAAAAACGAAAATTAGGAAGCCAAGTTTTAAAGCAGCCAAATGTTTAGTTAATAATTACATAATAAAAAAGCACCCTCGTAAAAGAGAGTGCTTTGAATAGTCATCACAAAACAATTTTTACTTTAATTTTTGCAAGTTAGGATGTGGAGCAGGTACTGAGTTAGGACCTTCCTCGGTAGTTCCCATAAGATCAACTGTAGTAGCATCACCTTCTGTTCCGTATTCAAATATTATTCTGGTATTTGATATTCCCTGTCTTTCGACCAAATAACGAATTATCGCGTTTACCCTATCCCAGCTTAATTGTTGAGCAGCTTTATTAGAAGCACCATGCCCTGAAACTTTGACTTTGCAAGTAGGATTAGCTTTTAGTTGAGCAGCTACACTATTTAATATCTCTTGTGCATCTCTGGTTAACTTAACGCTACTTCCTCTGAATTGCACACTTGGTAAATCCGTAATCCTACAGTCACCCGCCACAGGAACACCATTCTTCATCAACTCCCTAATCTCCTTACAGCACTCAGGCTCAGGGCAATTACCAACTCCATCTTCATCAACAGGGAAACAGTTTTGAAGAGTTAACAATTCTTTATCTCTATAGTCAGGAACGCCGTCACCATCAGTATCTTTAGATACACCGTGTGTATCTACAGGAGCACCTGGAGGAGTATTTGGTTCCAAATCAAATTGATCAGTAACACCGTCACCATCCGCATCATCAAGTTTCACTTTCGGAAGCTTCATATGCTTAGGGTTATTTAACTCACTATATGCAAACTCCAATGGATTCATCCACCATAGAGGCGGAATACGTCTTTTAGAATTACCAAGATTTTGGTTAACGCTAAATGATAAGAAACCAATATTATCCCATTCCGAAGTAAAGACAGGATTTACCAGGTCCCCGCTTTGACGGAACCAACCATCAACATAATCGTCCCTCGTCATTATACGCTTATATTCTACACCTAACGATGTCTTCTTAGCGATTCTATATTCAAAACCAAATCCAGCACTAAATGAATGCCTTAAATTATAGTTTCCTAAGGTTGGTCTTCTATCATTTGTTAAAGCTACTGTTTCATACGTCCCATCTAACATCGTTCTTAACTGATCTCTGATCTGTTGCCTTGGAGCACTTACATTAATCGTTTGAAATGGATAAGGAGCTCCATTTGCGTCTACAACATCCATCTTTGTTTCATACGCAAAAGCGGTATAACCAGCTAAAAAGTAAGTATTCCATCTGCCCTGCTTATTATGAAACATTATATTATTTAGCGATATCAACGCCTCAACAGCAGGAACAATCGCAGTTGTATGATGATTGTGAATATAACCGCCAGTTTGTGTAAGATAATTTTGCTGAACGAATGGGTGGTTATTAAAGTTTCTATTTCGTTGGTAGTCTAGCCCCTGCATATTGTAGTATGCCAAAGAAGCCCGAATTGATACTACATAGCCAATTGCTTTTCTGAGGGAAATACCACCGCCCCATGCATAAGAACTTAATCCTGAACCAGCTCCTTTGATAGCCATAGGGCAATCACCATCTACGTACGGCAATCCGACAAATACACCCAATTGCCACATATCTCTTGGCTTAGCGGGAAAGCTACTGTTATTATTAAGGAAATCTGATTGCTGGGCTAAATTTCTGGGAGCTATATAGGAAGTATCTAAGTAATTATGCGTCCCGCCAAGTTGCGCATTTCCATTCGACGCTAAAAAAAATAAACCGGCAAGTAATGTAAAAATTTTTCTCATAACCTTTGGATGTTTGTAATTATCTATTTTACTCTTAAAGCATCAATATCCTTGATGCATAAGAGAACAAAGAAACTAAAAAAGTTGCATGTTTGTTAAAAATTATTGCTTTTTTATACAAAAATACCCTTCGTAAACGAAGGGTATTTTGATTTTATTGTGAAATAACTTATATTGTCTATCTACCCTTTAAATTAGGATGAGGAGCAGGAACTGAATTTGGTCCTGTTTCTTTAGTACCCATAAGGTCTACCGTATTAACATCACCTTCCTCGCCATAAGAGAAGATAAACCTGTCTTCACTAATACCTTGTCTTTCCACAAGATATCTTATAACAGTATTTACTCTATCCCAGCTTAATTGTTGCGCACGTTTATCACTTGCTCCATGCCCAATTACTCTAACTCTACAATCAGGCGTACCTTTAATTTGAGCCGCAGCACTTGCTAACATTGTCATAGCGTCTCTACTTAGAGTTGCTCTTCCTGCTCTAAACTGAATGCTAGGAAGATTGCCAATGTTACATGTTGTGTTACCTACTAAACCACTATCCATTCTTGCTCTCAATTCTGTGCAACATGCTGGCTCTGGGCAATTGCCAACACCATCAGCATCAACAGGGAAGCATTTTTGAGGAGTAAGAAGCTCTTTATCTTTATAGTCGGGAACTCCATCAGCATCTGTATCTTTTGCAACGCCACGTACATCAACAGGAGCACCTGCAGGAGTATTCGGCTCCATATCAAATTGATCAGTAACGCCGTCACCATCAGCATCAGGTAAAACTGGCGTAGGCAGCTTCATGTGCTGAGGGCGGTTCAACTCGTTGTAAATAAAGTTGTTTGCATTTAACCACCATAAAGGTTGAATTCGTTTTGAAGCACTTCCTAAATTTAGATTTAATCTCGCGCTTGTAAAGCTGTAGATGTCGTTAGTTCTGCTTGCTGCCGGCTTCTGACCGTCTAAGTAATCCCAAGGAACAAAAGTAAATCTTTGTTCAACTCCGATGTTTACTTTTGGGCTAAGCTTAAATGCAATACCACCTCCAGCACTTCCACCGCCTAATAAAGTCCAGGGCTTGCGGCCATTAGAAGCCTGCGTTCCACCGAAGCTTGTAATTGTACCAGGGTTTACAGATTGCCCCCCACCGTAAAATGTGTTATAGTTGCCGTCAATTTGGGTACCACCAGGAGTTTGAACGAATACTTTTGTAGCAATCAAATCGAGTCCTAGTAGGGCGTAAAGATTAGTTTTAGGATTTCCCCGATAATGGCTATTAGGATTTAGAGATACTATAAAATCCAATGCGCCGGAATGTTTCCAGTTCTGAAAAGAGCGCTTTCCAGCTTGATAAGAAGGTACATTCGGATACCCTTGTGCATAACCTCCAAACCATCCAGCTCTTAAAGAAAAAGTATGTGAAATTGCTTTTCTTAATGTAATAGCTCCACCAACATCAGCTTTTGCTTTTATATCGCCTAATACCATATTGTTACCTCCAGCGAAACCTAACTCCCACATATTTCTAGGTTTTGCAGGGTAAGGATATTGGTTATTTAAAAACTCACTCTGTTGAGGGAGATTTCGGGTAGCAATCTTGGAGGAATCTCTCCAATCATACCCTGCATCACTCTGCTGCGCGTAGGTTGCAGAGGAGAAGAGGCTGATTAAGCCTAGCATTAAAATGTACTTGTTACTTGCCATAGAAGTGTTTTATATTTTTTGTAATAGAATATCTTGTTAAGATTCCCGTGCAAAAATATGCTTTGAGAATGAATAAACAAATAATTACAATTTCTTTTTAATTTATAAAAAAACTATACCAGTTTTAGAATGAATGAATTAGACAACATTTATGCAGTTGTTCAATGGTGCGCCTGTAGAAGTTTTTTCCCAATGGCTAAACAAATAGTTTGAAGTTTACTGTTAATAGGAATACAATTAACTTGCGGCCAACAACACAAAATGGAACTAGCAGCAAGGATAATATCAGAAGAATTAAAAGAGTTTGAGATTCATTTTAAGCAAGCTGTGAAAAGTAATGTTTCATTATTGGATAAGATAATGCAGTTTATTGTAAAAAGAAAAGGCAAGCAACTTCGCCCCATGTTTGTTTTATTAAGCGCAAAACTTGGCGGGCAGATAAACGAAAGTTCTTATCGGGCCGCATCCTTAGTTGAATTGTTACATACAGCTACATTAGTTCATGATGATGTTGTAGATGAATCTCTTGAAAGACGAGGGTATTTTTCAATTAATGCACTTTGGAAAAATAAAATAGCAGTAATAGTCGGCGATTATCTATTATCAAAAGGGCTTCTTTTATCACTTGACAACGCTGATTACAAAATGTTGCAGATACTTTCAAACGCAATTAAACTGATGAGCGAAGGGGAACTTCTTCAATTGGAAAAGGCCCGAAATCTCAATTTAAAAGAAGACGTTTATTTCGAGATAATCAAGAATAAAACTGCGTCCCTACTTGCCTCTTCGTGTGCTGCTGGGGCATCAACAACTTTTAAAGATCAGTCAGATATAGAAAAAATGAGAATGTTTGGTGAAAAAGTAGGAATTGCATTTCAAATTAAAGATGATTTATTTGATTATGGAAATGCAGATATCGGAAAACCTACCGGTAATGATATTAAAGAAAAGAAACTTACACTACCACTGATTTTTACTTTAAATAATGTATCTTCTTCTATCAGAAGAAAATTAATTTATATAGTAAAAAATGAAAACACTAATAAAGAAAAAGTGAGGTATGTGATAGATGAAGTTCAAAAAGCAGGCGGAATTGAATATGCTAAGCAAAAAATGTTCAATTATCGTGATGAAGCACTGGCAGTGTTGTATACTTTTCCTGATAGTGAAGTTAGAAAAGGATTAGAAGAATTGGTTAGATATACAACAGACCGAAACTACTAAAATATGCAGAAACGCTGGAAAATACTAAACGCTGAAAATGACAAAGTAATTGCTTTACAAGAAGCATTAAAAATAAATAAGACGATCTGTAAAATTCTGGTTCAAAGAGGTTTTGATTCATTTGACAAAGCAAAAATTTTTTTCAGACCTCAACTAAATCAACTGCTCGATCCCTGGCTAATGAAGGATATGGATAAAGCAGTCGATCGAATATTAGATGCGAAAAGTAAGAATGAAAAAATTTTAGTGTATGGTGATTACGACGTTGACGGAACCACTTCGGTGGCCAGTATGTACCAATTTCTAAAAGGCATTTATAAAAGTGTCGACTACTATATCCCTCATCGTTATCGTGAAGGCTATGGAATTTCTAAAATAGGAATTGACTATGCAAAAGAAAATCACTTTACCTTAATCATTTCCCTTGATTGCGGCATAAAATCAGCCGATCTTATTGCTTATGCTCAATCTATCGGGATTGATTTTATTGTATGTGACCATCATCTTCCTGATCCTGAATTACCCCCAGCCGTCGCTATCCTTAATCCCAAACAGAATGATTGTGAATACCCCTATAAAGAATTATGTGGCTGCGGCGTAGGTTTTAAACTTATGACGGCTATAGCAGAAACTTTAGGCTTACCGGATGAAAGCTACTTGTGTTATCTGGATCTTCTTGCTACGGCAATCGCTGCTGACATTGTGCCTATGACTGGCGAAAACAGAGTGATGGCCTATTATGGGTTGCAAAGAGTAAATAAAAATCCTTGCAATGGCATAAAAGCGCTCATGCAATTAGCCGGTGTTCAAAAGGAAATGTTTATTACAAACCTGGTGTTCATTATTGCACCCAGAGTTAACGCTGCCGGAAGGATGGATGATGCGAGAAAAGCGGTTCAACTCTTCATCGAGAAAGATTGTGATAGAGCACTTGAATTTGCTGAAATGCTTCATATAGATAATACTGAAAGGCGTACAGCAGATACATCGATAACAGAAGAAGCATTAGCTCTTATCGGAGAAAATCAAGCAATGACTAATAGAAAGTCAACAGTGGTTTATCAGGAGCACTGGCATAAGGGAGTTGTGGGAATAGTGGCTTCAAGATTAATCGAAACATATTACAGACCTACTATTGTATTAACAAGAAGCGGGGAAGTGGCATCAGGTAGTGCCAGAAGTGTACCGGGTTTTAATTTATATGAAGCGATTCATGCGTGCAAGGAACATCTATTAGGTTACGGTGGACATTTTGCAGCTGCAGGAATGACATTATTACCCGAAAACATTGAAGCTTTTACAAAAAAATTCGAGCAAGTTGTAAGTGAAACAATTCACGAGGACTCCCTTATACCAGAAATCGTTATAGATGCGGAAGTTTCATTTAATGAACTTACGACTTCGTTCTACAACATTATTCATCAAATGGAACCATACGGTCCGGAGAACTTGCGCCCCGTTTTTGTTGTAAGAAATGTTCTGGACTCAGGAAATTCAAAACTGATTAAAGAAAACCACATTAGGTTCTGCCTAAAACAAAAGGATTCCGGTTTTAAAGGAATAGGTTTTAATATGGCTGAAAAATTTTTTCTAATTGAAAGTAAAAAACCTTTAGATGTTGTTTTTACTCTCGAAGAAAATGAATGGAACGGCGAAAAGTCGTTGCAAGTAAAAGTGATAGATTTTAAACTATCGGATATAAAATAAAAAGCCGCCCAAATAGCTAAGAGCGGCTTTTCTAACTTTTATTTTTTTTAAGCTTCAACAACAAGCGTCGACTTCTTCTCTCCCTGCATCAGTTCTACACTCCGATTTATAAATGAAGTAAGTGCATTACCTTTAAGTAGACCCTGGCCAAGTAAGGCAAGGTCTGCAAGATTACGCACTTGTTTTTCCTGCATTTGCGTATCATCTTCTTTCAGTAGTCCCTGGTAAATTTTATGGTTTCCATTTACAGTAAGCGTTACTTCATCAGGCATTTTTGCATACCAGCTTGCCATTCCACCACCCATTGCTCCCATGTCTTTCATTCGACGCATAAACTCCGGCCTTGTAGCCACTACAGGGGGGGCGTCTTCACTCAATCCTTTCACCTCAACTGTAACATGCAATTCAGGAATTTGTATTCCAAACAAACCTTTCAATTTTTCTTCTTCTTCTTTGCTTAATACGCTTGCCTGCTCTTCATTTTTGTCAATTAAATTATCGGCAATATCAGCATCGACACGGGTAAATTGAATGTTCTCCCACTTCGATTCCATTTGGTTAATAAATGCAGCGTCGACCAAAGTTTCGGCCTTTACAACCTTGTAACCTTTTTGTTGTGCGGCCTGTATATAAGCATCTTGCTGAATAGGATCGGTGGTATATATAATTACAACTTTGCCGTCCTTATTTTTCTGCAGCGTTTCAGTTTCCATTTTATACTCTTCCAGAGTGTAAAACTTCTTGATGCCATCTACTTCAGCAGCATCTTCCATTATAAGGAACTTGTTTGCTTTCTCCAGAAACTTATCATCCGTCATCATTCCGTACTTCACGAATAAACCCAAACTCTCCCACTTTTCTTCAAAAGAAGATCTTTCGTTTCTGAAAATTTCTTCAAGTTTATCAGCAACCTTCTTTGTGATATGGGCGTTGATTTTCTTAACGTTAGGATCCCCCTGTAGATAGCTTCGGCTAACGTTTAATGGAATATCAGGACTGTCGATGACGCCATGCAACAACATCAGGAATTCAGGAACTATGTCTTTAACCTCGTCGGTCACAAACACCTGGTTACTGTACAACTGTATTTTATCCTTCTGGATCTCGTAACTCTGTTTGATCTTAGGGAAGTATAAAATACCCGTAAGATTAAATGGATAATCAACATTCAGATGGATCCAAAACAAAGGAGTTTCGCCAAAAGGATATAACTCTTTATAAAAGTTTTCGTAATCCTCTTTGCTTAAGTCCGCTGGCTTTTTAGTCCAGGCTGGTGTGGTGTTATTGATTGGCTTCGCTTCTTCCTTGTCCTCTTTATCTTTTTCCTCGGCTGTAGCACTTTTATCAATAAAGTAAATAGGAACAGGAAGGAAACGACAAAACTTTGTCAAAATACCTTTGATTCTATCTGCATCTAAAAACTCTTTGCTCTCTTCATTTATATGTAGTACGATCTTAGTTCCTCTGTCTGGCTTTTCAATCGAGTACAATTCAAACTCCGGGCTGCCATCACAGCTCCAGTAAGTAGCAGGTTCGTCTCTAAAACTTTTTGTATACACTTCTACTCTTTCGCTCACCATAAACGAGCTGTAGAAACCTAAACCAAATTTTCCTATAATATTCTCTTCATTCTGGCCCTTGTATTTTTTCAAAAACTCTTCCGCACCGCTGAATGCCACCTGGTTAAGGTATTTATCAACTTCCTCTTGTGTCATACCAACACCGCGGTCTATAATGCTAAGGGTTTTTTCTTTAGCATCCAGTTCGACATCAATTCGTAGTTCACCAAGGTCACCTTTTGCTTCACCAATTGATGACAGCGTTTTTAGTTTTTGAGTAGCATCAACAGCGTTACTTACCAATTCACGAACAAAAATTTCGTGATCACTGTACAAGAACTTTTTAATGATCGGAAAGATGTTTTCCGTTTGCACCCTGATACTTCCTTTTGCCATAGTTTTTATTTTTTATGAAGTCAACATTTTTTCTTAATTCAGCAGCCGTTGCGTCGCACACTGCGACATTTGTTAATTCTATTGTGCAAAGCGTTAACAAAGCCAATGCCATCTTAGCTTTTCTGACAGTCTGTCAACTCTTACTTCCATACCGAAAACTAGTCCTTAAATTCACTTTGCTCTATAGGTACCAATATGAGAAATGATGCCAAAAAGGTCTGTCGTTGAACGCAAAGGACGCAACCGATGATCTATAAAAGAACGCTGTTTATGTCCCGAAGGCTAGACCACCATTACGTTCTTAAAAGGCATAAAGAAAGATTAGGGCTGACAAAAGCTGGAAGGTTACGCCGCCTTGCTTTTGCTTTTATTTAAAATTATTAACTGAATAGTAACCTTTCTTAAGCTTCTTTTATATACCCGTTAATCTTTTCTGACATCAAACCATTACCTTTGCAGCCCAAAATATTTTTTAACAATCAAATCAGGGATTAATGAACAATTATGAATTGATG
Source organism: Segetibacter sp. (assembly GCA_025963675.1). Taxonomy (GTDB): domain Bacteria; phylum Bacteroidota; class Bacteroidia; order Chitinophagales; family Chitinophagaceae; genus Segetibacter. The sequence continues at coordinate 10,458 of JAOQAJ010000188.1, forward strand.
GTGATTTTTACCCCGGTGCTTTCTGAAGAGGATTTTAAAGCCGCTCAGAAAAAATTTTTAGATATGGTTACCGACAACGGTGGCGAAATCGTGAGCACCAACCCATGGGGATTAAAATCACTTGCCTATCCCATCCAGAAGAAGACAACAGCCATCTACTGGGTAGCGGAATTTAAAGGGCAATCCGACTTCAATGAGAAGCTGAAAATTCAGCTCCTGAGAGACGAACAGGTGCTTCGTCACATGGTTACAAGACTCGACAAATATGCCATCGAGTATAACTACAAAAAGAGAAGTGGCTTACCTACAGGAAACGAAAAAGCAGTGGAGGCGTAAATCATGGCAAAAGCAAATGAAATTAAGTATCTAACCGCCATCAAACAAGAAAAGCGTGCGAAAAAATTTAGCCGTTTTGAAAAGTATGGCATTAAGTACATCGACTACAAAGACGCTGAGTTCCTGAAGAAATTCCTAAACGAACAAGGTAAATTGCTACCTCGTCGCCTTACGGGTAACTCCTTAAAGTACCAGCGCAAGGTTTCTGTAGCAATCAAAAAAGCCCGTCAAATGGCTTTATTACCTTACGTAACTGATCTTTTAAAGTAGGAGGCAACCATGCAAGTAATATTAATACAAGATGTAGATAACCTTGGCGGCATCAACGAGTTGGTGTCAGTTAAAAATGGTTATGCACGTAACTTTTTAATCCCTCAGAAAAAAGCTGTTGAAGCAAATTCTTCTAACCTAAAGCAAATGCAGGAAAAGCAAAAGCAACTGGCCAAGAAAGAAGCTAAATTACTTTCTGAGATCAACAGTGTAATTGCTGTTTTAAAGGAATCTCCTTTAAAAATTGGCGCTAAAACCGGTACAAGCGGAAAGATTTTCGGAAGTGTTACTTCCCTTCAAATCAGCCGTGCTATTCGCGACCAGAAAGGTTACGAAATAGACCGTAAGCGCATCTCAATTACAGAT
>JAOQAJ010000232.1 GCA_025963675.1 Segetibacter sp.
TATATTATGTGAATAGTCGATTAATGAATATTACTTACAAAATAGATAATAAGACATCTTATTATACCTTATTCTGAAAAAGCTGTACCACTCCACAATTTAGCTTTTGTCACTCACTTTGTACCTCATTTGTACCTTACTCGTGTAACAAACTGATTTACAACAAATATTACTTTTTTCCTTGGAAAGTAACCGTTGTTGCTGATAGTACTGTTTTGTTTGTTTTTAGTGGTAAATACACAATCTATCTTGCTTTTATTATGGTTATGTTTAGAGGACTTTTTAGTGATTTTATGTTGTATGACACAATTGAAATCTATTAGGGATATACAAAAAAAACGGTACCGCAGCTGTTGTAAGACTGGGTAAGCAAAAGCTTGCAAGTGGTCATCCTTTTATGATTAATTCCCGCAAACTTCCTAAGGGCCAGTGTTATTTAGAATATCCAAACGCTTCCATTCTTTCAGCGCTGAAACTGTCTCCGGTTCATACCTGATTATCTCACTCAATGACAGACCATTTCTCACCATCATTGCTTTGGGTTTTGCCGGCCTGGCTAACATTCCTATAATGTCGCTGCTGGCACTGGTGGAGTTTAAGTAGATCTGCACTCCCTCTCTTCTGTTATTTGAAATATTTTTTTTTGCTGTAGGGGTAAAACACAAGTTCCTCGTATAACTATTAACAGTAACCAATAAGGTAACTACGTACAATAGTTGGAATTGAAGTAGAAGCGCAATAAGAAAGAAGAACGAGCGGTTTTTTAATTGATCTATTTGCTCAATGGAGCTAAAGGCGATTACTTTTATACCGAAGTAAGCAAAACGGAAATCGAACAGTGTTTGCGAGTTTAAGTAAGTGAATTAGATTTTGAATACATATTAACGATTGCAGGTTTAAAGGCACATTTGACCTTTTAAAAAACCGGTTTTAAAAAATTAAAATTGCGCCGTATGAGAATTAATGTTTTTAATTCCAGGGTAACTCTGTTTGCCTTGATGTTTCTTCTTTTCACACTACAGAACGTTTACTTGCATGCACAGGCAGGATCGTCAGTTGTAAAAGGTGTAGTTCTTGATGCTAGAGGTGCACCTGTTGCGGGAGTTTCTGTAATAGCCCGAAACACGAAAACAAATTCCACTACCGGAACCAGTACTGATAGTTCAGGCAATTTTAACTTTCCGAAAATGGCCTCCGGAGGCCCTTACAGTTTTACATTTTCTAATGTCGGTTTTGAAAACCAGACTTTGTCAGGCTATAACATTAAAGACGATAATAACCTGGCTTTGACTGTAAATATGAAAAGCACATTTGCTTCATTAGAGCAGGTTGTAGTCGTTGGATACGGCTCACAAAAAAGGAAAGATGTAACAGGTTCTGTTGCTTCCATAGATGCTGATAAAATTCGTGATTTGGCTTTAACCCGTGTCGACCAGGCTTTGATCGGGAAAATGGCAGGTGTACAGGTAAAACCAAGTTCAGGGGAACCGGGAGCCCCACCACAAATCAGGATACGGGGAATAGGCAGTATTTCAGCTGCTGCAGATCCTTTGTATGTGGTAGATGGAGTTCCTATGTCAAGCATACAAATGCTAAATCCCAATGACATCGAAAGTATAGATGTTTTGAAGGATGCTTCTGCCACCGCCATCTATGGCTCGCGTGGATCGAATGGTGTTGTTATTGTTGCAACTAAAAGAGGAAAATCAGGAAAAACGGTTATCAGCTTTGATACGTATGCGGGTTTTCAGAAAATAGCTAAAATCCCTGTTTATCAAACTGCGCTTGAGCAAGCACAGCACTACTACGATGGTATAAAGAACAGGAACATTGATGAAGGAAATGACATTTCCGGTGACCCCTTAAAATGGAAGCAGGCAGTGCCTATCACTATTCTGCAGGTGCTCAGAGGTGAGAACCCTACTATGCCTGGTACAACAAACGATTTCGTTGATCATGTGGAGGAGGTGTTGCGCACTGCACCGATGCAACAATACCAGCTCACAGCCAGGGGAGGAAGCGAGAATGTGAAGTATGCATTGAGTGGAGAATACCTGAATCAGGATGGAATAGTGCTCAATACCAACTTTAAAAGGTATTCAACACGCGCTAATATTGATATTAAAGCGTCAAAAAAATTAGCTATAAAAATGAACATAAATCCGTCCTTTATTGATAAATGGAATATTGGTGGACCGGGTTCTGACGAGATTGGTAGTAATGGTGGCAGGGGCTCTGACCTTATTTATAACGCTATTCAAATTCCTTTATATTATCGTTTGCGAAATGTGGACGGCTCTTATTTTCCTTTTGGAGATGGTTTGGACGCAGTCGTATCTACTCAGAACCCAATGGCACTTGCACTCGAAGTTCAGGGTAGACAAAGATCGGCAGCTATTCTTGGCAATATCAACACAGAATATTCCTTTACAGATAACTTAAAGCTGAATGTAATGTTAGGGGTAAACCTTATGAATATTAAGGGAATGAGATTTAAACCAAACCTTCCTGCTTTTACGAATAACCCTGCAATTGGGTCGGATAATGCATCGTTATTCTTAAACTGGCTGACAGAGACGACTGTTAACTACAACAAATCTTTTAATAAGCACAATCTTTCCGGATTAGTTGGTTATACCACTCAGAAAGAAACTTTTGAAACAAACTCGTTAACAAGTGACCGGTTTCCAAATAACCTGGTACCAACATTAAGCGCGGTAAGTGGCATCATTACCGCCGGAACCGGCGATACTTATCAGTGGTCTTTAATTTCTTACCTCGGAAGGGTCAATTACAATTATAACAATAAGTACTATGTAACGGCTTCAGTGCGTACTGACGGCTCATCCCGTTTCGGAACTCAAAACAAATATGGTCTTTTTCCTTCAGCCGCCCTTGCCTGGAGGGTTTCGGATGAAACCTTCTTTAAAAATGTACACTTTATCAATGACATGAAATTAAGAGCCAGTTATGGGGAAACAGGAAATAATAACATTGGTAATTATGAGCAATACGCTACTATCAATTATGATAAGTATACCTTGGCGGGAGCTGCGATCGGAGGTTATTCTCCCGGAAGGCTTGCCAATCCGACATTGACCTGGGAAAAGCAAAAGTCTTTTAATGGTGGAGTTGATCTGAAAATGTTTAATAGCAGGGTGTCTGTTACTGTGGATCATTTTCAGGCAAGGAATTATGACCTGTTACTCAACGTTAACGTTCCCGCTGTGGTTGGTTTCAGCACAGCACTTAAAAACATCGGGGAAGTTAAAAATACCGGTTGGGAGTACGTGATTAGTACGGTGAACCTACAGAACAAGTTTCAATGGTCTACAGACTTTAACCTGTCAACTATCAAAGGTGAGGTTGTAAAACTGGGTCCTTCAGGTGATCCTATCATCAATGGAGGAAATATCACTATGATTGGTCAGCCTGTAGGAATGTTTTACGGATGGATATCCGACGGTATATTTAAGAACAAGGCAGAACTTGATAAGGGTCCTATTTTCAATCCGGGCGCTCGTGATGCTTCACGTGTTGGCGACGTTAGATTTAAAGATGTCAGTGGACCTGCCGGGAAACCCGACGGGGTAATAAACAGTTTCGATAAAACAATCATGGGTTCTCCTTACCCTGATTTTTATTATGGAATGACGAACCGGTTTGCCTTCAAAGAATTCAGTTTAAGTGTCGGTCTTCAGGGAACGCAGGGAAATAAAGTGCTTGCCCTTGAAAGGAGCCAATCATCGAACAGCCGCGGAAGGTTTAGGCAACTGGCGATTATGAATAATTACTGGAAATCTGAACAGGAGCCTGGAAACGGATGGGCGCCAAGACCTAATGATACACCAACAGGAAACTGGCGAGGTGAGTATAGTACACTTTGGCTCGATGATGCTTCATACCTGCGAATCAACAACATTACATTAGGATATGTATTTCCAAACAGTCTTATCCAAAAAGCAAAAATCAGTTCAGCAAGGCTTTACGTGAGTGCTAACAATCCTTTTCTTATCACCAACTATGTTGGTTTTAATCCCGACATCAGCAGGAACAGTAATCCCCTTACTCCGGGAAATGCTAACTATGACTATCCTCTTGCAAAAAGCATTGTATTGGGACTAAACCTATCATTCTAATTATACAAATTCATTTTAAAATTACAGATATGATGAAAAAGATATTTAGTATAGGGGCATGTGCATCCTTACTAATACTATTCTCCTGCAAAAAAAATTTTATAGAACTAACTCCTATATCTACGGTGAGTACAGATGCCCTATATAAAACTGATAAAGATTTCAAAGATGCTATCATTGGTATTTACAGCATTTACCAAAATCAATATCAGAATATGTGGCTTTTTGGAGACATGCGAGGCGACGACTCCTGGGATGAATTAGTAAAAGGTACCGCCGCAGCTATGGACAATTTTACCATTAATAATGACGACGGGGTGATCAACAGTACGTGGTTAAACTATTATAATATCATCAACCGTGCTAATACGGTCTTAGCTAAAATTGGGGGCACAGATCCGGCTATAGTTAAAAACAAAGACCTTTACATGGGTGAGGCAAGTTTTCTTCGTGCACTAGCCTATTTTGACCTCGTTAGAATTTATGGTGATGTTCCAATGACTACTGTTCCTCCATCAATAGAAGAAGGATATACTTTGCCACGTGAGAAGGTGGCAAAGATCTATGATGAAGTAATCATCAAAGACCTGCTTTTGGCAGAAAGTAAATTACCGGCAAAATTTACCGGATCAGACGTTGGCAGGGCTAACCAGGGCGCCGCTAAATCATTGTTGGGAAAGGTATATTTAACAGTTAAGGATTTTGCAAAAGCTGAAGCAAAACTAAAGGAAGTAACTACTATGGGTTATTCACTTTTGCCTAAATATACAGATCTCTTTGACTATACCAGAGATGAGCACCACAGCGAATATATATTTGACATAGAGTACGAGCAGGGCATAGGTGAAGGAAACTGCTTTACAACCAATTTCAGTCCTAAAGACCCGCCAACTGCAGCTTTTTATGGTGTTACCGGTGGGCAAAACGGAAACAACAACCCACCCAAATCTTTGTTCGATATCTACCCTGCCGGAGACAAGAGAAAAGACATTACAGCCGCTAACGGCTTTACTGATAATAATGGTGTTTTTCGCCCGCTTATTCCAACTTCTAATGATGTTCAGACTTATACTAAAAAGTATATGGTTCGTTTGCTTGCAAACTGCGACAGCAGGGCCAACTGGAAAGTGATCAGGTATGCAGATGTGTTATTAATGTATGCAGAAGCTCTGAATGAGAACGGAAAAACAGATGAAGCCTTAAAGTACCTTAATATGGTAAGAGTGAGAGCTGGCTTACAAGAATATTCTAACTTAACAAAAGATGTAGCACGCGATAATATTTATTTGGAACGTAGATTAGAGCTTTCTTTTGAAGGTCACCGGTGGTTCGATTTATTAAGAACAGGCCGTGCTTTAAGTGTTATGTCGAAATATGGAATGAAACCCCACATGACAGTTTTCCCGTTACCGTTAAGCCAGGTTAAACTGATAAATAATCCAACCATTTTTCCTCAAAATCCTGGCTATGATTAATAACATTATTCTTCAATAACCCCTTTTACTTATACAAACCGTAGAGCTCGGGTAATGTAAAGCGGTTTTAACGGCAACATTATCAGCAACCTAACCATTTTTTAAAACGTTATACAGATCCATATGAAATCTTCGAAAGCACAACCGGGCTTCCTTCTAATGCTATTAGCATTTATTGTAACCTTCAGTACCTCATGGACTCCTATTCCCAAACATCCTCAGACGGGTGGAAAAGAAAAGCCTGCAGCGGTAAAACGTTATTTGTATGTTGCCACCCCAGGCATACGGAACTACCTCGGTTATGGTGGTCACGGAATCCAGGTGTTCGACATGGATAACAACCACAAATTTGTAAAATTCATTAAAACAGGTGGCTTGAAAAAAGATGGTACGCCTTCGAATGTTAAGGGCCTTGCTGTGAGTATCGCTACCAATTGTATATATATTACAACCCTTGAAGCAATGCAATGCATTGACATTACTACTGAAAAACTCGTATGGGAAAAACCTTTTGAAGGAGGCGCAGATCGCATGGCCATGTCACCCGATGGAAAACTAATTTATCTTCCCTCTTTGGAAAAAGAATTCTGGAATGTAGTAGATGCAAAAACAGGAAATATTATTAAAAAAATAGTGACTAATTCAGGTGCACATAATACTATTTATGGTCCATCAGGAGATCACGTATATATGGGTGGGTTAAAGTCAACTTATATGAATGTGTCCAATACCAAAACTCATACGGTTGATAAGCAGGTGGGCCCTTTTGCTGCAGACATCCGTCCTTTTACAATTAATGGTTCTGAAAGTCTTGTCTATGTTTGTATTAATGGCCTTCTTGGTTTTGAAGTGGGGGACATCAATACAGGTAAAAAACTTGCACGGGTTCAGGTAGAGGGTTTTAATATTGGTGAAGTAAAACGTCATAGCTGTCCTGCACATGGCATTGGTCTTACGCCTGATGAAAAAGAATTGTGGCTCTGCGATGGCGCAAATAACCGCGTTCATGTTTTCGATAACACAGTGATGCCCCCAAAACAAATTACAACTATACAGGTCCGCGATATGCCGGGATGGATCACCTTCAGCCTCGATGGTAAGTATGCTTATCCGTCAAGTGGCGACGTGATCGACGTAAAGACACGCAAGATTGTTAGCACTCTGGAAGATCAGAACTACAATAGCGTACAAAGCGAGAAAATGGTCGAGATTCAGTTCTCCGGTAATAAAGCCGTCCGTGCAGGTGACCAATTTGGTATTGGCCGTGTAACAAAGGCAAGATTATAATGTAGTTCTAGTACTGCACATTGGTGTTTCACAGCACGGTTTGGGCAGGTGTCAGAGATTTTTGGCAAAAACTCGCTTGTTCGAATCAAAATAGCGCTGCCGATACTACATGCATACCTGCTTAACCGACTGGTTGGTTGCGGAGAAAAACCAGGAGCATAGAGAAACATGCGAATCAGGTTTGGAAAACCATCGGCTGAAGTGCAGTTACAGGAACGAAGCTGCATGGCTTAAGCCTTGACACCCGTTTGCTCGTGTTTTGACAAAGGAACTAAAATATGAAATTGAATTTCATCAATAATTTAAAAAATCAGCATGAGAAGAAGATACTACGCACTGGTGATGATCATAGTTGTATTAACCCTTGCATTTTCAAATGCAACATCATTTGCCCAGATCGCCAATACCTCTAAAAAAAGTATCAATAAATGGTATAAAAGTAAGGTTTGGTTAAACGGACTTCAGTTAAGTCCTCATAAATCTGTAAATAAGGAGGCATTTGCGAGGCAATATAATTTAAGAAAGGATTGGTGGGATAAAGCTTTTGCCTACCTGAAAGAAACAGATCTTGCCAGTTTAAAACCGGGAGATCACCCAATAGTAGGAAACGACGTTTTTGCGAGAGTAACTGAAGGGCCTACAAAAGCGCTGGCGGATACAAAGTGGGAAGCTCACCGCAACTACGAGGACATTCATTACGTGATTACAGGAAAAGAAAAAATAGGAATTGCTCCTTTTTCTACTGCAACTGTTGTGCAGGAATATGACCCGGGAAGAGATATTGGCTTTTATAACGCTTCAGGCAAATTTTACGATTCTTCTCCGGGTACTTTCTTTATGGCTTTTCCTGGCGATGCTCATCGTCCAGGGGTTAAAATAGATAGTTCAACTACTATTAAGAAGGTTGTGATTAAGATAAGAACAGCTAAGTAGGATTAATTGTATGATTGGTTCTTGCTGCTGCGAAACAGCATTTGAAATAG
>JAOQAJ010000251.1 GCA_025963675.1 Segetibacter sp.
CCTGGATAAAGGGTACCAGCGCCGGCGATACACTCTATTTCACTAACAATAATGGTAAGAATGTATTACGCTATAATGCTTCGTTTAACCCTGCCTTGACGGCTGCCACCGAGACCGAGTACAGTTACCGGAACAGCAAGCTTTCGCTGAGAAACTTTATGGCTGCACAAAACGATTTTTATGTTATCCAAAGTTTTAACTGGAAAGAGGAAGGCAAGGAGTTCGAAGTGCTGGGCTACGAAATATTTCCATTCATGTCATCCACACAGACCCGGTTTACTTATAGAAAAGTGAATTGAAATAATCGTGTTTTTTTCCGGATCTCTAACATCCCCGTTTTGCTTATGCGAGCGGCGTTTATTTAGCTAATTAAAAAAGGATGAATTTTTGTTCATGCATTTTAATTCAATAAATAGTGATACTCTTATCGGTGAGTAAGGATGATCGGTAATTGAGCTTCGAATAGTTTGGTGAATTCGGTTTTGGGAGTTGGAACACCAGTAAAGGAAAAGCTTAAACTAGCCGGAAAGAACATTAAAATGCAGCGGAAAGTTCTTCCAAATCGTTTTGGTATTTGCTATCTTTAAGAAAAATAAAACTATATTTTATGTCAGTTTTAAAAAGAGGTTCGTTTGTTCTTGCTCTCTTGTTTTGCATTGCTTTCAAACCATTTCATCATGGCTGGGCCAATTACGATCAGGATAAAACACTTGACTACCAGGGAACGATTGAGGAAGCTGTTTATGAAAACCCTCATGCAACGGCTAAAGTGAAAAATAAAGACAAAACGTGGGTAGTTATCCTGGCACCCGTTAGCCGCATGAGCGCTCGTGGTGTTACTGAAAATATGCTTAAAAAAGGAGCAGCCATACAGGTGGTGGGATACCCACACAAGGAAATTGAAAATGAAATGCGGGCAGAAAGGGTCTTCATTAATGGTAACAAATATGAGTTGCGTTAGTCCTGCTACCGCACTATAGAAGAGCGTATGATCGATACAATGCTACAATGGCTCGAACATTCATCACCGGCTGTCGCTATTAGTCAATCAATATGGCTTTATCCAATCCTTGAAATTGTGCATATTACCGGTATTGCCTTGCTCGTTGGACCAGCCATCATGTTTGATCTACGTTTATTAGGATTTTCAAAAGATCTGCCTGTTTCATCATTAGCCCGACATTTACTTCCGTGGTCGCGTCGAGGTTTGTTATTAATCGTTCCCTCAGGCCTGTTACTTTTTATTACCAATGCTGTTGCACTTTGGCATGATCCCGTTTTCCTGGTTAAGATACTATTACTGGTTGTTGCCGGCCTTAATGCATTCGTTTTCCACTATTTTACCTTTCAATCAGTTACCGTTTTTGATGCCACTATACTACCGCCTACCGCGAAAATAACAGCAGGTATTTCCATTATAGTGTGGCTTGCTATCATTGCCTGTGGACGACTGTTGGCTTATTAAAAGTGTGGTTGCAGTTGTAGCTGACACAGTATGCTTTTCTTATTGACTCAGTACTATAAAACGTGCCGTTTATTCTACCACCAATTGGTTCTCAATTCGCCTCGGTCTTAATGCATTAAGGTCGGTCATTAATTGTTGTAGGTCATCTTTGTCAACAGTGCCGCGAAGTGTAATGATACCGCCGTTTACCTCCGCTTGTACATGTTTGTATTTTTTTACAACCTTAGCAGCCTGGTCTCTTAGATCGCTATCAGATGTAACGTCTATATTTTGGGTAATAGTAATGTTGTTGATAACATCCCTGACATCATCAATTTTTTTTACGGCCTTTTCTGCCCTTTCCCGCTCTTTCTCGCTTTGGCAATTTCCGATCAATGTAACGACACCTTTAGAAACAGATGCGCTGACGCTTTGTAGTTCAGGAGTAGTTTGGGTGAGTGCGGAAATCTTGGTTTGAATAGCAGCATCATGATTTGCACCACCGCATGAGATGATAGAAAAGCTTGTAACAAAAAAAGCAAAAACAACCAGTAAACTCAAAGATTTTTTATTGTGCATGGCTTCGTTTTTAAATTATGAAGTGTGGATGTTTTGATATTCTGATCTGATAAAAATAAAAAGAGATCGCGTCATCTGGAACAATCTCTTTTTATAAAAGGTTCACATGTTTAGTAATCCTTATTTGGTCTGTCTCTTAAATCACCATTTTCAAGATCCGTTACAGCAACTTCGGTCTTCCTAACTGTATCATTGATTGTTTCGCTTCTTTCATTTACATCTTTACCCAGGCTGACTTCTTCTACTACACGTGCGTTTTTGTTTACTACAGGTACTTCAGTTCGCTCAACCATTTCGATGTCCTTTTCATCAAAACTGTTGAGGTTGGCTTCTGTAGCAGGACGATCCACTTTGTTTCTTTCAACGTTTACGCGCTCTTCTCTTCACCGCACAGACTCTTCTACATGACGTTCAATTATGCGGCTGGGCAACCTTGCCCCACCTGATTGACATTACAAGATAGGAATAAACACAAGGTTCAGTTGTATTGGGACCCGGTTTATCTAAAGCTTGTTCCGTTCCCGGTGCATACAAATTATAAAGAAACCTGGTTTACAAATGCTGCTAATACTGCTGTTCAATTTTTTGCTCCGTATAAAAAAGTCGAACGATAAATTGGCCCGCACATCTTTTCAGGGCCAGGATTTGTTGAAGCAAGAATAATTGTACAAGTGAGTGACACAACGATGCTTAAAAGACTTTCAAATGTTTGTCGCCGAAAAAATCTTGATTCGTGTTAATGATTACGGCGACAGGTGTGTAGTGAGCTGCTAATAATTTCCTTCAGCCATAAACAACATCATTTGATTAAGTGATGATCTTTCAACGCACCCGTTATTTTATTCATAACGAATTTTGTTACCTGGCGATTTAGCAATATCCTGGTCCCGATCCACAGAAGGAGCTTATTAATGCCTTTTAACTCCGCTGCATTCATGAAGAATGCCTGAACTCTTTTTTTGACTTTGCCTTTGTAACGCTGTACCTGTTTCTCATTTATTACGGGCCAATTTGTGCCACTTGAAAAAACAGGTATAGGAAAATAGTGTTCAGCAGGTTCTGGTTTAAAAATGGGAATAATTTGATAGGTATTGCTTTTTCCTTTAAACAATTCTTTATCTACTTCCGCATAACCATTTTTGAAGATCTCGTTATTTTCAACCGCTTCGGCCGGTATAGTAAAGTAGTTTCTTAAAAACATTTCGCAATTGAACCTTCCTAAAAAGTAATCATGAACCCGAAATTCTTTATTGACAAAACCTCCAAAACCATTTAATGAACCGCACGCTATCGCTGTGTCTCCTGCTAAGCTTTTAACTTCTCCATTTATCGTGATTTTTCTGGTTGGAGCAATCAGAAACTGGCCGGCTTTTGAAGTATCTAATGCATCGGTCAGTTGAACAGGCTTTGCACGCATCTGGTCAAAGAATGTATCGAGCGTGCTCAGCATTACTTTAAAAAGCTGTTGGTCTGGTATAAAGTCTTTTGGCTTTTCGCTGGGAAAAGGGTCGATCATCAAAACTGTGCTTGTAAACTTATTGAAATCCTGGTAATCTGCTTCATCCTTTTGCTTGCTTTTATCTATCAAAACGTCTCTGACTTTTTCAAATGGTTCGTTGTTGATTACTCCACCATCAATATTCAGGCTTTCATACGTTTGCTCATGGATTGGAAAATTTTTCGTAACCTCCTGACACCAGGGAGACTCGTTTATATATTTTGATTCACGTACCAATTTCCGCGACTTCAGTCCGACAGGAAATGCACCGGTTGCCATTGCTGCATCCCTGGCAATTGACGTGTTCACCTCATTTTTAAAATCCAGCGGTATCCATCCTTTGGCATCATTGTCTTCTAAAATAAAACAAGCATAATCGTTATGCATGTTCATATAATATTTGCCGAAGCTTTCACCTGTATTAAATGCAATATTATAACCGAAGCCTCTCAGGTTAGTAAGCGTAGTGAACACCTTTAAATTTTTACTGATAAAGGCAGGAGTCTCTTTCCAGTTCTGCTTATCCGCTATTAATACATTTTCGGCTATTTTGTCGATAAAAGATGAATTCAATAAAGAGGTGATATCAGATTTTTTAATGTCGGAAGTATCCAGCAACAACGTGAACATATCTTCGCTCAACAGGTCTACCCAGCAGTGATACAACTTGTTTTCCGGATGTTCTGCAAGCAGCTTTGAGGAAGGTTCGTTGATGTGAACCATGGGGTTGTTGATAGCTGAAGCAGCAATAATTCCGGTCATGCCACCTGCAGAGGCGCCACCTATAACAGGGATCACTACGTTGTGCATTGGAGTTCCCGGAACTTTTGCATCTTTTCTTTTTTGCCATTCCTCCAGTGCTTCAAACAGGTAATCCAATACACCTGCAGTATAGGCACCGGCAGAAACAGCTCCTGCCATACAAAGGCCTATGTAGAAGTTTGAGTCGGGTTTGAGGTCTTCGGGCATGGAGTAAGGGTTTACGGGATTAAGGTTTTGAGTGGAAAGTTTACCGCTGATACGTTCTTGGACTTAAGATACAAATAGTTTTGAGGATGTGGAGGGAAGAATCCAAATTCAGCTAATTGTCTTAGAAATCCGAAAGCATTTTCCCGGGAATTATATCTTAGTCAATTAATGACTCAAGGAGGAATTTTGTGAATCTGCAATATGTGCATCGAAGAGAAATGCACATAACCAGACTGCCCAAATTTTAATTCAGGTGCAACTAATTTCCCGGGTGGTAATAAGGTCTTTTACTCTGCTACTTTTTCCCAGTTGATTACTTTGTACAATTGTTGTTTAAAGTTTCCTGTTCGTGTGGTGGATTTATTTTTCCAGGACAGGTTGAGCCAGTTGTATTGACCCTTCTCGAAATTGTGGTTCATGCTATTGTCTTCAAACAATTTAACTGTAGTTGTTGGGTTGCCGTAAATTTTACAGGAAACATTGAAAACGGTGGATGGTGTAACGAACTCGACAGGCTCGGCAAATGGTAACAGCGTGTTGTCTTTTACGAACATAGGAATTTGGTCGAGGTTCATTGTAATCGTGTAGCTTTTTCCGCCTTCGTATTTTTTGTTGGTGTTGAAGTCGTACCAGCTGCCGGCAGGAAGATAAATGGTTCTTTCTGAAGAACTATCTAAAAAAGGCGCACACAACAAACTTTCGCCCATCATGTATTCATCGTCGATCTTCCAGGTGTTTTTATCTGCTGGGAAATCCATCATTAACGCACGGAAAGGTGGGGTGCCTTCAAAGTGATACCTGGCAAAAGCGGCATATAAGTAGGGCAACAGACTCATGCGTAACCTGATGAGCTTTTTGGCCTTTTGCTCAAGGTCTTTGTGGTTGGGTAACAATTCGCCTTTACTGTTTTTACCAATATTGTATTGCAACCATGGCGGGAGGTTGAGGTACCAGCAATTGACGACCATGTGAGATGACATCAATATTGTTTGTAACCTCCTGATGAGGTCGGCGTCATTAGAGGTTTCCCTGATTTCAGGAGACCAGTTGACACCCGAAAATCCTGAATTAACGATCATTCTTACAAAATCACCGTGGCCGTACATATCAGAATACAAAGCTGAAGTGTATGGCGCTGCAAATAGGTGCGATGCTCTTACGTCAAACATGGTACGGAGGTTGTTTTTACGGTAGAGGTTTAGCATCGTTTGCTGGTACAATAAACCGTACAACTGTCGCATGTGTTCACCATCAACTCCTGAAGGAAAAGTGGCAATGTCAGGAAAACTCCATTCGCGATCCGCCTTGTTATAATCAGCCGCATCACATTCATCGAGCTTGAAGGATGATATGCCTTTTTTTACAAAATTCTTTTCATGATACCCTCCAAACACGGCGCGTCCACCGGTAGATATAAAGTCTGGAACTGCTCCGCCCCACACTGTATAATTAGAAGAATAGGGGGCGATCTTTTCAAACATTGGCGACGAAGGATGGGTGTAAGCATGTTCCCAGAGGTTCAGCTTAAAACCTTTGTTGTTCATGTTGCTAATAAAACTGTCAGGAGCTGGAAAGTTTTTTGGATTCCAGGCGAATGAGCACGAGTAAGAAGCAGTTTGCCAACCGGGCTCAAGCCCCATCATATCGCAGGGAATATCATTGTCGCGGAAATATTGGCCTGTTTCCTGAATTTGCTTATCGGTAAAAGTTGCCTTAGCGCGGTATTTAAAACCCAGTCCCCACAAGGGAGGAATGCCGCCACCCCCGGAGAAAAGGTTGTAGCGCTGCATTACCTGCATCATGCCCGGCCCCGCGAAAACGTATATTTCTATTCCCTTAGTACCTTCTATCTGGATGGCTACTTCATTAGATGGAGTTACAGCTTTTCCATATAAATTGACTGTCGTAAGTTCGATTTTTTGCTCTTTTTCGTTTGGCTTGCGGTTGCGAACGCGTTCATCTAGTTTACCTTTCGAAGCCATGTAAAAAGTAACATACCGTGAAGAATTCACCACTACTCCATACCCCTTTGTGGAGATATAAAAAGGCATAGGGGCATGTCCAAAACCGATATTGCCGACTGTCCAGCTATTTGTTCGGATCTCGCGGCGCATTCCCGTTTGATCGAATGTATTGGTTTGTAGCCCAAAACCATAAAAGCGTTCAGAAGTATCAATCTTAATCTCCGCAAGTACTCCTTTTGCCATCTGAGAAAACTGAATTTTTTTCAGATCAAGCGGGGAGGATACAACGTGTTGCATCTTGTTTAGTCCTTCTGTAGCAGGTGCACTTTTAAATTCTGTCGGTAAGTGCTTTTCCGGCGTGCCATAGCTGATTTTCCAAATGCCGTTAGCCACCTTTTGAATGCTTTGGGCCTCGGTTGACAGGATGGTGCTGAGTAGAATTGTGATAAGGAAAATATCTTTTTTCATTGGTATGGTACTTAGACCACTTGTAATTTAACATATTAATATGCTATTGTGTAGATTCTAATGCCGGATGTTAAACAGAAGACATTATTGAATATCAAAGTAATGAATCATTAATGAATGTCAGAATAAAAATTATAAATGGCAATGATGATTGAAGAAGGGATGCGGTAAAATTAAAATTTATGTAAGGCATTGTAAAGCTGTCAGTTAAGAAACCTCTAAGGCTCGCAAAGATGTTGCTGCATTGCGGCGGGTGACGAATTAAGAGTCCACATTTCCTTAGATCCAAATATCAAGGGGTTTAAACTTCAAGCTTTATTTACATAATAAGATCAACTATCTTGGGCCACACTATTAATTGTATAGTCACTCCGTTTACGGAATAAACATCAAATTTTATGATAACAACGACAACTCCCACTATCGAAGGCAGACCAATACAGCAATACCTTGGTATTGTAAGCGCTGAATCTATTATTGGCGCCAATATTTTTAAAGATATACTGGCTGGCATCCGGGATATAGCAGGCGGAAGAAGCGGCACATATGAACGAGTGGTGAACGAAGCAAGAACAAACGCTATGAATGAACTGATCAACAAAGCGCAAAGCATTGGGGCGAATGCAATAGTTGGAATAGACTTAGATTTTGAAACGATTGGCGCAGGAAGCAGTATGCTGATGGTGTTGGCGACTGGCACGGCGGTAAGAATATAGTAATTGAAAATGACATTTATGAGCAGGAATTTTAAAGCAAGATAAAAATCAAAGTTTTTAGATGAAAATTGTTATTACGGCACTTATTGTTGTTTTACTTTTTACAACTTGTAAGGAGCAAAAGGATGATTCTGCTGCAACATCGAATGCAAGAGTGGCAGGAAATGAAACTGAAAAAAATATTTACAGATCCGGAGATAGCATGTTGGCCGCTTTTAAAAGGAGAGATTGGATAACGTTCGTCAGGTACAACCATCCAAATATGACGAAAAGAATGGGTGGTGCTGAAGCTTTTGCATCGTTCATAGACATGCAAATGAAGCAAATTCCAGCCGGTTCTATTAAAGATATCGGCTTAGGAAAAGTATTGCAGGTAGTAAATACAGCAAAGGATAAACAATGTGTGGTAGAACAAAATCTGGAGATGGAGGTAAAAGGATCGAGGTTGAATAAAATAACCTACTTGATTGGGGAGTCAATAGATAATGGTAACACCTGGACTTTTTTTGATGCGTCTACCAAAGCTGGCGTGTTGCCGAAAGATATAAAACCTGATCTAAGCGAGGACCTAAAAATACCGGCAGCCAGGAATGACATAAATTAAAAAAGTCCTCAATGCGAGGACTTTTTAAAAAGTGCTTTTGAAATCAGCAACGGCTGAGTTATTTTTTAGATTCCCTTTACGATAAGTTCTTCGACTGTCCTTACTTCTGAATTAATTTCGAAAGCCTGTGAAATTTCTTTCTTACCAGAAAGTATCAAAAAAGTAAGTTTGCCGTTTTCTGGAAACTCAGAAAATAACATTGTAGTGTTCAACGGTTTAGCATCAAATTGTTTAATGTAAATAATTTGATCCTGGTCATTTTTGATGGTTAACTGAAAAGGTTGAGAAAGCTCGTTCTTGTAATTCACATTGAAAACGAGTTTTTTGTCGCGCAGGCCTTGGTAAGTTACTTCTACCCCTTTACTTTTAGTGCTTTCATCCGCTGCGAATACACTTTGAGAACCAGAGCAAAGAATAAATCCTGCAAAAAATAATGTAAAGACCCTTTTTGAAATTGCTTTAATTAGTTGCTTTTTCATAATTGAAATTGTTTAAACGTGATAAAAAATGTTAGGAAAGCAACAGTTTAAACAAGCAATGTTATCAGCAATCGGTTAGAGAATTTTGCGTAGGAAGCAACCGCAGATAAGTGTAGAAATTGAAAAGCTTCGTGTAGCTTTTCCTGCTATTAAACGAAGATATGAAACAAAAATTGTAAAAAAACAAATAATATTAAAAAATAGTTTCCTTCTTTTAATATTAACACTCAATGCTTTACAAACTAACGTTCGTTATTTTCTCAAATTTTCAAATCTTTTTAAACAGGTTTATTCAACGTGTTCCACAACAAGTCTTTTAGCTCTGTAAGGCCTTGTTGTGTTACCGAAGAAATAAAAACATGGGGAATATCTGCAGATAATTCTTTGGCAATTTCTTCCTTTAATTCGTCATCGAGCATGTCACTTTTACTAATAGCGATGATGAAATCTTTTTGAAGTAATTCGGCGTTGTACTCTTCAAGTTCGTTATGTAAAATCTCAAACTCCTTACGGTGATCTTTGCTGTCGGCCGGAATTAAGAAGAGCAAACAGGCATTTCGTTCTATATGTCTTAAAAACCGGTGACCCAATCCTTTGCCTTCTGCAGCACCTTCAATTATTCCCGGGAGGTCGGCGATGCAAAAGCTTCTACCATCCCGATATTCTACCATTCCTAATTGCGGTGTTAGTGTAGTAAAAGCATAGTCTGCAATCTTAGGCCTTGCAGCAGTTATAACTGATAACAGAGTTGATTTTCCTGCGTTTGGAAAACCTACCAAACCAACATCTGCTAAAACTTTTAACTCAATAATTTTCCAACCTTCAATGCCTTCTTCACCTGGTTGATGGTGCTCAGGTGCCTGGTTGGTTGGAGTAGCAAAATTTGAGTTCCCTAATCCGCCACGACCACCTTTTAGCCAGATCACTTCCTGGCCATCCTCTAAAATTTCAGCATCTACTGCTCCTGTTTCTTCATCTCTCGCTACAGTGCCCAGCGGCACCTCTATGATGATGTCTTTTCCCTCTCGTCCTGTGCAATTATTCTTGCTACCGTTTTCGCCGTTGTCTGCCAGTACATTCTTATAATATCGTAAGTGCAGCAACGTCCAAAGCTGCTTATTGCCTCTTAAAATAATGTGGCCGCCCCGTCCCCCATCGCCGCCATCCGGGCCGCCCATTGCGGTTAATTTATTTCTCATAAAATGCCTGCTGCCGGCGCCACCATGTCCGCTCTTGGCGAAAATGCGGATGTAATCTATAAAATTTGACTTTTCCATTCGGCCGCAAAGATAAGAGTGTAAGAGCCTGATTGAAGTTCATGAGGAAACATTGGGATGAAATTGTAAAAATGCTATTTCCTCAAAAAATGCGTACGTAGTTTTAATAAACGGTTTTGGCTGAATGAATAAGGAAATGCACAAGGGTGCGACGCAACAAATGCTGAAAAAAGGGCAAAAAGATGGCTACCGAAAAAACATTTTATTTTACCACTTTGTCAAAAGCAGCGGTAAGAATCTGTCCATTGCGTTTTACCTGCACCCAGATGCGATACTTGCCAGGAGATGGAAAAGAGTATGGAAATTCAATGAAGTTGCTGTGCGCCATATTTTTTCAGTTCCTGGTTTGATTTAGGCATTACCATCTGTTGCATTAAGACCTCGCTCCCACCTAAATTGCTCAGGCTAGAAAGATATTTTAGGCAACTATTTACGCTATCGCTAAATCTTTTTGAATCCGGGTAACTATATAAGCCCTGGGGGTCCGCCATTCTTTTAATCATAAACATGTGCATCATTTTTCGATGATCTGGTATTACATATGGAAAACTCGTACGTCTTTGAGAGCGGTGTCTAATGTAAAAGTAAACTCGTTTGTTCCGCCTGCATCAATTTTGAAATCGCTTGTCGGGATAAACATCAACTTGCTGTAATTGTTAGGGACACTTTGCAACAGAGGCTTCCTCCATAAACAACCAGGGACGTAAGAACAGCGGCAATACTCATGCTTACCAATCGAATCCTTTTTCGTCTTGCCGGAACCAGATCACCTCGCCTCGTTAGTGCATCACTTACACTCGCTCCTATTATGGTAATCATCAAAACAAACAAATAAATGCCCAAACCTGCAAGCACTCTTCCTGGTGATGCAGGCATTTATTTTTTGGCTGTTGAACTCGCTACAACCGGCACTATTATTTTGCCCTTACCAAGATTGCACGCTATCTGCTATTGTACACTGCCAGATACTGTGCACATAAGCAACGTCTCACCTGCATACTGCAAATCCTGCCCTTCTACTTTTTTCATGATGTCTGGTTCAGGAGCACCTTCATCTCCAGAGAAAAAATAAGCTCTTAGTGAAATAGAGCTTCATACACCACTTTGCAGGTAAACTTCTACTTTGGCAATACCAGGAATAACGTCAGGAGGTTGTAGGCTTACCAATGCTTTATAAGGTCCGGCAGTTCCTTCCATTACCACATCAGGGCTTTCAACTGGGCAAGGGCAGCATTAATAATGAGAAGGCAACAACAGAAAACAAAAGATTTTCCAGCATGAGAAATTTTTAACGTTGAATACATAACATCCATTTTCCCCAACGTAAACTTAACCGGGCTATAAAAAAACCTATGATTGTTGCCCAAAGGGCTCCCAACAGAATCTTTGGCATTTTTTGTATTTCCGTTGGCTGGAACTTGTACCGGAATTCCCAATTGGGGGCACCTGCAGATTCCACTAAAAATCCGGCAAATGGATATTGAACTGCGGCAAGTATGGTAACAAATACACACGTTAGAACGGATGCTTTTATCCAATCGTTAGATCTTACTTTTTGCATGACAACGTCCATTGCGATGGCAGGGATAAAAATTAATAAAGGAAATTGTAAGGGTTGATAATGTGTTACGGGATTAAATATCGGTCCGAGCTTTGGTACCGCAGGAAATAGTTGTAGTATCCAATTCGTTCCACCCGCAATCAGAAAGTATGCAATGGTTATTAAAGTCATTGCCCATCTAATACGGAGCACCCTTCGAAACACCGGTAAAAGCAACATGCAGATCGCAGTGGTTACCTGGTAGAAAAGTGCAGTATGCTGTACTCTTCTATCGATAAACTGGTTAAACAAAGTGCAAACCATACACAAAAGACTTGCTGAAGCAATGACAAACAGAAATCTTAAAATTCTCTTTTGCCTTCTGTTATTTTTCAACCAATAAGTTTTGATCATACTCTCTGCCACCGCATCATTTTCTATCCGGTTAAGATATTTGCTAATACTTACACAAGCACCGAATTGAAGAAATAACATGCCCAACGCCAAAAGAAAATGTGGGGGTGATAAAATGCCCGCATCCAGCCCGGATGCGTTGTGCCACCAGTCGTCGAGGGGAGCAGAT
>JAOQAJ010000348.1 GCA_025963675.1 Segetibacter sp.
TAAAATACTTTTTAGATACTTATTGGAATTTTATTGCCCAAAATAGAAAAAGGACTTTTTGAGGATCGACTACATAGTCTTCAGCTTTATGTTCCAGTCCTGCTTTTACCTCAAGATGCATATATTCCAGCCTTTGCCACATCAAATAAAGCTGACAAGATGGTACACCGTAGTTTGTTGGTTGGCCACCTTCTTTTAAGACAACCGATGAATTAAAATAGCAATTTTTGCTGCTAGCTCTGATCTTTTTTATCACCCTGATGTAAGAAGGGTTTTAATAGGTCGATGGGAACGGGGAAGATAGTTGTAGAATTATTCTCCACGGCTATTTCTCGTAAAGTCTGGAGATAACGCAAGGTTAGAGCGCTTGGTTGTTCGCTTAAAACGGCCGCCGCATCAGACAATCTTTGCGACGCCTGGAATTCGCCTTCTGCAGCAATCACCTTACTTCGACGTTCACGTTCTGCTTCTGCCTGGCGAGCCATGGCTCGTTGCATCTCTTGCGGCAAATCAATTTGTTTTACTTCAACCGTAGAAACTTTTATTCCCCACGGCTCTGTCTGGTGATCGATAATCTGCTGGAGACGTTGATTGATCTTTTCTCTTTGGCTGAGCAGGTCATCTAATTCTGATTGTCCCAACACACTTCTCAAGGTTGTTTGCGAAATTTGAGATGTCGCCACCAGGAAGTTTTCTACCTCAACAATTGCTTTGTCCGGCTGAATGACTCTGAAGTATATAACCGCATTTACTTTTATCGATACGTTATCCTGTGTAATCACATCCTGTGGCGGCACATCCATTACAACAGTCCGTAAACTTACTTTCACCATTTTTTCTATAAAAGGAACCAATATTATAAGGCCCGGGCCCCTGACACCTACCATCCTTCCAAGTCTGAATACAACACCGCGTTCATATTCATTTAAGATTCTAATGGAACTCGCTAATACATAAATAGCGAGTACTACAATAACGACCGTGGCAAATGGAAAATTCTGCATTTTGCTTTTTTTAATTACGAAGTTTACCGGGAACATTCAAATTATCAAAACGGGTTTACAATAACTATTACGCTTACTTACACTGCTTTTTATTTCATGCATAATTTTTTACCTGCTCTACCACGAGGGTAAGATTATGCAAAGCTTTTACTTTAATCCTTTCACCCTGTTCGATATTTCCCGAAATAGATTTTGCTTTCCACAGTTCTCCGTGCACTCTTACCATACCTTCAGGTTCCAGGCGTGCAAGCGCCTCGCCCTCTTCGCCTATAATTCCTTCTACGCCGGTAATTGGCTTTAGCTTCTGGCCTTTTACAACCAAAGAGATTAAGAAAAAAAAGAACAGCGCTGTTACAAGGGTCGTTGATAATATTACACTCCAGGATATTCTCAAAAATTCAAGTGCAGACTCTGTTCTAATTAACATCATCGAACCGAGAGCCATTGAAATAACACCGCCTATGGCGAGTATACCGTGACTGGTTATTTTAATCTCTAAAATAAAAAGAATAATGGCAAAAACAATAAGTGCAAGACCTGCATAATTTAAAGGTAAAGTATGCATAGAGTAAAAAGCAAGGATAAGACAAATAACGCCTATGATACCGGGAACAATTGCACCGGGACTATATAACTCGAACAACATGCCATAAAAGCCAAGCATCATAAGAATATAGGCAACGTTAGGATCACTAACGAGGTTAAGTATTTTTTCGGTAAAACCCATTTCCACTCTTTCGACCTTTGCATTTGCTGTGTGCAAAGTTTTACTGCCAATAGATGTTTCGACTACTTTGCCATCGATTTGCTTTAGAAGGTCCTGCTCATTGACTGCAACTAAATCAATCACTTTATTTTGAATAGCTTCAGCTTCGGTTATTGATACACTCCTTCTTACCGCGTCTTCTGCCCATTGAAGATTGCGCTTTCTTTTTTCTGCAATTGTCTTTATAAATGCAACTGCATCATTCGTTGTTTTATTGCTCATAGTTGAGTCCATACCACCTTGCATACTTACGGGATGAGCTGCGCCAATATTTGTAGAAGGGGCCATTGCAGCAATGTGTGCAGCCGTCGTAACAAAAACACCGGCAGAACCGGCATGTGCTCCACCAGGAGAGACATAAACAACCACAGGTACAGCAGATTCAAGAATATCACCTACAATAACCCTTGTCGATTTCAATAATCCACCTGGAGTATTGAGGTGAATCACAACGCATTCAGCTTTTTCATTGGTTGCTCTATTAATAGTATTCCTGATAAAACCAGCAGATGCAGGGTTGATTGAACCATCAATTTTTATGGAGACAACAGTTTGTGCGCTAAGTAAGGATGGAAATAATATGATGGCCAGGTATAGGTAGAGGCGGTTCATAAATATATGTTTTATATGACCCCTGAAATACAACTGTAATTTATGCTTTTTTCAGACGCACTGTATCTTCCTATGGGTTAAGTATTTCGCAAGATCACTGAAATGCTTAATTATCGGCCCGGGGATCAACATCAATTACTTTCTTTACATTTAACTCAAGTCCGATTAATTTACCGTTTCGATCTCCGTCGCGGAATTGCTAAAATAATTTGTCCAAAGTTTATATCAATGTCGAAAGCAAGAACTCATTTACTACGCTTTAATGCAGCAATTTCAAAAAGAATCAGGGGAGTTGCCGCGAAAATTATAGTTGGTTCTATCGTTCTCTTGATTAGTGAGAAAAGTGTTAGCGCTGATAGTACTGCTGTCTTGCGTAAAAAGAACATTGCCTTTGTAACTTTTGGCGGTAAGGAAAATTTTGGTTCGGTTAATTATGAAAGGGTTTTTTTTATGGGCAATACGGTGAATTGGAGCTTCGCCTTAGGAATTCAGCCATTTCAACCATCGCGAAAATTAGCCTTTCCGCTTTCAGTCAACGCATTTACGAAAGGTCGATTACATCACCTGGAACTGGATTTGACAGCTACTTTTTTTATGGATAAATTTCATCCTTACACCAACGGATGGCAAGAGGATTTCAATAAACAACTATACTTGACGCCTTTCATCTGCTACAGACTACAAGGCAATCAAGGCTTGATTTTAAAGACGGGGCTTGGCCCCCAAATCTTGTTCGACCCACCATCAAACGATGTGCTGGCAGTAAGAACAAAAATCCTTCAACCATCTTTCTTCGGCAGTGTAGGCATGAGATTCTAATGGATACATATCAAGTTAGCTGCTTGACGAATGCCTGGAGTACGCTCTTACCTTACATAAAGAATTATAAAGGCGTTAATCATCCTGAAGCAAATGCTTCCATTCCAAAGTTGTAGCCTTAGAAAATTTAGGAAAATTAATTGAAAGCTGATTTATTCAAGGTCGAACTTATGGCAACAAAAAGGTATGTTTCCTATTATTAGACGTATGGCTATTCAATCAAGCACTCGTATGTGGAGCAATCAATAAAACGGCACCCTTGGGCTTTATAACATTAATCGGAGAGAAGTAATGGAATGGAATGTATTAGTGATGTTCTTCCTTATTGAGGGCTCTCAAAACCTACAATTTAAAAATTATGGGCTGCCTTGATAATAAATCACATTCTTTCCATTTTGCGTTGCTGGTTCCCGTTTAGGGGATGATTGTACAAGCGGAAGAATAAAGTGTCTGTTGCATACAAGTTGGCAGATGAAACAAGCATTAGGGCAGTTAAGATAAAACGGGCATCGGTGTAATTAAGGTTTAGGTTTTGGACAGCCAGTCAAATTTACTGATGCTTTGCTATTATTTCAATCTTGCCTGCCAATGTGTTTATTACATTGTTCGGGTTCTTCTGAAGGTACCCGTGCTTCATTATGTATTTCTCCACCTACATTTTCAACTTGAACTTTTGGAGATAATCGGTACCTACTGCTTTGTGCGTCATAACGCGAAGAGCCAAATAAACACGTTATTCTACACCTTTCACTGTCCATTCACATTTTTAAGCCTCTTATCCCCAAATGTAGGGCGAAGTAGTTAACATCGTTTGCACATCTCCTGCAACTGCTGATGTATTTGTGGAAGTTGCTGTATGTTCGCAGACGGAAAAAGCTGCTAGCTGTTGGCTTCAAGCTGCAAGCCTTATTTCCCAGAGGGACGAGCATTTGTTTTTGATGATGTTCAAATTATCGAGAACCGCTTTGCGGTTTAGGGAAAACAGGTAACAAATTAATAAAAACAGTGAAGTGAGATTAAAGAGCTTAGAAATTAAGGGTTTTAAATCGTTTGCGGATAAGACCGTTCTGAATTTTGATGAAGGTATTACCGGCATTATTGGACCCAACGGTTGCGGCAAGAGCAATATTATTGACAGCATCCGGTGGGTAATTGGGGAGCAGAAGATTAGCGCCTTACGGAGTGAGAACCTGGAAGCCCTGGTTTTTAATGGTAGCCGTACGCGTAGTGCCAGTGGCCTTGCCGAGGTGAGCCTGACTTTTGAGAATACGAAGAACCTGTTGCCTACCGAGTTTAGTACGGTGACTGTTACCCGTAAATTTTATAAGAATGGTGAGAGTGAGTATCGCCTGAACGATGTGAGCTGTCGGATGAAGGACATCCATAACTTATTTATGGATACTGGTGTAAGCACGGACAGTTATGCCATTATTGAGCTGGGAATGGTGGATGACATTATTCGCGACAAGGAAAATAGTCGTCGTCGTATGCTGGAGCAGGCAGCTGGTATCACCATTTATAAAACCCGCAAGAAAGAAGCAAAGGCGAAACTAGATGCTACCGAGGGCGACCTGAACAGGATCGAGGACTTATTGTTCGAGATCAACAACCAGTTGAAAACCCTCGAGAACCAGGCGAAAAAGGCCGAGAAATACTACGAGATCAAGAAAGATTATAAAGAGATTTCTGTTGAGTTGGCAAAGGCATCGTTGGAAGGATTTAACGACACCTACCGCAACCTGAACGAACAGCAGGAGTCAGAGACCGATAAGAAGATAAGACTTGAAGCCGAGATCGCCACCGAAGAGGCAGTGATAGAGCAGGAGAAGGTTGGTTTTATTGAAAAGGAAAGGGCCTTGCAAAGCATGCAGCAAGAGTTTAATGACGTTGTGCAGAAGCTGAGAACACATGAAAATGAAAAGAAGCTGGCAACCCAAAAGCTTCAATACCTGAAAGAGAAGGAAGGCAGCATCAAAGCATTTCTTGATAGGGCAGAAGGACAATTAAGCGGAATTGATGAATCAATTGAATTTACCACATTACAATTAGGCGAAGAGGAAGGAAAACTAGGTAACCTGCAGCAACAGTTGGATGAGATGAAGATGGATCTAGCTTCAAAGCGCCAGGTGTTTGATGACAAGCGAGGAACTGTGGACCAATTGCGACGACAATACCAGGAAGTTCAGCGAAAACAGTTTGATGCTGAGAAGAAAGTAGCCGTTGCTGATGCATCTATTCAAAACCTGCAAAGGGCATTGATCCAATTGCAGGATGAAAGGCAGCAGCGTGAAAGCCAGTTAAAACAACTGGAAGAACAACGGATAGACAAAGAACAGGAACTGGAAGACAAAAGGGTAGAGCTTCGCCAGTTACAGGAGCAGCACGAAGCGACCAAACAGCGCATCCTGGAGACGCAACAGAAGGTTGAGGGGTTGCGCAACAGGTTGGCAGAAGAAAGCCGCAAGCTGGACAGTAAGCGGAATGAACATGCTCTACTGAAGAGTTTGATCGACAGCATGGAAGGTTACCCGGAGAGTGTGAAGTTTCTACACAAGAACCAAAACTGGAATCATACCGCGCCTATTTTATCAGATACCATTTACGTAAAGGAAGAATACCGGGCAGCCGTTGAAAATGTCCTGGAGCCTTACCTGAACTATTATGTTGTCAACGACCTTGAAGAGGGCATGCAGGCCATTCACCTGTTGGATGCAAACCAGAAAGGCAAAGCCAACTTTTTCCTGCTAGACAGGATTAATAACTATAAACGCGCAGATGAACATCAGCCGGCCAATACCATTAAGGCATTAGATGTTATTGAAGTGGATGAGAAGTACAGGCGCCTGGCAGAATACCTTTTAAGCAACGTTTACATAGCAGATGACGAAGCTGCTATGTTAGACAGCGATGGGGGAGTGGTGCTTGAGAAACATGGTAAGTTTGTAAAAGGCAAGTTTTCATTGACCGGTGGAAGTGTTGGCTTATTTGAAGGAAAAAAAATTGGTCGTGCAAAGAACCTTGAAAAACTGTTTAGCCAGATTGAAGCGCAGGAAGCGGTAGTAAACGGTATCAAAGCAGAGATCCAGGCGAGACACGATGAGGTGATTGCTTACAACGATCAATTGAAGGAAAACGTCATAAGGCAAACCCAACAGGAAATCAGCAACCTAACGAACCAGGTGTTTGCATTGCAGAATAAATTGGAGAACTTAACCGCAATGCAAAACAACAGTCAAAAAAGACTGGATGAACTGCAAGCGAATTTGGAAGCCAACCAGGATTCGATCGCTGATGTACGCGAAGAATTAATAGGCCTGAACGAACAACTGCAGTCTGCCGCTGAGGATATGAAAATGCAGGAGCAGGATTATAAACTAGCCGAGCAGGATTACAATGAAGTGAATACACTATTCAACGAAAGTAATCTGCAACTAACCCGTCAACAAAGCAAGATCTCGGCGCTGAAGACAGAATTGAACTTCAAGCGTAACCAGTTAAACGACTTGACACAACAGATCGAAAACAACAAGGTCCAGCTAGAGCAGGCAACAAAGACGATAGCTGAGAACGAAGCTACTTTGAATGACAACGATGAGTTCCTGCTCAATTTGATGCGGATGAAGGACGAGGAAGAGAAAAAACTCAATGAAGCTGACCAGGCATATTATAACATTCGGAATGGCTTACAAGCCAAGGAAAGTGAACTACGTCATAAGGTAAAAAGTAAGGAGCTGATTGATCATATTCTTACCGAAATTAAGGACAAGCTAAACGAATTGAAACTACAGTTAGCCGGAATGAAGGAAAGGTTAAGTGTAGAGTTTAAGATCAACCTTGATGAAATTTTAGACCAGGCTCGTGATACTGATACACCTGTTGCTGATTTGCAGGCTGCTTCAGACCGGATGAAGAAGCGCCTTGAGAATATGGGCGAAGTTAACCCAACAGCGATTGAGGCTTATACCGAAATGAAGAAGCGTTATGACTTCATCGTAGAGCAAAAGAACGACCTGGTGGACGCGAAGGAAAGCCTGATGCAAACGATCCAGGAAGTGGAAACAACAGCCAATCAAAAGTTTTTAGACACGTTTAACCAGGTGCGCGAGCATTTCCAGAAAGTATTTAAAACATTATTTACCGAAGAGGACCAGGGGGATTTAATTCTTGTTGACCCTACAAATCTTGCCGAAAGCGGAATTGACATTATCGCGAAACCCAAGGGAAAACGACCTAGCAGTATCGGTCAGTTGAGCGGTGGAGAAAAAACTTTGACTGCAACAGCATTATTATTTTCAATTTACTTGATTAAACCAGCTCCTTTTTGTATATTAGACGAGGTTGATGCTCCACTGGACGATGCGAACGTTGGAAAGTTCACTAAAATGATACAGGAGTTCAGTGCTAACAGCCAGTTTATCATTGTAACGCACAACAAGCAAACGATGAGTACGGTGGATGTAATTTACGGGGTAACGATGCAGGAGGCAGGTGTGAGTAAACTGGTGCCAGTTGATTTTAGAGGTTTAGCTGATACACCTCCATCAGCAAGAAAGGTCGCCATTGGATAATTTTTTTTGTTTTTCTTTTGTAATAGACAGTGTAGTAAGAGCCGCTTCCGCGGTTCTTGCTGTTTTAGGCAGTCTTGCCAGCGTATTTACAAACCAACTCATCTCCAGTCAAAAACTCCTTCAAAAAATGGAACCGGTGACCTCTGCTTTACATATCAGGCAGGTACAATTAATCCGTATAAAACACTCTTTTCGGACTTATGATAATGAGGCAATAGAGGCAAGCTAAGGAGGGGTTTTATATCAAAGTTCATAACGGGCGATATTTGCTTCACAATCAATTTAAATGAAAAAGACTTCCACTTCCTTTACCGCAAAGTTTGATAAATTTTCCACTACAGTTACAAAAGCTACCGGCTCACCTTTTGCTTTCATGCTGGCATTTTTAGTCATTATTGTTTGGGCAATTACTGGTCCTGTTTTCCACTTTTCTGATACCTGGCAACTGGTCATTAACACTGGTACAACCATCATAACTTTTTTGATGGTCTTTGTAATTCAGCAATCGCAAAACAAAGACACGCTCGCTATTCAACTAAAGCTGAATGAACTGATAGCATCAAACAAAGACTCAAGTAATCGTTTGATTGATATAGAAGATCTGACAGACGACGAACTGCAGGTAATAAAGAAATTTTATGTTCACCTGGCTCAACTTGCAAAGAAGGATCAAAACCTGCATGCTTCACATTCACTAGATGAAGCAGAGGAAATTCATGAAGAGAAATTAAAAGAAAAGACAACGAGTTTAAAAAGAGCAAAGAAATAGTAGTAGAAGGTTTTTTGCCTTCTAACTGGCGTCCATTTCGTTTTCGGGCGTGATTGTCAAACTTATTAAATTTGTACGATTTTAGTTTGAACAAAAGTTAATAGAAATGGCAGGCAGTTTAATAAGCTTCAGTAACAAAATAGGCATCGTTGAATGCCCCCGCGATGCGATGCAGGGATGGAAAACATTTATACCTACAGAAAAGAAGATTGCTTATTTAGACAGTTTGCTGCAAATAGGCTTCCACACTCTTGATTGTGGCAGCTTCGTTTCTCCAAAAGCAGTTCCTCAAATGGCCGATACGAAAGAAGTAATTAATGGTCTTTCTCCGAAATTATCTAAAACAAAACTGCTGGTAATTGTTGCAAATGCCAGGGGCGCACAAGAAGCTGTGCAGTTTAATCAGATCTCATATCTCGGCTTTCCGTTTTCCATTTCTGAAACTTTCCAGTTAAGAAACACGAATAGTACTATTGACCAGAGTATGCAAAGGGTAGAGGAAATTCAAAGCCTTTGTCTAAAAAACAACAAGGAATTGGTTGTGTATCTGAGCATGGGTTTCGGCAATCCATACGGAGATGAATATGATGAAGAAACGTTGCTGCACTGGGCGGATGAAATGGTAAAAAGAAATATAAAAATTGTTTCAATTGCAGATACGGTTGGTGTAGCTACTCCGGATCAAATTAATTTTGCACTCAGTACTTTGATACCTGCTTTTCCGCAAACTGAGTTTGGAGTACATCTTCATTCAACAGTTCAGAATTGGCAGGAAAAGGTGGAAGCAGCGGTAGATGCAGGCTGTAAGAGATTTGATGGTGCATTAAAAGGAATTGGAGGTTGCCCGATGGCAGGTAATGATTTAATTGGAAATCTGAATACCGAATGGATGATCAGATATTTTAAAGACAGAAATGTGTTGGGCAGCCAACTGAATGAAGATGCTCTGGCAAAATCAATAAGGTTGGCAGAGCAGGTTTTCATTTAGAGGTCTCGTAACATTGCTCTTTTATGCACTCTTTTGCCAATTTTAATGAAACACCAATAAAGATATTTGAACCAGAAGGATAATCTATTTCAAATTTTCCAGGAAGCTTAAATCAATTTTGTATTATGAAACTGATGTTAGATGTAGAAATCAAATCGCCGGAAAAAAAGATAACTTATTCTGACAGCATCTTTTTAATTGGTTCCTGCTTTACTGAGCATATTGGCCGAAGGTTGGAGGAATTAAAGTTTCCGGTTATACAGAACCCAAATGGTATTTTATTCGACCCGATTAGCGTCGCCAAGAGTTTGAATTCTTATATCGATAATAAAAAATATAAACAAGCTGATCTTTTTTACCTGAACGAATTGTGGCAAAGCTGGAACCATCATTCTGTTTTTTCTGGTATGGATGCCGCCAGCGTTTTGCTCAATATCAATCTATCGCAAAGGAAAGCGCATGAGCAGTTAAAGACGGCTTCATGGCTTATTATAACTTTAGGTTCATCGTTTTCTTACCAGCTTTCTGAAGATAATCAACCTGTAGCAAATTGTCATCGTGCGCCAGGACAATGGTTCAAAAAGCAGTTGCTTAGAACGGAAGAGACCTTTCAGGCCCTTGAAGAAACTATACAAAAGCTACAAGGCTTTAATCCCGAATTACAAATCATTTTCACAATTAGTCCGGTCCGCCATATCAGGGATGGAGTTGTTGAGAACAATCGAAGCAAGGCAAGGTTGATTGAGGCAGTTCATCAATTGGTAGAGAAGTATAAGCATACCTATTATTTCCCTGCTTATGAACTTGTGATTGATGTCTTACGCGATTACCGTTTTTATGATATCGACCTTGTGCATCCAAATTATGCTGCTACTGAATTTGTGTTTGAAAAGTTCGAAGAGAACTTTATTGATGCAACGACTAAGGCGTATATGGAAGAGATTAAAAAGATCGCCAACGGTTATAAGCACAAACCTTTTCAACCCGAAACCCAGTCTCATCAATCGTTTTTGAAAAACAGTTTTGAAAAAGTGAAAATGCTACAGGAAAAGCTGCCTGAATTAGATTTCTCCAAGGAGCTCACCTATTTTTCGAAACGAAATGCGTGAGAAGCGAATCGGGCTTTTAATAAGAGTTTTTTGGATCCCGGCATTTTTCTTCGATTAGACATTCTTGCGTCGCACTCTTGTACATTTTTTAGTTTATTCAGCCACTAAGGCTCTAAGACCAAAAGACGTTTTTTAAACCTTCGTGCCTTTGGGCCTTCGTGGCCAAAACATTCCGGGTATAAAAGCTAAATAAAGATTTGTAGTAAAAGTGAGTGACACAACGATGTCGAAGAAAGTTTTTAAGCTTGTAACAAAAAAAATCTCCTGGCCCACTTCTATGGCTTGGGGCCAGGAGACTGCTATTGATTCTTTCGACGTTTATACTGTTATCAACTCCTGTTCTTTAAAAAACCTATCTAACGCGTTGTCAAGCCCCGGCAGTTCAAAACCTTTTTCGGTTGTAAGTGCACTATATGCCGGTCTTGATGCAAGAAAATTCATTTCGTTTAAAGTTACGGCTTTAAAATGGTGGGTGTTATACCGACTTCTTTTAGCTACTTCATACGCCAGCATTGCCCAGCTTATGCTTCCTTTGTTTGATATATTCCAAATTCCATTTGCTTCATCTAACAAGAGGTCGAGCGTGGTATTTACAAGGTCAGGCACGTAGGTGGGAGAAACAATGACATCTTTCGGCGCCAGGAAATCCTGCTCTATTGAAAATGATTTCAAGGCATCATGCACAAAATTAGTCCGATCCCAGGGACCAAAGAAAGCACCGGTGCGTATAATCAATGCATCCGGGTCATTTTTTAGCACATTCTCCTCCGCCAATGCCTTGCTCTGACCGTAGATGTTTAACGGAGCGACAAAGTCACTCTCCAGGTACGGATTGTTCTTTTTTCCATCAAAAACAAGATCTGATGAATAAGTGACAAACTGAATTCCGAACTTTCGACAAACAGTAGATAAAAACTTCGGTGCAACACTGTTGACCATAAAGCAATCTTCCGGTTCTCTTTCTGCCTCATCTATCTTCGAGTATCCGGCAGTGTTTATAATTGCCCATGGGTTGTAATGTTTTACCATCCGTTCGATATCAGCAACGTCTGAAATGTCTACTTCCTGCCGACCTAACAAAATGTAATGGATTCCCCTAAGTTGACAAATACGACTGAAGGCAGTGCCCAATGCTCCGGTCTTTCCAATAATGATCAGGGGATTGCCCTGCAGCTTTCTTGTACTTGGTACATGTTCGCACAACTCTTCAAGTTGATATTGTATCGCACAAGGTCTTTTCCACCAACCTTCCTCCCTCATCACCGGGTGGACAAAGTCTTCTCCCAGAGAAAGTGACTTTACCATTTTTGTAAGTGCTGTAGGTCGTGGTTCTGCAACAGCTCTTACATCAAATAAACCTGGTTCGTAGATACCGGCCGGTTTCGTCAACAAACTACACCAATCAAAAGAACCTAAAAGGGCCCATGCTGTAATTGCTCTTATATCTGCACCTTGATCTTTCAGCTTATTAACTGCTTTCCATATGTAATGAAACCATCTCAATTGCTCCTCTCGCGTGCAATGCAAGTGCACCTCGGTAACCGCTATTGGCAGCTGAAATCTTTCCCAAACTTCTTTAAATAAAACTTCCGGCCCCTGGTTTCTTCCGACTCTTACAGCTTCTACGTCTGCATACACCTCTTTTCCATTTCCACCTACAGTATGTTGAGGAAATCTTTCAATTCTTTCGTCAATATATCTCTCTGACGTGATGTAATAATTTACACCCATTATATCCGGAGGGCATGGGTTGGCTGCAAAGAATTCAAAGTCCTCTTTTGTCAGTCCAACTTCGAGGAGGTAATTCCATAGTGAATGTTTTTCATTAACTCTTCCTGAAAGAATATCAAATGATAGCCAGCGGCGTTTGTTTTCGAAGTCAGCCTGCGGTCTAAGCTTGTGAGTACTTTGTGTTTTCCCGATGTCTTCTGTCTGAACAAGCTTTGCTTTAGGGTTAACTTTTCTGATTGCCTGCATAGCCAGGATCGTTCCTTTACACTCAGCAAGCAGTATTCTAAGAAAATCTAAGGTAGTTGCTTTGTGCGGATACCAATGCCCGTATAATCCGCAGAAACGTGCGGTAGTCAAAGGTTCGTTTACCGGAGTATAGTTCTCGACCCATGGAAACTGTGCAGCTACTTTACCTGCATATTCACCTAAACCCTCAGCGAAACTGCCATCAAAAAAATCAGCATAAACAGGACCGCTGCCGTGATGAACCAAGCCGACAATCGGTTCGATGCCGGCTTGTCTCAGTTCATTTAATCTTGCTGTTGAATAACTCCAATCTATTGTGGTCTCTTTCTGCGGCGCATGTTTCTCCCAAAGTACAGGATAACGAAGTGCTTTAATTCCTAGCTGAGCAAATCTTTTAATATCGTCATCTCCTCTTGTATAATGGCCAGATAAAACCAGCTGGTCCATGTACTTATCTTCAACCCTGTTAAGAGAACATTCCAAGCCGCCCCATATCTCAATTTTGCTTTTGGTACACTCTATCTTCATCTGCTTGCAGTTTGGTGGACAATTCGGACTGCATGATCTTTTTAAACGTCGCTAATGCCTGAGCAACAACCTGGTCCATATTATAATAACGGTAAGTAGCTAAACGTCCTACAAAGTATGTATTGGTTAACTGGTTTGCCAAAGCAGCATACTTTTTATACAGTAGTTCATTTTCTGGCCGCGGAACCGGATAATACGGATCTCCTGTCGCCTCAGGATATTCGTAGACTAAAGTTGTTTTATCATGCTTCTGCCCGGTTAAATGTTTAAATTCGGTAATCCTCGTAAACCCGTAATCGTTTGGATAATTTATCGTTCCTGTTTCCTGGAATTGGGAAGTTTCGACGGTTTCAAATTTGAAGCGCAAAGACCGGTACGGTAACTTGCCATATTTGTAGTTGAAGAATTCATCAACTGGTCCGGTGTATATCAGCTTTCTAAATTTCACATCATTCATAACCTCCTCATAATCGGTATTCAACATGATCTTAATGTTTGGATGCGAAAGCATCTTTTCAAACATCTTTGTATATCCATGAGCAGGCATTGCCTGGAAAGTATCAGTGAAATAACGGTCGTCTTTATTTGTTCTTGTTGGCACCCGTGCGGTTACCGACGCGTCTAACTCTGATGGGTCAAGATCCCATTGTTTGCGTGTATACCCTCTAAAGAACTTTTCGTACAATTCTCTACCAACTTTACTTACGACAACATCTTCGGATGTTTTTATCGGGTACGTCTTTTCAGCCCTTGAAGCCAAAAACTCTTCAACTTCAAGCCCATTTAAATTAAGTCCATAATACTTGTTGATCGTATTGAGGTTGATGGGAATTGGAAGCAACTGTCCATCAACATTTGCTAAAACTTTATGTTGATAATTGCGCCAACCGGTGAACTTGCTAAGGTGATTAAACACGTCAGCAGAATTGGTATGGAAAATATGGGGACCATATTTATGAACCAGTATTCCGTCTTCGTTGTAATAATCATACGCATTACCGCCAATGTGATTTCTTTTGTCAATGATTAAGATCTTCTTATTGCCAACTGAAGCAAGCCTTTCTGCTAGTACACTGCCTGCGAACCCAGCACCGACTATTACATAATCGTAAGTGTATTTCTCTGAAGTTCTTGCAACTGTCTTATTCTTCTTCTGGTTAGCAAGCGTTGCATTTATTCTTTTCATCATCTCCATAAAAGTCGAGCTCCAACTTTTGTCAGCCAGAAATTCATCGACTTCAGGCAGCCAGTTGCTTCTGTTCATCTTCATGTACTCTTCTGCTGCGGCAACAAACTCTTCTGCTGTAGAACCTATTTTTACTATGCCTTTATCACCATATGGATTGATAACGTCGGTAATTGGTGTAGATACTACAGGTACACCCGCTGCAAGATATTCAGGAGTTTTTGTTGGACTGATGAAACGCGTAGATTCATTTATTGCAAAAGGAATTAAAGCGACATCCCAACCGGAAACATAATGAGGTAATTGATCGTAATTTTTACCGCCTAGTAAATGCACATTTGTTTGGTGAGGAAGAGAATCAGGATTGATCTTTACTACTGGACCCAACAGAACAAAACTCCATTCAGGCTTAAGTTCTGCCATTTTCTTCACAAGTTCGATATCGAACCTTTCATCTATTACGCCATAAAAGCCGAGTTTAGGTCCTGTGATATTTTTTTGATCTTCAGGTTGTTCTTTGATGGTTCTTGCCTGTTCAAAATGTTTCTTATCTATGCTGCTGGGAAAGGCGTGTATATTGCTATGCTTGTCTTTTTTATAATCATATAAACATTGGCCGCCAGTAAAAACGATGTCTGCTTTTTTGAACAGGTCATTTTCTAAAGCGGTAAGTTTTGGAGGGGCATTTTTAAAATGAGAAAGTTCATCCATGCAATCATAGATCGTAAGTGCAGGTTTAATATGCCCTGAAAACGCAAGAGCCATTGGAGTATAATACCAGAAAATGATGTCGTCTAAGTTTTTACTCTTTAAAAACCTGTCTAATAAATTCTTTTGTAATCTTTCGCTCTCTTCGTGAGAAATATTACCGGGCAAATGAGGTCTTACAATCCAAAGATTGTCGGATTTAGGAGTAAAAGATAAAGTAGGTTCACCAGGGGCATCATGATATGGCTCTTCAACAAAATAGACCGTAAACATCGTAGCGAAGCGGGAAATCAGGTGTTGAGGACGTTGATAAACGAAATCCCATCGTAGGTGAGAAAAACAAATACGGGTAGATGGATTATTTGAGTGACCGTCTAAATTGTAGCCATTATTAGTTTTAAAAATACTGTTTGTTACCTCCATAGTTTCAATGTTATATTTTAAGGTCAGAGATTGTGATATGGAAGTATATAGTATTAAATACGTGCCATTCTTTTTTCAATCTGAAACAGATTAAAAATTATAATATTAAAGGATGCATGAGGATTTTAAAAAAAAATAAAAAAAGTAGTGGGGAAATAAGTTCTCAAACGTTTACTGTTTCTATTCCGTAAATTAAACAAATTTTAGGTCCATTTATATCGATTTCTCCTTTCAGAGCCTTGTATTGTAATAACGGATTTCCTTACATGCTCTTTTAAGCGTGCGACTAGATATTGCTTTGTTTAGGAGATCACTATAATACTTAATGTACTGGTCTCTAAACTCGAATAGAGAGAACGTCTTTCGCTTAACATTTGTGTCTTAAATGGAGGGCGTTCGAAAAGGGAAAAGAGATGTTTGAATGAAAGCTACAGTTGCCAGAGGCTTTGCAGTTGAAGTGATTGCGTCGCAACAATGCCCCCACGAAGAGCTATGCCGGTATTATAAAACCAAATTTGTAATTGTGGTCGTTATTGTTGTTTGCTAAAAAATGGCATGAGTTTTAAAATTCGGTGTAAATAAAAATGCATCCGTAAAGGATGCATCCAATTTTTTATGAAGTTATATCTATGCCGAAACCTGCTCGGCTATCTCATCCATAGAGATTGATCCATGACTTTCGTCATATGTACATTCTCCATTTCTAATTAGTAATATTTGCGGGCTTTCGTGAAACACCTGGAATGTAGTTGAAATCTTATTGCTTAGATTGCGATGAGCGATAAGGTCAAGAAAATAAAAATCAGCATTTTCAGGAGCGAGGCTTCTTTCAAGTCTTCCTTTTGCCATAGCACTGATGCTGCATCTTGTACTATGTTTAAAAATTACCTGCGGTTTTTCTTTCGATTTTTCAAAAATAACATCTAACTGATCTTCACTTGTCAGTTCAATCCAATTCATAATATACTAATTTATTTTTTACCTGTACCTGCAATTATCCCTTGTAAAAGTAACGTGGGTTATGCGAAGGGCAGCTCGCCTGGCGACTGGATGCGCAAGATACAAAGATGGTACTAAGCAGTACTACTGAAACAATTGCAATAAATGTCTTCTTCATAGTTTATTTTGTTAAACAAATAAACGGTTATTTTGCACCAGATATTTCAAAGATAAAAAATTTAATGAAAGTTCACTTCATTTCGATTGGTGGGAGTGTTATGCACCAGCTTGCAATTGCTCTAAAAAGAAAAGGTTACCAGGTAACCGGAACAGATGATGAAATTTTTGAGCCGAGCAAAACAAACCTTGAAAAAGAAGGGTTATTACCCGTCGAAATGGGGTGGAACCCAGCTCTGATTACTCCTGATATTGAAGCCGTTATATTGGGAATGCATGCGAAGGCTGACAATCCGGAAATCGAAAAAGCCAGGCAGTTAGGGTTGAAATTATATTCGTTTCCGGAATACATTTTTAAAGAAAGCACCTCAAAAACGAGGATAGTTGTTGGTGGAAGTCATGGAAAAACGACCACAACAAGTATGATAATGCACGTGTTAAAATATGCACAAAAGCAGTTTGATTACCTGGTAGGAGCGCGGCTTGAAGGATTTGATCAATCAGTAAACATTAGTAACGCGCCGGTTATTGTATGTGAAGGTGATGAGTATCCTGCTAGCGTAATCGAAAAGCGACCTAAGTTTCATTTTCTTTTTCCGCACGTTGCCATACTAACCGGCATTGCCTGGGATCACATAAACGTTTTCCCAACATTTGATAATTACCTTGAACAATTTAAGATCTTTATTAGCAAAATTGAAAAAGGTGGACTGTTGATTTATAATGAAACAGATACAGTTCTCAAGCAGTTAGTGTTAGAAAATAAAAGAGAAGATATCATTCTTCAGCCATATGCCGTTCCAACTCATACAATTGAAAGCGGAAAGACAACAGTAACAATAGATGGTACCACAGGTGCATTGAAGGTGTTCGGTAATCATAACCTTTTAAACCTTTATGCTGCCTGGTATGCTTGTAAATATTTAGAAATTGATTCAGAGACTTTCGTGACGGCAATGGCTACTTTTACAGGCGCCAGCAAACGTCTTGAAAAAATTGCTGAAAACGAAAAAACCATTGTTTATCGTGATTTTGCGCACGCACCAAGTAAGGTAAAAGCAACAATAGAAGCCGTAAAGCATCAATATCCTAAAAGGCAATTGGTTGCAGTATTAGAGCTCCATACTTTTAGCAGCCTTAACGAGAACTTTATGAGCGAATATAAAGGTGCATTAGATAAGGCTGACCATGCTGCTGTTTTCTACTCAAAGCATGCGTTAGAACTTAAAAGAATGCCTGACCTTCCTCGCGAAACAGTAGAGGGAGGTTTTCAAAAAGATGGCCTTAGTGTAATTACTGACAGGAATGACTTATTAGACTGGCTTTCTCAACGGCAATATGAAAACGCTAATCTGGTTTTAATGAGCAGTGGCAATTATGATGGATTAGACGTAATTTCTTTTGCAGAAAATATAACTGCCCGCAAATAAGTTTTTATACAGATTTTTGCAAAAAGAATTTAACCCCCTTTGAATTTATTTAAATGAAATTACAGTTAACACGTCCCATTGCTTTCATTGATTTGGAAACAACAGGTACTAACCTTGCACTTGACAGAATTGTTGAAATTGCTATAGTGAAAGTAGGAGTAGATGGAACACGCCAGACGAAAAGAAGGTTAATAAACCCACTGATGCCTATACCCAAAGCATCAAGTGATGTGCACGGTATTTCGGATGAAATGGTAAAAGATGCACCCTCTTTTAAACAGGTTGCCAACGAAATAAAGCAGTTTATCGAGCAGTGTGACATCGGGGGTTATAACAGCAACCGTTTTGACATTCCAATGCTGGTAGAGGAGTTTTTAAGAGCAGGTCTCGAGTTTACTGTTGATGGCAGAAAGCTGATAGATGTTCAAAGGGTTTTTCACCTGATGGAGCAACGAACATTGAGCGCAGCCTACAAGTTCTATTGCCAGAAAACGCTTGAAGGTGCACACGGTGCAGAAGCAGATGCTGCGGCAACTGCAGAAATTTTAGAAGCTCAAATCGAAAGATATCCTGAAATAGGGGTTACACTTGAATCGATATGTAGTTTCTGCGGCGAAGAGGACCTCGTCGATTTCGCACGCAGGTTCGTTAAGGTAGATTGTAAAGAGGTTTTTAATTTTGGCAAACACAAAGGCCGTTGCGTGGAGGATGTTCTAAAGGCCGAACCACAATATTACGACTGGATGATGAAAGGAGATTTTCCTTTACATACAAAGCAAAAGCTAACCGAGATAATGAAACGTTCTTTATTAAAGAAAGTTTAAGTTTTTTTACGGGTGTAAAATTTAGCTGTAGTAAAACATAAATAGTACTTTCGGATTATTCAAACCCCCACTGCTTGTTTTTGGAAAAAATTGTAATTATACCAACATACAATGAAAAGGAAAATATCGCTAATATTTTAAAAGCTATCTTTTCCTTAGAGCAGGAATATCATGTATTGATAATTGACGATAGCTCCCCTGATGGAACTGCTGATATAGTTAAAGAACTTCAACACCTCTATTATGGTCGGTTATTTTTAGAAGAAAGATCGGGTAAACTGGGACTTGGAACCGCATACATTCACGGGTTTAAATGGAGTATATCAAGAGGTTATAGTTTCATATTTGAAATGGATGCTGACTTTTCCCATCGTCCCGCCGACCTTGAGAGATTATACAACGCATGCAAGTATGCGGGTGCTGATGTAGCTGTAGGAAGTCGTTATGTAGAAGGTGGAAAAATTGAAAACTGGCCGTGGGATAGACTTTTTTACTCACGGGGTGGAGCGTTATATACAAAGCTAATTACCTGGATGCCAATCAACGATCCTACCGCAGGGTTTGTATGCTATAGGAAAGAAGTGTTGCAAAACATCAACTTTGACCAGATCAAATTTGTCGGTTATGCCTTCCAGATTGAAATGAAGTTTGCAGCATGGAAACTGAAGTTTAAGATAAAAGAAGTGCCTATAACTTTTACAGACAGAAAAGACGGCACTTCTAAAATGAGTAAAGGAATTTTAAAAGAAGGCGTCTTTGGTGTCTTAAAAATTCAGTTCCAAAGTCTCTTTAAAAATTACCGCCGCCGGGTAAAAAAGTCCGCTGAAGTAGTTTCTGCTTAAACTCATTACGCCAGAGTTGACGTTTAGAAACATCCCCCAATTTCCCTTCGTTACCCAAAGCCTTCAACCCCACGCTTCTAACCATCAACCTCTAACTCCAAACCTTGATCTCCAAACTCTCTGCCTTCCTTACCCTTTCCTGTATATTTGCACGCTCATGAAGAATGCTTTGTTTAAGCTGCATGCGGCGGTGTTTCTATGGGGGTTTACCGGCGTTTTAGGAAGGTTGATTTCTTTAAATGAAGGTCTGCTGGTGTGGTACCGTCTGATTATCACAATTATTACACTGTATTTTTTGATGCGGGCAAAAAGGCAGCTTGAGACTGTATCTGCAAAGCAACGCTGGCATTTTTTGGCAATAGGTGGTCTTCTCGTTTTCCACTGGTGTTTTTTTTATGGAAGTATAAAATATGCCAATGTTTCCATCGCTTTAACCTGTCTTTCGTCAACCGGTTTATTTACCGCCCTGCTCGAACCTTTGATTACAAGGAAGAAAATTGTTTTTATCGAAGTGTTACTTGGCCTGCTTGCCATAGCAGGTATTTACCTCATCTTCCATTTTGATCCGCAATACAAAGTCGGAATTATTTTAGGAGTGGTCGCTGCCATATTAACCTGCGTGTTTTCAATTTTAAATAAAACCCAGGTTTCTTATAATGCCCCCCGAACGGTAATGTTATACGAGTTATGCGGAGGCTTTGTGATACTAACCATTGTAATGCCCTTTTACCTGTATTTTTTACCAACCGCACAATGGGTGCCGGCAAACGCTGATTTTCTCTGGTTGTTATTGCTGAGTTGGGTTTGCACCATCATGGCGATGGACTTGTCGCTACAGGCATTGCAAAAGGTTTCGGCGTTTACACAAAACCTGACCTTAAATCTCGAACCGGTTTACGGAATTATACTTGCCTTTGCTGTTTATAACGAAAACAAGTACTTAAGTAAGTGGTTCTATTATGGGTTTGCACTTATTTTGCTTGCGGTAATTCTACAAATGTTGCGTGTGATGAGTAGTCGTAAGAAAACCATCATTCAGTATTAGAGGTGGTTAGCACGGCTTCCAATGGCATATTTTTTTTCATTTGTCACTCAAACGATTAAAAGGACTTTTTCATGACATTCGATGATTTTTATCAGAAAGGATACAACTGGGTTATACGGTATGGAGCGCGGGCAATTATTGCACTTTTGTTGCTTTTTATTGGGTTTTGGGTTATAGGCAAAATGAAGCGGTGGTTGCATACAGGGTTAGAAAAACGAGACATCGATCCCTCACTTCGTCCGTTTTTGTTAAGTGTATCTGTTATTTTCCTACAGGGATTGTTACTGCTTGCTGCAATGCAGGTGGTGGGTGTTCAAATGACCATCTTTGCTGCATTTGTTGGCGCTTTTGGCGTAGCGACAGGCCTCGCTTTGTCTGGTACTTTGCAAAACTTTACGAGCGGAGTTTTGATCCTTATTTTAAAGCCATTTCGAGTAGGCGATAATATTATTGCACAAGGTCATGAAGG
This sequence comes from Segetibacter sp., assembly GCA_025963675.1. Classification (GTDB taxonomy): domain Bacteria; phylum Bacteroidota; class Bacteroidia; order Chitinophagales; family Chitinophagaceae; genus Segetibacter. Next base: position 21,184 of record JAOQAJ010000348.1, read on the forward strand.
CATAGTTTCGTCAATAGAAATTTTTTATACGCTGGTGACCACGTTTGACAACAGAACAGTTATTCTTCCAAACAGCAAGTTGTCTAACGAAGTAATTGTAAACCTTAGCAGGGAGGGCATTCGCAGGTTGGATGTTGAACTGAAATTTCCCTTTACGGTTACCTTTGAGCAAGTTCGTTCCATTTTAGAAAAGACGATTGATAAGAACAAAGATCTTTTAAAAGAACCAAGATTTCATATAGGGGTATCGTCAGTTGATGCAGACGGTTATAAGGTAATGGTTAATACCTGGGTAAAGCCGCTCGGATACCAGGATAGTAAATTGTTTCTGCAACAAAAGGTAATGGAGGATCTTTTAGAAAGTGGAATAAAGCTGCCCGGAATGTAAGGGGGGAAATAGCTGTTAGCTTCGGGCTGCCAGCTTTCAAATGGAATTGAGTTGCACATACGCGGTTTGCTTAAGAAGGTTTTTTGGAGCGGTGTTTTTTTTGTAGCCAACCAGGAAGCTTTGTGCATCATTCTTGCGTCGCACTCTTCAACCTGTATCAATCTTTTTGAGCAATAATTGCGGCGAATCAGTAGCGGGCTGAATTAATAAATGCTGTACAAGTGAGTGACACAACAATGTCTCATTCTTATTCTACCGCCTTGTTCCAAAAACAATACACTTCATTTAAAAGCATGTGTCGTAATGTAAGACGTCGCTGAAACCAATGCCCTTTATACAAAGAAATTATTTAAATCAATTCATTCTTATCCGCTGATATACTTTACAAAAGTTCTTTTTGCTATTGGTAACAGCGTTTCCTCAAGGGGATAAGCGAGGTCAGTTTGTATATTGTAAACAGCAGGATTGGGAAGATCTTTTCGGTTTTTGATCAATTCACCTTTTATACTTTCGGGCGAATTGCTTACGGTTCTTTCCCATTTATGAATGTAGTCTGTGCGGATGCCCCGGTATTTTTCGTCATGCTTTTCGAAGAAAGTCAGCCGGTATTGGTAAACAACTATCGCATTGTACTTGCCGTCTTTCAAAAATAAATAACCTTCGTTCACATCAAGTGGAACAAGGCCAACCGGTTCGATACTTAGTTTCGTTTCGACAAACTCGTAAATTTCAGCTCCCGTTTTAATTGTATTTTTTATTTTATTTGCAGAGTAATGAATGATGTCTTCAAGTTCTTTCATCAGTTCATCGTCTTCAATCATCCTTTCGTAAGCAAACTGCAGCTTTTGAATATTGATATCAGTTAACTGTTTAGGGAAGTGCTCCTGCAAAAATTTTTTATTTTCTCTGAAAGAAACAATGTTGTTGTAATGAAAAATGACGTCGGCTAACTGCGGATAAAGTTTATTTTCATTAAAGTATTTATTTACTTCATTCAGGTAAGCAAGGAGTGTATATTTTTTCAGTTCAAAATCAATATACCCTTCGGTGAACCAGGTTTCAGATAGTGTTTTCATATCCTCTAAATTTCGTGGTACTAATCTATATACTCTGACGGTTAAAACGTTCAAAAGGTTAAGCGCATGTACTGGTTTAACAGTATTATTTAAAATGTAAAATCTTATGCCAGGTAACATCGCCTTTTTACGAAAAGAAAGTTAGCCATTTATCGTATAGAATTTGTTGCCGGAAGATTAAAAGCAGCTTAACCGTACGCTGGCAAAATTTAAAGTGCAGTGGTAATATTTTATTAGTTTGCAACTGTCTTCTGATGTTTAAAAATCTTGCAACAGCTACATGTAATATGATTGAAGCTTTATTGATCGTTTAATAAAGAAAAGAAATTAACGAACCCATTTTTATCAATCGTTAGCGTCAACTGTTTGCTGCGCCATGTTTATGATACTTGCATCAAGTTCTTTTGCAGAAGTTTTGATGTGTTCAATAACCATACAATTTGAAAGGCTCAGCGGATTGTCTTTGTCAAGAATTTCAGCAAGACCAAGAATGTTTGCCAGTGGCACCCTTACTTTATGAGATGTGATAAAAGCTATTTGTTTTAATTGCTTGTTTTGTTGTTCAATTTTTCTAAGATGAAGTTTCCTTTCTGTTATATCCTGCAGAAAACAACCAACACCTATAATATTTTCGTTTGCATCATAAATAGGATTAAACCGGATGGTCGTAAAGTAGGAGTTCTCTAAAACTACAAAATCCATTTCGACCGTAAATTTTTCGCCATTCAATGCTTTTTCGTACAAACCTTTCCACTTGTCGGGGGGCTCTGTTTCCTGGATACCATTTAGTGCTGATTTGCCTACAACTACCTCTTCGCCGAATGCTCTTTTATAATGTTGTTTGTACGATTCATTAAAAATGAAGTATTTAAAATTGCAGTCAACACACCACATCAGGTCTTCTGTATTATGTATTAATGCCAGTAAGTTTTGTTGGTTTTGGTGTCTTTGAATTTCGTCTTCCTTTTCCTGGGTTATATCTCTAAAAAATACAGAAAGGCCGCTATCGAAAGGATATGCAGATATTTGGAACCATTTGTTTAATTTCTCATAATTGATTTCAAAATGAACAACAGAACGAAATTCCAAAACATGACAATATTGTTTATAAGACGCTCTTTCAATAAACTCAGGAAGGATCTCTGTCAATTTCAAACCTTCGATATTTCCATCAGTAGGATTTGCGATAGTTTTAAAAAGGTCATTTGCTTTTTCAACTACCATATCCCGACTAAGGATAAAAAAACCATCTGTTATACTATTTAAGATCTGATTTAGCTGGTTTTCTCTTTGTACTAATTCTAATTTGGCATGCTCGAGCTCGGTTATATCGTTAACAGAAACCAGCAAGGCAGGTGAATTTTTAATTGAAATTTTGCGGGATAATTCGATGCAAGTTATCTGGTTATTATTCTTTGTTTTATGAATGAAGATATTTCCAGTGTTATTATGTAACGGTTGATCAGTATCTAAAGAACCTTTCCTGATATCTTCAATCGACATTTCTGAAAACTCTTTTGTTGAATATCCGTAAGTGTCTAATGCTGCTTTATTTATGTTACAGAACCTATTTGTCTTTAAATTCAATACAAACGTAGGGTTAGGTGTATTGAAAAAAAGGTCTTTATATTCCTCCTGCGATTGTATTAGCCGTTTATTCGATGATTTTATCATTGTATAAATAAGGCAAGACACTCCGATAACAAAAAAGGACCCTTTTATTGTTTGCATTCGCGTTAATTCTACAGCATTCAAATTCTGAAAAACTGCAAGAAAAAACTTGTCACTAAAAACTATCCATAGAATACTGATAACCAGAAAGGAAAGTGAAATACGGACTTCCGGTTTCTTTAAAAAAGCCATGGGCCGAAGATAGATTCACTAAGATTAAGGTGTATGGTAAAAGCCCTTAGGAAAAGTACGTTTTTAGGCCTTTTTTTGATTTATTTTCAATTAGTTACGGTGTTTTTTAAAATTGTGTTTCTTCAAATGTAAAAGTATCTCCATTAAAAAGTCCTTTGTCACTTAATTTAATATGAGGGATAACTAAAAGTGCCATAAATGAAAGCGTCATAAAAGGTGCAGATAAACTTGATCCCAGCGCTTTTGCTAATCTATCAATGCCGGTATATTGTATGGCTACTTCATAGCCATCTTTATTACTCATTAGCCCGGCAACAGGCAAGGCAACAATCATAGAATCTTTTATTGAAACACAACTAATGCCGCCTCTTTCTTTAATAATAAGATTGGCCGCTTTCGAAATGCTTTCGTCATCGACCCCGGTTACAATTATGTTGTGGCTGTCATGTGCTACCGATGAAGCAATAGCTCCTTCTTTGAGACCAAAATTTTTGATCCAGCCTTTTGCAATTGGTGCTTTTTGATATCGATTGATTACTACAATCTTTAAAATATCTTCAGTAATGTTGCTTCTTAAACTATTGTCGCTGCTTTTTAAAAGAGCTGAAGACACCAGTAGTTTGTTTGTAATTAGCTGACCGTCCAAAGCTTCTATCACCGGTATCTGTTGATCTTCATTGTTTGTCAATAAAACTTCAAAATTTTTAGCGGACGTTAGATCACAATTGAAGTGGTTTATCTCGGTTGAAGGTATAGAAGCTATTCTTGTCACTCCATTTTCAGCCACGAGTCTTCCATTAATGTAGGTAGCTGATATATCAAAACCTGTAAGATCTTTGGCAATGATAAAATCAGCAGGATCACCTTCTTTTAGCAAACCAACATTAAGATTGTAGTGTATAACAGGGTTAATACAAGCTGCCATCAAAACTTTAAAAACATCAATTCCTTTTGCGACAGCTCTTGCACACAGTGTGTTTATATGCCCA